>JABAZT010000042.1 GCA_018608565.1 Candidatus Altimarinota bacterium
TACCTGCTCTTTCCTTTGTTTTTCTCTGGTTTTTCGGTCACGGTTGATGATGCGCAGTATGCGAAATTTAAAGAATTTATAAAAAATGTTCTAGAAAATCCTCCGAGAGGAGTAGATCAAGATGCATATTTGAAGACATTGGTGTATCCACCATTACAATTTTCTATTAAAACATTTCGTAAGGGAACATTGTTGAATTCGATTAATAATACGACTGAATATCATAATGAATTACCTGCAACGGTAATGCTTGATCAAGAGTATGAGTTTGAACTAAATCCTCTGGAAAAAGAACTTGTCGTGAAAAAAGATGATTACTCAGATCCATATTTAGAGGAGAAATTTGAACTTATTTCTAAGACGGAAGATGGAGATTCTTTTGTACTAAAATATAGAGAAAAAGTTCCAACTTCTAAGGATGGATATTTAGATCCTAATGCTGGAATAAATGATGATAATGGAAGAAAAAGTTTCCCAGCAGGAACTATTGTTCGACTTCCAAGCGAACTACAGTTGCTTTCGGTGAAAGGACAGATAGATCCTTCTTATCTTGTGATGGTGTTGGATGATAAGGGGGGAAGTGTAGGAGAGTATTGGATGCCGTTGGATATTGTGACAACTCAACCAGATGACGAAAATGTTGTTGTTCGTACTATTTTGCCTCCAGCAAGTCATGATGAAATCAAGGAAATAAAAAATGAAAAATCATTGTTGGAGTCTGAGTTGGAGGCTTTTGTTCCAGGGGTAGAGATATCTAATGTAGTGGAGGAGGGGTCGAAGGTTTCTTTTGATTTTGGAATTGATTCAGAGGTAGTGTCTGAAAATTTATTGAGAATTGTTTTTGAACTTAGTAAGGGGGGGAGTACGGATCTTGGATTGGAGTTGTTGAACGAATTAGGATTGCAAGAATCATCAATCCCTGGGGCTATTAAAGAGCAAGTTGGACAGATTGAGGAAGGAGGGATTTCTGAGGCTCAGAAAACGAAACTGATTGAGTCTGCGTTATTAGGATATGGATTTGATGCGTGTGATGTTGGTGCGTTAGAAGGGGTAGCTATATCTCTTGAGGAATTATTGAAAATTAAAACTATTGAAGATTTTAAAGCCTTAGATTTTAGTAATGTAAAAATTCCACTTTCTTTTGAATTACAGCCCGGACAAAAACTAGATGAAGTATTGATGGCGATACGAGGTGATGCTGAGGCGGTTGGTCGTATTGCTAAACGAGCTGAATTTCTAGGTGGTCCAATAGGTTCCACTATCGCAAAAGCAAAAAAATTGGAATATTCTTCGGAGAAGCAAAATCTGATTACGGGACATATGAATTCGCTCTTGGGTGATCCTTGGGTTCAGCCGATGGATGAAAATTCAATTACTAAAGCGGTGAGTCTGATACTGTGGGAAGAAAGAGATATTAGTTTATCAGATTTCTTCAAGAGTCAGTCTGTGAAGGTAGATGGTGGTGTTGATGCGGTAGCACGTATCCTCGAGCAACAAGGGATTCTAGGCTTGAATGAGAAGCAGTTTGATGCTTTTTGTACCGTGATACGTAAGTCCGGGAGTGATGGTAAATTGGGCGCGATTTCAGATTCTTCTGATGGATCTGTTACGACGAAGTTGAAACCATTGGAAGATAACGGGAATCCTGGGGGGGATGAGTACGAAGATAAACCGGTAGTTCCAGAGGTAAAAAAGCTTGCTGACAAGGTTGTAATACAAAAAATTTATTATAATATTATTTCTCGACAACTTGCTATGAGTGGTATTAGACCTTCAGGTCCTCGAATATCAGGTAAGAATTTGAAATTTAATCTTGAGATAAAAGGTATGCAGGCTCCACCGGATATTCGTAAACAATTTATGAAATCTTCTAATCAACAGCAAACAGCTTTATCTTTTGTGCGAGGAAGATTTAAAAAATTGATTGACGCTGGGATTGCTGCTCCGAATAGATCGGATATGGCAGGATTTGTAGAAGGCTCACCTCGCCAGAATTTAGTTATTACGATTCGACCATCTGGTAGTTTGACTTTGTCACATGTATGTAATGATCTTTAAGGAACGAAGACTCTAGATTGAGATTTTGTTGAAGCTGAATACGATGGAGCGTGATGAATATACGATCTATAGGAATTATTGGAGGGACGAATGGTTTGGGGGCTTGTTTTGCGGAATATTTTGAAAATAGAGGGAGCTCGGCTGAAAGACAGAAAGGCAGTAAGCTGGAGGTGCTTGTATCAGGGAGGAATACTGATATTACGAATAAAAAAATTGTTCAAGAGTGTGATCTTGTTATTTTTGCCGTTCCGATCTCCGTCACGGAGCAAGTCATGGAGGAAATGGTTCCTTATGCGAAAAAAGATCAGGTATGGGCTGATTTTACTTCGGTTAAGACTAGTTTTGTACAAAAAATGTGTTCTTCTTGTGCGCAAGTTATTGGGATGCATCCGTTGTTTGGTCCGATGCAGGATATTCGTGGGCAAAAGGTTTTTTATGTGCCGGAACGAATTAACAATACGTCTTTGGAATCTGTGTTGGATTTGTTTTCTGAATTTGATTTGATCAAAAAAAGTGCTCAAGATCATGACCGACTTATGGGGGTTATACAAAATGTATCTCATTTTTCTGAGTTTGTGATGGGGGAGACGTTGAGACGATTGGGGTATGATATGAAGGAATTGATGGAGTATTCTACCGCTTCCTACAAGCTGAAGCTGGAAGTCATGGGGCGTATGTTTGCTCAGAGTGGAGATCTGTATGCCAATATTGCGACGCAGAATAAAGAGGGGATTGCTTTTTCTGCGGTATTTACGGAGGTAGCTCATGAGTATCTTGGGCTGGTTCAGGGGGAAGATGCAGTCGCTCTGGAACGAGAGTTTGATTCTATTTCAGGGTATTTAGGGGATTGCTTCTGTCGTGAATCTTTTGTTCATTCTCAACGATTTATGAAGGCTTATGTGGCTCCTGTATTGGAGCCTGAGTTGGAGGGGTTAGACTTGGTGGTGTTTGGGGATCAGTATTCTCATACAGATGAAGCGAGTAAGAAATTTGTTCAAGATTTGGGCCTTGCAGATACAACCGTAAATATTGATGAAAAAAAGCAATCACTAGCAACGAATACCGAACAACCAGTAATTGGGTACGTGCATAATATTTTTGAGGTATTTGGATTATTAAATAAAGGGAAAGCTCGTTTTGGGGTCGTTCCGTATGAAAATTCTACTCGTGGATCGGTGTTTGATACCTTGGATGGATTGTTTGTGTCAGGGGATGTTCGGATTGTACAGTTGAGAGAAATGTCTATTGGACAGCATTTGTTGGGATTACCTGGAGCGAAGCTCAAGGAGTTGAAGAAGATTTATTCACATCCTCAGGCTTTGGCTCAGGTGAAGGATTGGGTCGTAGTAAATTTGCCACATGTAGAAATGATCAATGCTAGTTCTACGACTCGTGCTGGGCGTCAGATCCTTCAGGATGGAGATGTATATTCGGGGGCAATTGGTTCGATTGGTTTAGCGGAGGGATTGGGACTCGATATTCTAGAGAAAGATCTTCAATTGCCTGGAAATAGAACCAAGTTTGTTTTACTTGAAAAAAGAAGTGTGGATGCACTGGTTGGAGGAAGTGGGGTGAGTTTTGCGGTTTGGTTTTCTGAGGATAAATCAGGATCGTTAGCGGAAGTCCTGGGTTTCTTGGCCCAAAATGATATCAATCTTACGAAATTAGATTCTCGTAGAGCTCAAGATCCAAAATATGGTGGATATTGGTTTTTTATGGATGCGGAGATTGGGATAGATGATTTTAGAAAATACTTACCAGAACTGGAACAAGTAGTAGCAGGAGTGCGTGTTTTGGGGGCTTGGTAATGATTTTATTTAAAATTTTATACTTTTTCTTTGTTTTGTAAGTCTATCTGGATTTAATTGTGTTTTTGGTTTTTTATTAATAAGTAGTACTTTTCTTTTGACTTCATTGTATTTTCCCATACTTTGGTGTAAAATAGAGTTATATTATGTCTCAAGAATTAATTGAATCCGTGGAAAAAACGGATGTATCAGTCCTAGAATCGACTGATGCAGGGAGTATTATAGACGGAATTAAGCTTGATGGGATTGAAAAAATTGTAGAAGCAGTGCATGAAGATGGTGCTGGGGATGGAGATGATCAAACAACTGGAGATGATTCAACAGTGGTTTTTTCTTGGGCGAATATTTCAGATTCAGTTGGTAAATTGATTCTTGGAAATAAAAGTAATAAAAAGTTTTTTGTTCCTGAACCTGCAAAGCAGAAGACAAAGTTGGATCGGTTTTTTCATAAAGAGATTCGATCTATTTCTCGTGCAGCGGATCGGATGATTGGTCACAAATCATTTTCTGCTGATAAATATGAAGCGCTTATTGCACAAATTCGTAAATATAGAGCTTTACTTGAGGAATTGGTAGGGGCTGCGGCTGACACTATTGAGTTATGGTATAAGCAGTATGTATTGAAGATTACTTAGTAGGGCGCGTTGAGGATTTGGTTTTAAATTTGTGTTTATTGGTAGTGAGGAAATTATGAATTCATACTCTTCTTTATTTGTGTTTGCTTGTTGGGGGGCGGATACTGTATGTTGTATTTAATGATGCGTTTTTTGTTTTTGGCTTTTGGTTTATTTTTGTTGGGAGGAAATGTTTTGGTGGGAGCGGTTATGGATGTATATGATTCGCCAGAGCAGTATGAACGCCCGACTCGTTCTATTTATGATGGGGTGAATAGAAGGGATAATATTCGTCAGCGAATTCAAATTATAAATAGAGATAGAATTCTTACCCGAGATAGAATCCATGGACGACGTGTTTCTGTTTTAGAAACGTCTACAGATCAGAGGATTCCTGGGTATCGAAAATATATGTTGGTTAATGATCGTATAGAATTGGTTATGCCTGAGGATTTTGAAAAAGAATCAGATACTTTGACTGAGATGATGGGGATGGTTGGATTTGAAAACAATGGAGAAGTTATTTCTCTTCAATCGTCTGGTATTAAGTGTTCGTCTGGTTCAGCTCATTTGCGTAATTGTGTTCGTAAACAGACGAGTGATTTTGCACGAACTTTTATGGAAGAGGACTCTCGTCTGGAGTTTTTGAGTCAAAAAAGTGATGGACGGTTTTCTCTGGATAATGTGCAGCGAAAATCTGATCAAGCAAATCAATCAAGAGAATATGTGGTGGAGCAGTTTTCTCTTCAGTCAAACGATAGGAATGTTATGGTGGTTGGTTTTACAAGTCCTGTACAGGGATATTTATGGTATTTGGTTTTTGATGGTGGGGGAGAGCGAGATTCGGTTGGCCGTGATATAAAGGTGGCGTATACGGTTTTTACTTCGATAAAATCTGTTAGTAAATCTAAGGCTCCGACTACTACCAGGAGAAAAGTGGTTGAGAATACTAGATTTCGATCTCAGGCTGGATTTAGAAAAGAAAATCGAAATAATAGTGAAGTTTCAGATAATTTATTTGAATATTTTCGTTTTGACTCATTGGGGTTGAGTGTTTCGGTTCCTCAGAATATTAGGAGAGTTCGTGATGAACAGGATGATGGGGTTGGATTTCGTGGAAATGGAAATGGTATAGAGATTGAAAAAACTAATTATCGATGTACTGAGAATAGAAGTGTTACGTTGCGTCGTTGTTTGGAACGAGAAGCAAAGGAGTTATTTCAAAAAGAGGAAGGTTATAAATTGCTTTCACAGTCTTTTGTACCTTTAGATTTAGATAGAAGTGATAGCTACAAGGATGGGATTGGTTATTTTGCTATGTATGAACATACCTCGGGAAAACGAAAGGGCGTGTTGCTATTTAGAGATTTAAATTCTTTTGATTTATTTCGTATCTTAATTGATTCAGAACGTATAGATGGAAGTATTTTACATAGTACTTTATTGCTTCGGAAGCTTTATAGTTCTTTGTTTTTTTCTAAGTAAGAGGGAGATTTTTACACCTGGAAAACAGGTGATATGAAGTGTGAAAGTGGTATATTGATTTTTTTAAGTTTTGAATTGTTTGGAATCTGTAGCAAAAGGTTTTGACAAATTCCATAAAGCCGTTAATAATCCGTTTCGTAAAAATAAAAATAAAACTGATTTACTTTGTGATTGTAGGCTTTGTGCCCTTTCTTTGTTTCAGTTTTGTTAGTTTTTCAATTTTTTTAATCCACTTTGCATAATGCGAAAAAATCTGACGATCGTACTCGGTCTTGTGCTATTGGGGGGAATAGTAACCACTGGTGTGTTTGCTTCCGCTCGATCGTACCACCAACAGCTGTATCAACAATCTCAATCTGGAGATTCGGTAAAACGGTATCATGTCTTCCGAAATGGACATAGTGCTCGAACGTATAAAAACCTACGAGTTCGACCAACTTCTCGACGACTTGGACAAGACGAACGAGGATATAACGAAGTTGCTAAATATCAAGTTCCAACAACTGATAGAGGTGTAGTTGGAGTTAATGGAGAAGTTTATTATAACGATGGAGACTCTGCTCGATCTGAAAATACAAGAACGAGTAATCGATGGGTAGTCCGAAATGGACAATACACGTATAAAGATCCTGTTCATTTGGGACAGTATGGATCTCAAGTAATTGAACACCAAGATGTGGCGACGGATTACGTTGTTGATTCAAAGGCCATTCAATTTTCTAATGATCTAGGATATACGAGTGATGCAAATGGAGCGTATCGATCAGCGAATACTTCTCTTGCCTTTCGAGTATTAGAATTTCCTGATACAAAATGTACAGAAACTAATTTTCGTACATGTGTGCTTTCATCAGCTAGAGATTACCGAGATTCTATAAGTGTAGGAGAGGCGAAGGTATATGATTTCTTTTGGAGACAGACGAAACAAAATGACTTTACGTATTACCTTACTTACCGAGAAACATTTGGGAAAGGAAAGAATGTATACTTTATCTACTATGCTCTAAATCCAAATACTGGAGGATTGGTTCGAGTAGAGTCTGTTGCGTTTGAAAATCAAGAAGGTGTTGCTGCAAAGCAAGCTCACGAAGTATTTGAAACTCTGAGATTCAAATAATTAAGCCTATTATAAGATCGTCAGAAGTCCGATTTATATAAAAATCCGCTCAGAAATGAGCGGATTTTTTTTTGAAGTTTTGTGTGCTATATTTAGAGTTGTTTAGAATGTTATATTACTCAACTCAGGATCCGGAATATCAGGTTTCATTTCAGGAAGCTTTATTGACGGGTTTGGCTCCAGGAGGAGGTCTTTATCTGCCTCAAGAGATTCCTTCTTTTACAGAAGAGGATTTGAATCTTTTAAAGGGGAAGTCTTTGTCTGAAACTGCTTTTTTTGTGGCAGAGCGTTTTATTGAAGATGAAATTCCAACTTCTGTTTTAAGGAAAATTTGTGAGGAGGCTTATGATTTTGAGGTTCCTATTAAAAAACTAGAGGAAGATGGGGCTGGAGTTGATATTAGAGTGCTAGAGTTATTTCATGGTCCGACGCTAGCTTTCAAGGATTTTGCAGCTCGTTTTATGGCGCGTTGTGTTGATTATTTTTTGGGAGAACAGGATGTTCGGAAGACAATTTTGGTGGCTACTTCTGGTGATACTGGTGGGGCTATTGGGAATGGTTTTTTGGGAATGGATAATGTGGATGTGAATATATTGTATCCGAAGGGAGGTGTTTCTCCTGTCCAAGAGGCTCAGCTGACGACTATGGGGGGTAATATTCGTGCTTTTGAGGTGAACGGTAGTTTTGATGATTGCCAGCGCATGGTGAAGGAGGCTTTTATGGATGAAGCGTTGAATGAAGAATTTGATCTAATGTCAGCGAATTCGATTAATGTGGGAAGGATTTTGCCTCAGAGTTTTTATTATGTTTGGTCAAGTTTACAGTTGGATTTGTCTGAAGATCAATATTTGGTTTATTCGGTTCCGTCCGGGAATATGGGGAATATAACCGGGGCTTATTTTGCTCAAAAAATGGGATCACCAATAGATCACCTAGTTGTCTCGAATAATAATAATCATCCTTTTGTTGATTATCTTGAATCTGGTGAATTTGAGGCGGTTCCTTCTGTTCCCACTATTTCAAATGCGATGGATATTGGGCATCCCAATAATTATTACCGTATTGAGCATTTATTTTCTGGGAATGTGGATCGGGTGAGGGATTATTTTTCAGGATATACTTTTGATGATCCTCAGACGCTTGCTGCGATGCAGGAATCATACAACCGTTATGGTTATCTTATGTGTCCACATACGGCCGTGGGGTATCTTGGGGCGAAGGCGTATTTGGAGGGTGTTGAGGATGATGTTTGTATGGTTGTAGCTGGTACGGCTCATCCAGCTAAGTTTTCTGATGTAGTAGGAAAGGCTGGGCTGTCAGTAGAAATTCCTGAAAGTCTTGCTAAGGCTCTTGAAAAAGAAAAAAAATCAGTGGTAATTAGTCCTTCTTTGGATGCTCTTTCTAGTGCTTTAATGAAAATCGTATGATGTTGTCTCGTGCTGAATTTGAAAATAAATTGAATAGTAATGCTTTGAAAATTGCTTTTATTGGTATGTCTAATAGTGGGAAAAGTCATTTTTCTAAATATTTAGTAGAGAAGGAATCATTTGAACGATGTGATATCGATGGAGAAGTTGGAGCAAGATTGGATGTTGGAGATGTACATGATTTGGCTAAATGGATGGGGATGCCCTATGATTCTCAGTTTCCTTCGCATCAGGCTTTGTATTTAGAGCAAGAAGAGATTATTACACTGGAGGGACTAAACAGAGAGAGTTATAGGAATCTAATTGTTGATACAACCGGAAGTATTTGTCATCTTTCTGATTTGGTTCAAAAAAAACTTACAGAAGATTTTCTAGTAATTTATTTACAGCTTCCTCCCGAAAAAATTTCAGACATGATTGATTTTTATTTTGAGCACCCAAAACCTGTTATTTTTGGTTCTCATTTTTCAATTCAACGAGGAGAAGATAATGTGTCTGCTGTTAGATCGTCTTACCCGAAGCTGTTAGCGGCTCGCCAAAAGGTATATGAATCTTTATCTGATGTTATTATTCCTGCCTTTGATCCTAATGGGGTATACACTAGTTCTGAAGATTTTTGGTCTTATTTGCTTGATAGTTTATACTCAAATTAGATTATGAGTACTTATCTTCGTTATTATGATCATTCTATATTTCCTGAATATTCTGGGATTGAGTATTTTGATGGAACTTCTTGGGCCCGTTTGGAGAAAAAATTTTCGAAAGAAAATCTAGAGAAATGGCGTATGAAGTATAAGAATGCTGTGTTGATAGAATGTCCACTCAGAGATTTGTTGTAGGAGTCTTAATTTGTTAATTTTTTATTATGTTTAGATCAATATTTAGTTTTGTATTGTTGGGATCGTTATTGTTTTCATTTTCATTTGTTTCTGCGGAGGCTCTTGAGCCAACTCGTAATCCTAACTATTCTCAATTTTGGTGGAATCGTCTGGGGCAGACTCGTTCTGTACCGTCTTCCGCAGAGGTGACGACTCGTTCTACGCCTTCTATTTTTAGATCATCGAGATATGTACCAAGAACTACCTCGACCCCAATAAGAACTACTACTCGTAGAACCTATAGAAATACTTATGCTCGGACGAATACGAGTCGCGGGACTCAAACTTATAGATCAAGAGCTGCTAGTACCGGAGGCGCTAGTATTCAGATTCAAACATTTAGTCCCACAAGTGCAGTATCAAACTCTCTTGCTGATCCCGTAGATCTTTTTAATATTGGAGTTCATAATAATTCGAACACTTCTCGTAATACACTTCCAGAAGTATATTTACTTCGAAAAATGGAATTTCAGGTTTTGGATAAAGAAGGAAGTTTTGTTTCTTATTCTGAATTTGTTCTAGATATAAATGGAACACGGCATCGATTTGATCGAGATGGTCGTGTTACGGTTAGTTTTGGAAGTGGAAATCGTATAACAAGAGGGGATTCATTGGATCTTGATGTTAAATTGATACTGGATGAGGTAGATGTTCTTCCTCGACTTGGGGGTGGGTTTACCGTTCGGATGACTGGGGCTTCTGTAATTTCAGAATCTTCTGGCTCGACGGTGAAAACAACTTTGGTTGGTCGTTCTACAACTCCTTTTTACACTTGGAATCCTTTTGTCGGTGGTTCGAGTGGTGGTCCAGCTACGGTTTCAGCTCGTCAGCAGACGCTTTATGGTCGAACGCTCGGTGGTGGAGAAGTAGCTGATGTTTTAGCGATTGAGCTTGAGGCAGTTGATGATGATATGTTGTTGGATAGTCTGATTGTACGGGATGTTCTGACTGGGAATTCATTAGATGGTCTTATAGAAAAGATTGATGTTTTAGATACAAGAACGGGAAGAGTTTTGGATACGGCTTATTTTTCTGGAGATGCAGCTCGTTTTGATTTTGTTCCTAATATTATGATTCCTCGTAATTCTAGTGTTTCACTCTTGTTTCGAGTTCAGGTTCGACATCGAAATGGAAGTTCGTCTCGGAGTACTAATTTTAAGCTTGGATTGAACCCTGCGGATATTGAAATTTCAAGTTTGTCGACGGGGAGGGATATTTCAAATATTTTTTCTGCGGTTGAGGGAGAAGCATTTCTTATTAGTAATGGTGGCTCGGGAGCTATTAGTACTGCTTTTGATCAGCCTCGTTTGACGGTGGTTGAGACGCCTACACCTGTATATAGATTTACGGTTTCAAACCCTACTTCTGACTATATGGCACTAGGAAGAATTACGGCTCAAATTGGTTTAAGTGGTTTGGCTTTTGCGGGGGGGATGTCTACTGATGATTTTAAGATTACGGCTTATGATAGAGGTCGAGATTATATTATTGGATCTACGGTTTCGTTGCCTTCGAGTAATCAAGTTAGATTTGATCTAGATCGAGAGTACTTGATTCCTGAGCGTGAGAGTCGAACCTTTTCTATCTCGGCTTCGCTTGAAGATATTGCTGGAGGTTCTCAGTCAGTGGCTACTTTGTTATTAGGTGATGGGGTATTGTCGACTGGGACATTGAGTGCTGTGCGTGGAACTGGAGCAAACTTTGTTTGGTCTAATCATTCGGCGACTCCGCACAGGGAAACGTCAGATGATTGGATTTCTGGATACCAGTTTAATGGATTACCTACCAATGCTTCCGTGATAAGAGATTAGGAGTTTCTGTTTGTATATTCTTGTTTATATATTATTCCCCGGATTTATTCCGGGGGTTTTTTTAGTCTGAGTATTGTGTGTTCCAGATGATGTTGAAGATGTTTTTGAGCATGAGGTATATACTCTTGGACTGGATATGGATGGCGTAGTAAGAATCTGATTCAAAGGAGAGAAAATAACAGTCTTCATCATTCATAAGAAGGCATTCTAGGGCGAAGTCTGCGTTGAAGTTTGGGACGAGTAGATGTGCGAGATTTCGTTCTTTGTCGTATTGTTTTATTTCCTTGGCTTTATCTGAGTAGCTGGTGATAAATCGTGCGGGAATGTTTCTTTTTTTCCTGAGAGGGATGAATGTTTCTTGGATGTGTTTTGATACGATACTTGGCATGAGATCGTAGTTGGTAAATCCTATTACTTCTCCTGTGGCGAATTCGACTTGGTTGTAGCAGTGTTTGATCCCTTGGATTCCTTCGAAAAATTGCATACCTGGTTTGTGTGGAGAGGTGTTGGCGATGCTGAGGAGTTGTGGATAGATGGTTTTGAGTTGGGTGTAGGCGTTTTGGCTTTTTTCGAGAAGGATGGATGGAGAGATGGCGGAAGCGTATTGTTTTCCTTTTTTAGTCTGGATGCTGAGGTATCCTTTGTCTGATAGTTCGTGCATGATGTTGAATGCGGTGGTTCGTTTTAGTTTTGTGTTTTCGGCGATCTGACTCACGGTGGCTTCTCCGATAGAGAGGGCGGAGAGGTAGACTTGTGATTGTTTTTCGGTGAATCCTATGTTGTTGAGTGATCGGGTGAGCGTGTTATCCATATTTTTAGTATAACATACTCTGTTGTTTTATCCAAAAAATGGATGACGTTTTTTGTTTCTAGTAAAGGGATTTCTAGTTACTTGTTTTTAAAATAAATGTAAAATATGTAAATATTTTAGGTATGATGGTAATGTGAATGTGTTCCTGCTATTTATTTCTTTAACCCTTAAATATTATGGACAAGTTAAAAACTGATATCGAAACTACAGAAACAAATAAGGTGTCCAATCCTAGTCTGACATTAAATCATCTCTTGCACGGTGATTCACATTTTGAGTATGAGACAGTTTTAGGTTGTTTAGAGGTATCAAAGTTGCAGGGTGTTTTTTGTTTAACATTTATGGAGCCTCATTCGGTGAAAAAAGATGGTTCTCCTGAGCTTTTCGAGAAAACAGCGTATACAATCAATTCAGGTGTATTGGGTTTTGCTGAGATTGTAGACTGTGATGGGGATCATAAAGAATATGTGACTCCAAAAAGTATTGATGAGTTGGTTGGAATTTTTTCTAAGTATCGGGAAATTCAGGAGATGGATAAAGTGATCGGAAATGAAGTGATTGGATGTCAGGTAGATGCTGTTGGTGATAGGGTGGATGGCTCGTTGAATAAGATTTTGATAGGAGAGGTTGAACAAGCCTTTGGTGATGGAGTTGTGGTTGATTCTTGGGAGCAGGTTGATGAGTGTCAAGGAGAGACGTTTTATAAGCTTACTATATCTCACGATTCTAGGATGCCTAAGGATAAATGGGGAATTGGAGATTCCTTGGGAGCGTCTTTTGATTCTTTTTCATCTGTTTTAGGGTTAGTAGAGTGCGTTTATTTTGTTGATGGAAAGAAGACTCCGATACATCAATTGCCGAGGTTTTATCTGGGGCAGCATTTTAGTATTACTCAGGAGGTAGTTTGTCACTTTGGAGGTGCTTTGTTTGATGGTTTAAAAGACAAAATTGAAGAAGTTCAGACGGATTCTCGTTTTGTTCTGGAAAAGGTACAACCAAGACCTATAGATAAAGAAAACCCTGATCAGCGAGTGTATGATATGTTATGGTCGGGGATAACTTGTGGTGGATGTAGAAACTCTGTTAAACACCATGTTTTATCCATTCCAGGGGTTGAAAGTATTCATATTTCATCTGGAGGGAGAAGTGGAACACAGCCTGCTGTTTTGGTGCTTAATGTAGAGGGAAAATAGTGATGCTGATACTTTAGAAAAAAGCTGATACAGATTTGTATCAGCTTTTTTTAGGTGTTTAACTTTGTTTTTTTATTTCCGTTCTAGTAGTTCACAGAATCCAAGTATTTCTTGTTTTTGAACTCGTGCTCGTAGTGTTTCTGGGGTGTCGTCAGATTCGACTAAGATCTTTCGTTGTACTGCTATCTCTCCTGCGTCTACATCTTCGGTTACTTTATGGATTGTACATCCGGTATATTTTTCTTCGTGATCGAGTACTTTTTCATGAACTTCTAGGTCTTTTAGTCCTGCAAATTTTGGAAGTAGTGATGGATGTGCGTTAAATGTTTTGGCTCCGTATTGGCTTACGTATACTTTTGAAAGAATTCTCATCCATCCGGCAAGCAAAACTTGATCTGGTTGGTATTCTCGAAGTATGTTAAGCACTTCTCGATCGTAGTCTTCTCGAGATTGTTCAGCTTCTGGTTTTACTATTTCAATTCCTTCAAATCCAATAGCTTTAGCGACGGCTATGGCAGGGCTGTCAGGATTGTCGGTGAGAAATAATCCATATCTAGTATTTGGGATTCGTCCTTTCTCTTGTAACTCTTTGAGTCCCTTGAGAACGGTTCCATTTCCAGAAGCAAATACGGCTATGTTTTTTTCGATTGGCGCTTTTGGGAAAGAGTGAGGAGGAAGTTGATCAATTATTTTTTGAGCTTCTTCCATTGGATCTCCATCATAACTTGGTTTTACTTCGAAGTCTCCAGAAGCTCCATAGATATC
>JABAZT010000001.1 GCA_018608565.1 Candidatus Altimarinota bacterium
CTACCTCAAATAGAAACTTCGTTGGAAGACAAGGTCAAGGATCGTTTACGCATCTAATGAGTCCGCAGATGGCGGCTTTGGCAGCTATTCGGGGAAAAATAAGTGAGCCTTTGTAAAAAACTCTTTTACTTTGCTCAAACATAATACTGAGAATTAGATCAAAAGACCGTCCCAATAGAACCTAAATTCTCCAATTCACCTTTTCTCAAATAACTCTCTAGATCCAATACTCGATCAAAATAGCCTACTTCAGAAAGTTTACTCAAAATCTGCTCTTTATTCGCTTCAGAACCAAGACTGAGGCCCTTTTGTGCGAGAGACCAAAATTGATCGTCTGCACCAAAAGATGATATATAATCCCTGTAAGCATTAGAAATACTCTTTAAGAATACACCAATATCTTCCCCTACAAGTAGTAATTTTATCTTAGTTTTGATATCTCCCATTTCTCCTAATAACTGATCCTGTTGTTCCTCTGACTGAGCTACTCCTAAAAGCTCTTGAACTTTCTTTCTATACAGACAAACTAACCGAATTTTTTTTGATACCTTTTCTACTTTTACCTTATCTAAATCATAATCATTATACTCTGCTATTGCGGCAACAACACGAATAGGAACCATCAGCTTCTTATTTGGATCTTGATCCCCAAAAGCATGAATCCGTTGATCCAAAGAATCAGTCCCTTTAGACTCGCTAATGTTCAGGACATAATCCTGGTTTGTAGCATCTTTCAGATGAATACCTCCATCTACATATCCTTTTCCTAATGAGTACAACATTTGATAATCTCTATTAATAATGTTACTATTAATTTTTTTATACATATAGTCAACCCCTAGTGTCTTAAAAACTCTAAAAACGCCTCCCAATCACTAGTCCGCACTCCATGTGGCGCCCCACGAAACCAGTAAGACAATTTATCTTCTGGAAGGAAGTCTTTTAGATTTTTGGAGTTAAAGCTCCCTTCTTCATATAGATCGTAAATCTTACGAACCTCTTTCATCCCCAGAAAAGCCCCGCGCGGATCAGACCATTTATCGAGCTGTGCATTCCCTAGTAACACTCGACGTGGCGCTATCAATCCAAGCAAATGATGCTGATCTACTGGGATGGATTTTTCATTTATATTATGAGACGCGTAAGCAGGAGTAAACCAGTGAGGATACATTTTTGTCATAGAGGTTATAGATTCTCCATGATTGCTCTGATTGAGTGTGGCACCTCCTGTCCCAGATTGAAGTGCAAAGGTATTGGTTATTCGTTCATCGTTTGCGGCGGCCCAGAGTGCTGACTTTCCAGCCCTTGAGTGCCCATAAATACTTAAATTATCTGTATCTAAATACGCCTCATCTCCTAATACATCCAAGATCAAACTATATCCCCACGCCCAAGCAGAAACAGCACCTGTAACTGGTTTTTTAGAGATACTACTTAGAGCCTTTAGGTAGGTCTGAGCTAGTTCTTCATCATCAGGCACTATCTCTCCTGG
Organism: Candidatus Altimarinota bacterium; assembly: GCA_018608565.1. Classification (GTDB taxonomy): domain Bacteria; phylum Patescibacteriota; class Gracilibacteria; order UBA4473; family UBA4473; genus JABAZT01. The sequence continues at coordinate 1,493 of JABAZT010000001.1, forward strand.
ATAAAAAGTCGCAAAAGCCATTCCTTCATCTAGGATTTGTTCCACGGGAAAAGTACTAATCATATCTCCAAAAACAGATTGAACCATCCAATTCATCTCCTCCGTATCACAAAAAGACGGATAAGGAACTGAAGGAATATCTATTCGTTGGTCTTTCAGCGCCGCCCGATTTCCGCAAAAGTTACTAGTCAGTAACAGTGGAACCTTTTCCTGAATACTATTAGGTTTTACTAAAATAACATTGAGAGAAAATAATTCTTCAGCAGGTGTTATCAAAATTTGCTCCATAGTCCCCTTCCCCCAATAGACCTGTTCATCAATTATCTTTCGTTCTATTTTCCACTGAGTTTCTACCTGGGGGTAGGCACCATAGATATATTGCTCAAAAACAGACAGAATCTCCTCCTTCTGAGATTCCCAATCTGCTATATTTTTTATTTCTGTTCCTGTTTCTACCTGTTTTAGAATATCTGGTAAGACTTTTTTTTCTTTTACCTCACTCCCCCATACCACATAGGTCTTGATCAAAAATAAAACTAACACCACAAAAATGATCAATAGACTCCAGCCAATTCCTTTCATAATTCTTTTCAATATCTGCATGGGTAGTATTATCCCCTAATGTGAAGGGGAAAAGCAAGAGATACATGTAGTACGCAATCCCTCTAAATCTCCCTTTCTCAAGGGAGACTTCATTTTTATTTCACATGCCCCCCTCCTTGCCAAAGGAGGGGTCGGGGGTGGATTTACACCGTCTGACAATACTCCAATACCGCAGTAACATGCCCCGGAACTTTTACCTTTCTCCATTCGTGCACGATCTCTCCATCGACAATTACAAAAGTTGAACGATCGGCTCCCATGTATTTTTTTCCAAACATAGATTTTTCTACCCATGATCCAAGACTCGTCAGCAGCTCGAATGATTCGTCACTGAGTAATGGATAATTGAGTGATTCTTTTTCACAAAATTTATCATGAGATTCGACAGAGTCCTTGGATAGACCAAATATCTGAAATCCAAGTGATTCGAACTCTTTTTTTGTATCACGAAAGCTTTTAGACTCAATAGTACAGCCTGGAGTCATGTCTTTGGGATAAATAAAAAGAACAAATTTACCAGAGGCAAAATCATCTTGTGTGTAGGTTTTGCCATCTGAAGCTGGAAGTGAGAAAGCAGGAATTTTCATACACTCATCATAATCTAAAAATATACTCAATAGAAGCCAGATAATTCTGAAATTCCTAGAAAAACATTTAGTTGAGTGAAAACATCCCAATGTTATCCCGCGCAGTAATAATCTGTTCAACAATTTCATCCCTTCCTAGACCATCAATTTCACCTGCAAACCCTTTTTCCATATCTAAGAACATATCACTCTCCAAACGCCTCCTATGAACTTCTCTGTAAGCATCAGTTAGCTGCTCCTGTAGTACATCAACATCCCCTGCTGAATCTGGATCAATTTCCATCATCAAAACACTTAATTCTGCACGAACTTCACTCAAGGTCCTTAGTTCTTCTTCTGATAATTCGTCACCTGCTTTAAATGACTTTTTTAATAATCCACGAAATACTCCTACGGCACAAATAATCTGAGATGTAAGCAATAAATCCTTTTCTGAAAACTCCTCCCGATCTCCGGTTAGAACTCCCAACACACGACCTGACAATTCTCCTGACTCCCCCATCCTAAACTCGTTTTCTTCACGCGCCAACAAACCTTCTTCTCTTGTCACTATCACATATTTTTCAGATCCCTGCGAGACTTCCATCCTCCCACTCGCAAAACTCTTATCAACGACGTATGTATTTAGTCTCATTATTATATTCTATTAAGCCAACTGTCATAAATACATATGTTTTACATTTTTACCAATTTATTTATATAATAAATAATATCCCCCTCGCTTTATTTTTTTGCCTACTTCATTACATTCTCCCTACATAGTTCTTCTTTTTTCTTCCCCCATGTCTCTTCCAGTCATCCAACCCGAAATCCGAAATTTTGATCGCTTTACGAGTGAAGTTATCTGTCTCCCACTTAAGGATATCGATACTGATATGATCATGCCTGCCGAGTTTCTCAAGGTTACAACCAGAGACGGACTGGGAAAACATATCTTTGATGTGGTAAAGAAAAATGATCCAAATTTTCCAAAATTTGAAGGACAAAGAATTCTCATTACCGGACAAAACTTCGGATGTGGATCGAGTCGAGAGCACGCTCCCTGGGGACTCAAGGATGCAGGAATTGATGTGATCATTGCGTCTGACTTTGCTGATATATTCAAGGGAAATGCAGAAAAAAATGGAATTCTTCCGATTGTCCTGCAAGAAGAGATTGTCCTGAAACTTATTGCCAAACCAACTGATCTTACAATTGATCTGGCCGAACAAATCGTGATGGACAATGAAGGAAATGAACATCCATTTGAGATTTCTAGTTTTGCCAAAAAACGACTTCTAGAGAATCTTTCTGATTTAGATTACTTGATGCAATTTACGGAGAAAATTCAAAATTTTGATACAAAACAAAAAGAAATAGGTCTATAGCCCTTAATAATGATGGAAACTCCTCCTGAAAATAAAAATTCGACCTTAGAACTAAAAAAAAGAACCATTCGCCATGTAAATGCCATTTTACTTTCGAGCTTTGCCCTCAGCCTAAAATATGGAGAACTTGCTAAAAAAATAGTAAAAGGAGAAGGAAAAGAAGCTTTTTCTTCAGAAAATTGCCCTTGGAGAGCTGCGAAACAAGTCTATGATCTTCTTACCAAAGAAAAATCCTGAGTATCTTGAGTTTTCTGAAGCCTTCCCTATCGTCTTTCTACACTAATTTTTTGTCATGCCTCAATATAAAATCGCCCTCATTCCTGGAGATGGAATCGGAGAAGAAGTCTGCGTCGAAGCTGTAAAAGTTCTCAAAGCTGTAGAAAAAAAATATGGTCATAGTTTTGAACTTAAACATGGACTGATCGGAGGTGCTGCATGGGATGTACACAAATCTCACTTCCCCGATGAAACCAAATCACTCTGTGATTGGTCTGATGCCGTATTGTTTGGAAGTGTTGGAGGTCCTGTTGCCGAACAAGATACGGAAAAATGGATCAACTGTGAACGAGAGTCTATCCTGGCTATTCGTAAGTATCTTGGACTGACGGTAAATCTACGACCGGCACAGGTTTTTCCTGAACTCGCACATCTCTCTGTGCTAAAAGCAGAAAAAGTACCCGAAAATGGATTGGAAATCTTGATGTTTCGAGAATTGAGCCAAGGTCTCTATTTTGGAGAACATACGACGTATGAAAAAGATGGACAAAAACATGCGCGTGATATTTGTGATTATTCAGCGGATACAATTCGATTTATTGCAGAATTTGCGTTCAGAGCTGCGAAACAGTCTGGAAAGAAGATAGCCTCCGTCGACAAGGCAAACGTCCTGGATACGTCCCGTCTGTGGCGTGAAGTGGTAGATGAAGTCGCAAAAAACTATCCAGAGGTGTCATATGAACACTGGCTTGTAGATAACTGTGCCCAACAGTTGGTCAAAAATCCAGATTGGTTTGAATACATCCTGACCGAGAATCTCTTTGGGGATATCTTGAGCGATCTTACCTCGACGTTCCCTGGGAGTCTTGGACTTCTGGCAAGTGCGAGTTTTAACCAAGAAGGATTTGGTCTCTATGAACCGAGCGGAGGAAGTGCTCCTAAGCGTGCCAATCAAAACATCATAAATCCTATCGCTCAGATTCTTTGTGTGGCGATGATGCTTCGGCATTCTTTTGGGATGGAGGATGAAGCTATTGCTATCGAAAAAGCCGTTCATCAGACGATCAAGGATGGATACCGAACGTATGATCTCTATCGAGAACTGGAGGGAGAGACGAAGGTTGGAACGGACCAGATGGGTGATCTTATTGCCGAGCGAGTTTAAAGATTCTATTTTTTTTCTTTCCCCCCAAATTCAGGCCAACTCTTCCATTCTTTATAAAAATTAGAAGGATTAGAATGCCAATTCATATATTTTTTTTGTTCTTCTTTATACCAAAGACTTACATTCTCCTTTCCTGGATAGAGCCTCCTAACCTCTTTTACCAATTTATCCCAAGGTAAAAATTCTGGTGTCTCTTTTTCTACTAACTCCGCCCACCCCGTCCACTCCTTATAATATCTATCAGGCTCATTATGCCATGTTTGTTGATGCTTTTTTTGTTCTTCTCGGTACCAAGGGCCTCCATAGACAGAACCTGGATACAATGCGCGAACCTCTTTTAAAAAATCTTCCCATGACAAATAAGTCCTTTTATACCTATTTTCTATTCCAACTATTTCTGGCCACCCTTTCCACTCCTTATACTCTCTATGAGGATTTGAAGGCCAACCTGAATGTTTCTTGTACTCCAACTGATACCAAGCATTAATAGAACCTGAACCTGGGTATAATTTACGCACAGCCACTTCAAAATTACTCCACTTTAAAATCCTTCTTTTACAACGATTCTCCTTTCCTACAAGTTCTGGCCACCCTGTCCATTCTCTATAATACTGATCAGGAGCAACAGGCCAATCTGTATGATTTTTTTTCTCTTTATCATACCAATTTTTTACACAACTTGATTCTATATACAAACTTCTCACAGCTTCCCTAAAATCATCCCAGCCTAAAAATTTATACCTCTCAAACTCAGGTTTTGCTTTAGAAACGCCTGCAGTGAGTTTTTGAGTAATAGGATGACTCATAAATTGACATATATTATCTCTCCATGCAGGAGATTGAACGACTCTCACACCTATTGCTGGATAATTTTTTATCAAAGAGTTTTTTTGATCTTTTGTGCAGAGATCTAATTCTTCTATAGAAATTGAATATTGCTTTAACTGACTAGTATCAAATACATAACTTACATTCCCCTCCTCATCACAAATATAGACCACTCTTTGTAATTCTGGGACTTCAAACCTTACATATGGCTCATTACGAATCATTTCAGGATCTACGGTTCCCCGCTCAATAGATACATCTTCTATTTTGATTTCCAGATCATGTTGAAAGATATAAAGCAAGCACAACTGTCTTGGAATTAACTCTCTTTCTTTATATGGCGTCCCCCCTCTAATTAACGACTCTTGCTCCAATTGATCTGGTGGAGTTATCACAATCCCAATATTGTGTGTAATTTCTTGTATAAGAACACCTAATCGTTTTATCTCCGCTCTTTTCTCCTCTGCCCTATCTAGCATTTCTGAAATACAAGGGAGTCCAAAACGAGCACAGGCTAATTCCTCCTGCTCTGGCTGAGACAAGGTCATCTCAAAATGACAAGCAGATACGACACGACCAACAAAAGAAACTAACGCCTCCATAACCCTGTTCGCAAAAAGCTCTATGTTTTCTACTGTAATCTGCGAGTTTAATACCTCCTCTAATTCATTTCTAAATTTTCTAGGCAAACTAACATCTTCAACTTTTGTTATTCTAGCACCATGAACCATAATGCTATTTTACTTCTCTTCCTGCTATTGTCAATCCTCATTCATTACAAACCAAAAGACCGTCCGAAGACGATCTATCAGTAACCCATAATATTAACCCATAAGCACTTAGTCTCGTTTAAAGGCCCCGAGGACCATCAACCCAACACCTATTATCGCCACAAGGATAAATAGGCCCGGTCCAGTAGAAGGTAGCATTGGTGCGCTAGCATAAAGCTCTTCTGTGTCTTCTGTTGTAATTTCTTCTGGCATATCCACAACGACATCGTTGTTTCCAGAAAATCGATTTCTCATTTGAACCATATAGTCCAATAGATCTGAATTTTTTTCTCGTGGGACATCTTCAACACCATTTCGTTCAAGTACATCTCCTCGAAGATCTCGAGAAAGCTTCCCAGCGTTGATTGCTCTAACCTGTGCTAATTCTTCTTCATCTAGTCCATCTTCATCATAAAAATTCACATGCTCATCTGCGTTTGAACCTCTATATCGTAGATCTTGAAATCTTCTATCACTTGGCTTCAATACATATCGCTCTGATGCCGCTCGATAAAAGTCTTTGTAGTTTCCCGTATATTTCACATTTTCTCCTTTTCCTCCTTCGTAGTTTGGATCATCTGCCCCTCCCTGAAGATTAAATCCCCCACAAAGCTCTGGACAACTTGATCCTGTACAATCTCTTGGATGACAACTTTTCCCATCACATCCAAGAACATATCCAATATTACAACTTACTAGACATCCAGGCGTAGAACCAACCTCTCCGTTCTCAACTTCGGCAACAGGACATTGATTGTAGTTCACCTTATAGAGGAGCAACTGATCTCCAGAATTTACCTCAAGAACACAAAGTCCATCCTGTAATACACAGGTATCTCCTGTTGTTTTCCAACTTCCATCTGCTTCAAGCTCTGCACTATGAAGCACTGCTCCATTTTGTTCTCTTGATACAGGCAATGCGATTGTGGCAGATATTGAATAAAAGAACTTTTCGTTATTAGCTCCCCATGTATACGCTTCTATAGGTGTGATTTCATATCGATCACTCACTCCTGTAACAAGATCCTTTGAAGGAACTCTTGTTTCTCTTGGTGGTTCAAGCGTTCCATCCCACCAATCTTTGGTTACGACTCCCGTAAAATTCCTAGTACTTGTAATCGTTGTCCCCCCTACCACTGAAATACGAGGAAATCCTCCCCCTGCATTTGCTCCTATAGTAATAGTTCCTGATCCTGAAAGATTGATCGTACTTGATCCCACCTCGCTATCGAGATCAGCAGGAAGAACTACTCCTTCTACCTTTACTGAATTTGAATAATAATAATCATCATCAACCTCTCCAACAAAAACATCTACGGCCCCTGCCGTAAAAGGAAGTATCAGTGCGGTGGCTAAAAGTAGTTTTTGGTTTTGTTTCATTCTTTTATTCGAGTTCAAATTTTGTGTTCTCTTTAGTTTTATTAATATTATTGATCACGGTCAAATATTTTGATCAAAAAGAGATAGAAGTTATTTGTTAAATGTTATTTAGTATATACTTTCAAATCTTCCTAAATATTGCGCTCAACGCTCTCTATCAAAGGAGAGAAAACGACTTATGTAGTATTTATTACAACAAAAATAAAAAGAGCCATATCACTATGACTCTTTCTTTTATCTTTTTATCGTTTAGACATTTACTCTATGCGTCGTTTGAAGCATTAAAACAATCATCTCCTGATCCTGTTTTATCAATCTTCATCATTGATCGGAGTTTTTCTCCCACCTTTTCTAGAGTATGCTCTTCATACTCCCCTCTTATTCGATCTAGATTTTTTCCTCCGTTTTCCTCCATTTCTGATACAAAGTTCTTTGCAAAGGTTCCGTCTTGGATATCCGTAAGAATTGCTTTCATATTTTCTTTTGTTTCAGGCGTGATCACTCGTGGCCCAGATACGTACCCTCCGTATTCTGCTGTATGAGATACTGAGTAATTCATAGCTGCGATTCCTCCTTCATACATAAGATCTACGATAAGCTTAAGTTCGTGTAGACATTCGAAGTAAGCAATCTCTGGTTCGTATCCAGCCTCCACCAATACTTCAAATCCAGTTTTGACTAGCTCTTCACACCCTCCACAGAGAACGGCTTGTTCTCCGAAAAGATCTGTTTCTGTTTCTTCAGTAAACGAAGTTTCCAGAATACCAGCTCTACCAGAACCGATAAGCTTGGCGTATTCGAGTGCTAGGTTTTTTGCATCTCCTGTAGGATTTTGTTCTACAGCTATAAGTGCTGGCACTCCAAATCCTTCTGTATAAGTTGTCCGAACTCGATGACCTGGACTCTTTGGTGCAACCATCCAAACATCTACATCTTCAGGTGGTGTTATCAATCCGTATCGGATATTGAATCCGTGAGCGAAAACCAAACTATCTCCTGCATTTAGATTTGGAGCAATACTGGCTTCGTATACACGCTTTTGTACCGTATCTGGAAGAAGCACTACAATGATATCCCCCCAAGCACAGGCTTCATCTACTTCTTTTACGGTAAGACCTGCTTTTTCAGCTTTCCCCCAACTAGATGATCCTTTTCTAAGTCCAACCACTACGTCTGCCCCAGATTCCTGAAGGTTTCGAGAGTGAGCGTGTCCTTGTGATCCACACCCAAGGATCGTGATCTTTTTTCCAGCGATTTTATCGGTGGTGATGTCGGCATCGTAATACATATTTACCATAGTATAGTTTGTTAAAGTACTAATGATTTGATTTGAGCCATGTGAAAAAATTTTTCTCACAGCCGAAAGAATATAAATGGAGGCAGGGTTTTTGTAAAATTGAAATTTATACCATTCCTAGATTCCAAGCACCGGAAGATCCTTTACTTTCACATTTAAGTTCTGTTTTATCCAGTCTAATACATCTGCAGGAAGTGTTCCTTTTGCACCCCCTTCCTCTGAAACATAGGGCTTAAATCCAATTCCTCCATTTTTTAACACATAACAAGAAGGCAACTTCACTCCCTGTGCGGCCACCTTATCCAGACTTAGTCCCGTTGAATCTTTTACTGTCGACGCCGCAATCAAATGCATCAATGCCGAATCAACTCCTACAAAATGTCCATCCCCCCTCCGACTCAAGCCCCTCGCAACTGCCGCATAAAATCGAATCCCACATACCTCATCACCAAAAAAACTATTCCCCGACCGTGGATCGTCCTGTAATGCAGCATAAATATCTACACATTTTATCCCAACTTCTGCGGTATATTCTACCAATTGAGCGTTAAACTCTAATTGTCTTTCTTTAAATCCAGGCAATAAAATAACCGTATCTGAAATCCCCTTCGCAACAACACCTCGTATAAATTCTTTCCATTCTCCCACTCCCCATGAATAGTTAGGATTTTCTAATTTATCATGAACCGCCAATATCATTTTTCTTTTTTCTTGAAGCACTGGATCAAAAGATAGAAATTCCTCTGCTTCTCCTACTTCTGCCTCTGAAAGTTCTATATGACTTGGGAGATGCGGATCATGATAGGCTCTTACTTTTCCTTCAGGATTACTGCTTACTAATCCATATCGTTCTTCAGCTGAAAGATCAGGATTAAAATCACTAAACTTTGGGACTATATTCTTTCCCTCTAGAAGCTCTATTACGAATGCTTGATATCTTTGATCAAATCCTATAAATGTGATCTCTTTATATTGATCATATTTTGGAAGGGTCAGAATAACATTAATAATATCTCCAAACCCAAGTCGATGCCCCCCTTTCTCTTCGGTAAAATATTCTGGACAATAAACCACATCGTCGGACATATCTATTTCTCCATCAACTCCAGAGCGCCTTTCCCAATATTTTAAATCATAACTCATAATACCTATATACAATTTTATATGTTTTCTGCAAGCTGTGTACCTAAAGCAACAAAACCAATTCTCAGTAGTGCAAAACTTGTGCATAAAATCTAATGCCTTAATTTCTTATGAAAAAATATTTTTTTTGTATTGCAATATCTTTTTTTCGCTTTGCTCCAATACCTTCCAAAGTTTTGCACATTTTGTCTTGACCCATGAAATCAAAAGGGTTAATGTCGAGACCGGTCTTGAGGCAAGTAGCCCAGATCACAACAAACCCAAAGAAACGTAACCAACAAACATAAGCATATGGCAAAAATTACTGATTTTTTGTCAGGTTGTTCAAAGAACCTGGCCATACTCGGAACACAGTGGGGAGACGAAGGAAAAGGAAAGCTTATCGATGCTTTTTCTAATCATTTTGAGCTTGTCTGTCGAAGTACAGGAGGCGCTAATGCAGGACATACTATTGTAGTGGATGATAAGAAATATGTATTTCATCTCATGCCCTCTTGCCTCCTCCATCCAAATACAGAAGCAATTATTGGAAATGGGACGGTCATAAATCTTACAGACCTTGTCACGGAAGTAGAAAAACTCGAAGCAACTGGAATAAAAAATATCCAATCCCGAATTAAAATATCTCTTCATGCACATCTGTTGTTTGAATATCACAAGCAAGTCGATGCCGAACTAGAAAACCGAAAAGGTGACAATAAAATTGGAACTACCTGTCGAGGAATTGGTCCTTGTTATGGAGATAAAATCAACCGAATGGGGCTTCGAGTAGAAGACCTATTGGATGAAGAAAATTTTCGAGAAAGAATTATTGCCAATGCTCAATTTCATGAAAAAAATCTTGATATCACCATTGATATAGAAAAAGAAATAGAATCTGTGATGATCGCTAAAGAAAAGTTGAAAGAGTTGTTTTGTGATACTCGACTCTACCTCTCCCAAGCTCGAAAAGAAGGACGAAAAATTCTCTATGAAGGAGCGCAAGCACATCACCTCGATATAGATCATGGTACATACCCATATGTAACCTCAAGTAATGTTTCAGCTGGAGGTATCTGTACTGGACTTGGAGTTCCACCAAAAGCTATCGAAGAAATCATCGGAATTGCAAAAGCCTATACCACACGTGTAGGAGAGGGACCGTTTCCAACGGAACTAGAGGATGAACTCGGTGATCAGATACGAGCCCAAGGACATGAATATGGAGCCACAACGGGTCGACCACGAAGATGTGGATGGTTTGATGCTGTGGTAGTTCGGAATGCCGTTGAATTTAACGGGATTGATAGCCTCAATCTTACAAAACTAGATGTACTCACTGGCGTCACAGAGCTAAAAATCGCAACGGAATACTGGCTTGATGATACTCGCATCTACAATGTCCCTACGACACAAAAAGCAAACGACAAACTTTCTATAAAATACGAAACACTTCCTGGATGGGCGGAAGACATTAGTAATGTTCGAGATTTTTCAGAACTCCCTCTCAATGCCCAAAAATACGTAACTCGAATCGAAGAGCTATCGGGCTGCCCCGTATCTTCCATTGGGGTAGGTGCTGACAGACAGGCACTTATCTTTAGGTGAATCTAAATCACCAGTAACAGTCATCTTCGTAATTACAACTATTACACCACAAGAGGCCCAACCCGCCTCTTCTTTATACCCTCTCTGCCTTTTGGCTCACTCCCCCTTAAACAAGCGGAGCCTTTACTCTCCTTTGATTCTTTACTCAATACTCACATTATAATGGACAAAACTCAAGTATGGGAAGCGGTGCTCGTCAGACTCTCTAGTAAAATATCTAGAATGGAATTTGGAACCTGGTTTCAAAAAACATGTGTCCTAGAGATTTCTGGAGGAGGCATGCTCATCGGATGTCCAACTGAGATGAACAAGAACTGGCTTGAAACAAAATATAGCGGAATGATAACGGCCAATGTCCAGGCAATTCTTCCTGAAATTGAAAAAGTTTATTTTCAAGTAGAACTCAGCCTTGCTGATGGAGCTCCAACGAATCCTCACGTTTTTCAAGAACCTAAAAAACCTCGAAAACTTCCAAACAGACCAGAAGTTCGACTTGAACCTGGAATGGAATCACGAGTTATTCATTCTGAATTCACACTCCAAAACTTTGTTGTTGGTCCAGAAACACAACTCGCACATGCTGCCTGTACTGCTATTGCAGAGTCCAATATAAAAGGGCCGAAGAAGTATAGTCCACTTTATATCTATGGAGGAGTCGGCCTGGGAAAAACACATCTGCTCCAGGCAACTGCCAATGAAATTATCCGACGAAATCCAGATGCACTTGTGGTCTACACAACCGCTGAACGATTTACCAACGAAATGATCAAAGCGATTAAAAATAAAAAAACAGATGAACTAAGGAAAAAATATCGTAGAGCGGATGTACTACTGATTGATGATGTTCAATTTTTTGCAGGAAAAGAACAAACACAAGTAGAAGTATTTAATACGTTCAATGACCTTAAAGACTCACACAAACAGATGATTTTCTCTGCAGATAGACCCCCATCTGCACTTCAGGATGTGATGGATCGACTCAGCTCTCGATTTGGTTGGGGACTAACGGTAGACGTAGCCATGCCGTCACAAGAAACCAAAATCACTATAATCCAACAAAAAGCGACTGAACTAGGACTCATCATTCCAACTGATGTACAAGAATTTATTGCTAACAATATCAGAAAAACACTCCGTGATCTTGAAAATGTATTGAATAAGATTTCTATGGAACTTGAAATCTCTCAAATTTCTCCCACGATTCAGTCGGTTGGAAAAATATTCAGATCTATGTATCCAGAAGATAGTCTTGATACGGCTCTTGGTAATAATACAGGATTGGCTAAAAGCCCTGATGATATCATCACTTCTATCTCTGAGTACTTCCAAGTTCCAGCTACGGACCTCTTGG
>JABAZT010000041.1:0-1809 GCA_018608565.1 Candidatus Altimarinota bacterium
ACTTCCAAAAGAATAAATAAAAAGCTTCTAGGCCTATCAAGAGACTTATTATAGAGGGTTATCCTATGATTTTTCTGGTATTTTCATATTACGGTTGGGTTGACCTATGGTGTTAGAATTTTAAGCTTTGGGTAATGAGAAGGTACAAGTTGTTGTTAGATCATTTTTTATATTCCCCTTTTGCCTTTCAGTGCGTTAGTTTTTCTTTGTTATTTCTTTTTATATTTGGATTTCAGCCATTACATGAAGAGGATGGATGGTATTTTTCGTTGTCTGATATTACGAGGGAGGAGTTTTTGCCTTTGTCTGATTTTGGATTTATCAAAAATGATATTGGAGTTGATACCTCAGGACTGACAGAAGTTTTCATAGAAGATGAAGAGGGAAATCGGGTTCGACAAATAGTGTCTCAAAAGCGTAATGAAAAGCTGAGTTATAAGGTAAAGTCAGGAGATAATATTTCTAAAATTGCCCATAAATTTGGATTGAAGGTTTCGACTATTTTATGGGCGAATAGAATTACTTCCAAAAATACCTTGGATGTTGGGAAAACACTTGTAATTCCGCCTGTTGATGGGATTTATTATACGGTTAAGGACGGAGATACGCTTGGTGAAGTGGCGAAGATTCATGGAATCGATTTTGCCAAAATAAAGGCGTATAACCGCGTGAAGAACAATGTTATCAAGGCTGGTCAGGAGGTTTTTCTTCCAGAGGCTAAAAAATTATATATAGCGGATGCTCCTCCAGTGAAAAATACGATTATTACGGGTAGGATTAATACAGGGGTTACGACGGTGGTAAATACAGGTTCGTTGTCATTTATTCGTCCAACACAGGGGGTTTTGACGCAGGGATTTAAGTCGGGTCATTATGCTCTGGATATAGCGAGTGCGCTGAATACTCCGATCTATGCATCGGCAGGGGGTGTTGTGACCAAGGCACATACCTCTGGATGGAATTATGGATATGGACGATATATCGTGATTGATCATGGGAATGGAGTGGAAACGCTGTATGGACATAATAATATCTTGAAAGTTTCGGTTGGTGATAGTGTCAAAAAAGGTCAACTTATTGCTTTGATGGGGAATACTGGACGAGTTTTTGGGCGGACGGGAATACATCTTCACTTTGAGATTCGTGTGAATGGTCGGAAGGTGAATCCGTATAATTACTTTCGGTAGGGGGCGGAAGATAGATAGGTTGAGAGAGCGAAAGATCGAGAGAGAATGTAAGAAGGTTCTTATATGATCTATTTTCCCTCGTGCTTGCATTATTTTTCAAATCATGTATAATTACCTATAAACTTAAATACAAATACAATGAAATTGTTCACTTCTTCGGCTGTTGCTTCTACTCGTTTTATGTATCAGGAAGTTCTAAAGGGCGATCCTGAGGCAGCGGCAGTTGAGGCGGAAGTTACTAAGGTTAGAGGCGAAGAGAAAAAGCTAAAAGTTCAGGTGACTGAGGATTTACTGAGTGATTGGCAAAAGCTTTCTCAAGGATGTGATGATTGGGAAACGGATCTTGATACCTTTGATGCAGAGCATTCTGGGTTAAAACTAAAAGAAAGATATGAGGATGCTTCTCGGTTAGCTATAGCTAAAGCTAAGGAAGAAAATCGTTTTATTGGAGAACCAAAAGAAGATGTAGTTCTTCCAAAATGGTTAGAATTGAAAGTAATGAATGAGGTTATGCATAAGCTTATTGAAGAAGTAAATGCTGAGCTTGGAATTGGAGAAAAAGTTTCGAAGATTGAATAGTTAGAAGTATTAGGAAAGTTTAGAAATAAATATAGTTCTCAAA
>JABAZT010000041.1:1819-35346 GCA_018608565.1 Candidatus Altimarinota bacterium
ATTGAAGGCTTTTTCTGTATGATTTTCATGTTCTAGAATTCTTGTTCTAGAGCGGTTTTTGTGGTATAATTGTCGGATGTCAGAACAAGGATCAAAAGCCAATGCTATCAATAGAGAGTTTGAGGAACGTCAAGCGCAGAGTTTGGCGGAACGTTTTAGTCTTGGATATGTAGATATAGAGCGAGAACCAGTGAATCCAGATTATCTGGATATTATTCCTCGAGAGACGGCGTTGTCACTCAAGATTATGCCTTTTCGAAAAAATCATAAAAAGATTCGAGTAGCATTGGTTTCTCCTAATAGTGAGGCGGTTCAGAACTATGTTCAGAGACTTAAGAAAGACTATGAGGTTGATATTTTTATCTGTTCAGAGAGTGGATTTAGTAAGGCGGCGGAGATATATGAAGCAGAAATTACGAATAAGAAGACGGTGGAAACACGAGATGATTTTGAGGAACATAGTAGCTCTAGTCGGATAAATATAGAAGGTTTTAAAGTTCTTGAAGATAAGCTTCCAAGCTTACAAACAGAGGTTGGGTTGAGTGAGATAATCCTTACGGGGCTTGAGGCGGGAGCTTCGGATATTCATTTTCAGCCGTATCTAGATCGGATGAAGCTTCGATTTCGAATCAATGGGATTCTTCATGATGTGCTGGAGACAGATCAAAAGACAGCTCAACGGATCGTATCACGGATCAAATATGATTCGGGAACAAAATCGAATATTTCGGATATTCCACAGGATGGAAGAATGTCGCTCAATGCGAATGATCGGCAGATTGATATTCGGGTGTCGGTTATTCCTACCGAAACAGTGGAGTCTATCACGATGCGGATATTGGATGTTAGGAAGGGGTTGAGAAAATTTGATGAGCTAGGATTTACGCCTGACAAGATTGCGGATATCAAACAAGTGATCCGAGAACCTGATGGGATGGTTCTCATGACTGGTCCTACTGGGTCAGGAAAGACTACTACGCTCTATGCGATGCTCAATGAGCTAAATACTCCAGATCAGAAGATTGTGACGCTAGAGGACCCAATAGAGTATCATCTGCCGAATGTGACCCAGTCACAGGTAGATAACAAAAAAGAATATAATTTTGCCTCTGGGCTCAAAGCGATGCTGAGACATGATCCGGATATTATCCTTATTGGTGAAATACGTGAATTTGATACGGCAAGATTGGCGCTTGAGGCTTCTCAGACAGGACATTTGGTATTTAGTTCTCTCCATGCTAATTCGGCGGTGGCTTCTATTTCTCGACTTCGAAATCTAGGAATTGATAATTTTAATATTGCTTCATCTATTCGTGCGGTATTTGGTCAGAGATTGGTTCGAACCCTTTGTCCTGATTGTAAGAAAAAGGTGGAGGCGGTTTTTGAGCCAGAGCTACAAACATTAGCGGCTAATTTTGAAGTAACGCTTCCGAGTAAAATCTATGAACCGGTAGGATGTGATACATGTGGACAATCAGGATTTACTGGTAGGACGACTATCACAGAAGTGATGTTTGTAAATCATGAAGTGGCTAAACTTATTACCGATAATACCCCAGAACACGATATTAAGAAGGCGCTTATAGAGCTTAAACAATGTCGTCCGTTGGTGGTGGATGGTTTGGAAAAAGTTATAGCAGGCGAGACTTCCTTGACGGAATTGCTCCGAGTGGTATCTCTTAGAGACTTGTAGATGTTATATTTTTTATTATTTGGTTTTGGATTTTTGTTTACGACTACGGTCGAGGCGAGTGTGGATCAGATTCCTGTTTCTAGTTATGAATTATTAAAACAGAAGATTGGTGCCAAGAATCAGAGTCGGGCAATAAAGGTGCTGGATAGTGAGCGTGATCAAAATAATGTGAATGATTCTTTTATAAAAAAATCAGTGACAATGATCATTGCTCCTCATCCAGATGATGAAGTATTGTGTTGTAGTTTGAAAATAAAACAAAAACTAGAGCAAGGTGAACGAGTCGTGGTCGTGTATATAACAGATGGAGATGCGAAAGAAAAAGGAAATGAACGTGCTTCGATACTGTATGGACAGCAACGTCGTGGAGAATCTATCGAAGCGGCTGAAGCGCTTGGTCTTAAGTCTAATGATCTTATATTTTTGAATTTTCCTGATGGAATATTGGATAAACTTCCAGTTACTGGTTCAATGATTTCTCCCTATACGGGACAGTCTCAGACGAGTTATTTATCTTACTTTCCACGGGTTTCATATAATTTGGTAAATTTAGAGGCAAAACTTACACATCTAATCGAAGAATTTAATCCATCTGAGCTCTATGTATCGAATGATACTCATCATGATCATAAGTTTATGGGAGATTTTATTAAAGAATTGGTACATAGTCTTGTTGGGGTATTGCCTACCGTTTATGAGTATTCGGTTCATGGACGAAAAATAAATTTAGAAAGTGATGTTTTTAGTGCTGATAAGTGGAAAGCGATTCAGATATTTAAAACACAAATGCATGATGCCTATCATGAAAAATTTATGAAACGATACGCCTATGGGCTTGAGAAATTTAAGAAATGGATTCCGACTGGGATGATGGTGAGAGAGTAGGTTTAGATACTTTTAAAATGTTTATATAAAAAGAGCCCCTGAGGGCTCTTGATATTTATGATTATATTTTTTGACTTTGATTTATTTCGCAACCCCTTCATACCGGCTTTCTCGGATTACTGCGACAACGACTTCTCCTGGATACTGACATCCTGATTCGATCTTACGAGCGATTTCAAATGACAATTTTTCTGATTGGAGGTCATCTATTTTTGCAGCGTTTACGAAAACTCGAACCTCTCGTCCAGCTTGAATGGCGAATACTTTGTCTACTCCTTCGAAAGAACTAGCGATTGTTTCAAGTTCTTTGAGTCGTTTGATGTATTTTTCGAGTGTTTCACGTCGTGCTCCTGGTCTACTGGCAGAGATTGCATCTGCGGCTTGTAGGACACGAGCTTCGATCGACTCATATGGAAGATCTTCGTGGTGAGATTTCATTGCAGTAATAACTGGTTCTTCGATCCCAAATTTCTCGAGAATTTCCATTCCGATCAGTGCGTGTCCTCCTTCTACTTCATGCGATACGGCTTTCCCGATATCATGGACTAGTCCGGCTCGTTTACACACCTCTGGATCAGCTCCAGGGACTTGGTAGGCAATTCCTTCTGCTAGGTAGGCAACTTCAAGGGAATGTTGTAGAACATTTTGTCCATATGAAGTTCGGAATCGTAGTCGTCCTACGAGTTTGAGTACTTGATCAGGAAGTCCTGTAACTCCAAGCTCTTGTGCGGCTCGTTTTCCTATTCCGAGTAACATTTTGTCTGCTGCATCTTGAGCTTTTCGTACGATTTCTTCGATTTTAGATGGATGAATTCGTCCGTCTTTCAGAAGTTCTTCAAGTGCTACTTTTGCGACATATCGTCGGTACAGATCAAAACTAGAGATAGTAATAGCTCCAGGCGTATCATCAATGATAAGATCTACTCCAGTGAGCATTTCGAAGGCGTTGATATTTCGCCCTTCTCGTCCGATTATCTTTCCTTTGAGATCATCAGATTCAATCTTAACGGTAGATACGGTAGACTCCCCTGTTACGGATGAGGCGAACCGTTGGATTGACTGAACTAAGATATTTGCCGCTTCTTCATCGGCATCTTTTCTCATGGCATCAATTCGTCGTTCCATAGCAGTTGCCAGCTGAGTAGAACATTGTTCTTCAATTTGATCGAGGAGTTGTTGTTTAGCTTCGTCTTTTGAGAGCTTAGCAATCTTTTCGAGTTCTTCTCCTTGAGCATCGAGCCGTTTTTGAAGTTCTTTCTTTTGAGCTTCAAGTTCGTCGGCTGAACTTTCGTATTTTTCACGAGATTGTTCGAGTTTTTCTTTCTTTTGTTCGAGTTGCTCTTCTTTTTTGATGATTCGTTCGTCGGCTTGTTCTTCTTGTTTGGCAAGACGAGAACGGTTTTGTTCTTCTTCTCGTTTTGCGTTTTCACGAAGTGATTCCGCTTGTTTTCGTCCATCAGCCGTAATGCGATCGGCGTCTGCCTGAGCGCTTTTTCGGATACGTTCAGCTTCGGTTCGGGCCGTTTCTTCTACGAGTTTGGCTTTGGGTCGCGTGGAGAGGTATGTAACACCGGCTCCGATCAGCAACCCCGCCACTCCAAGGAGTATTGGGAGCATCATTGTTGGTTAGTTTTATAAAATTAAAAAGTTCGCAAAAATTTCCCAACGCGTGGAGTACCGTTGTGATCACTAATTCGTAGATTTTTTGTATAAAAGAAAACATATATCTGTTGTCGTGAAATTCCTGCAAAGTTAGTCTACAAACGGACTCTAAAAAGTCAACGAAAGGCTGTGCAATAGTATTTTGTGGATTGTGACTTGAATATTTTATTTAAATTTCTTTTCGATTTTATTTATTTCTTTTAGTAAAGCTTGTTCATTTTTTTGATCTTCAGACATTGTTTTTTTAAAAATCCAAGGCATTCCAAGTGCTAGTATGGCTATAAATACAGCTACAGAGACGCCAATGGCTCCAGCTGAATCGGAAATTTTGCTTTTAGGAATAAGCGCTTCAATTTTAGCTGTTTCTGAGGGATTTATTATTATTTGATCAATTGATCCGTTATTTTCGCCAATCCATTGAATTATTTCTGGACGAATTTCTACAGACATAGGTTCAATAGGGAGTTGTGTTAGAGATTTTTCTTCTACGGGAGCAACTGTAATTGGGAAAACTCTTAGGGTTTCTGAATTTGTTTCAAACGACATCTGTCTATCAATACTGTCTGTATTAATTCTGTCAAAGTGATTTGAGCGCATTTCCTTATATTTTAAATATTCTATGGAAGAGTCATGAAAAAAATTCTCTCTTTTCTTCTTCGTGGTGGTGTCCTCCTTGCAGGATCAGCCGTAATATCCAAACTTTTGAGCCTTGCTCGAGATCGTCTGCTTTTGGATATATTTGTAGATCCATCGACCGTAGATCTGATCTATGCGAGTTTTCGAATTCCTGATTTTTTCTTTTGGTTGTTGGTGGCTTCGACGGTAGCGATGACTTTTATCCCTAGAATTCAAGGAATACAAAAAGAAGAACAACATCAGTTTTTTTCGAGTTTTTTCTGGATTATTACAGGCTTGATGACAGTGGTGGTTATTGTGGGAGAAATATTTTTACCGCAGTTGGTTGGTCTTTTTGGGGGAGGTTTTGAGTTCGAGATTCAGGCGCAGATTGTTTTCTTGAGTCGTTTTTTATTTGGTTCGGTTTGGTTTTTGTCCTTGTCTTCTGTTTTTTCGGCTTATCTCCAGTGGAGACAGACTTTTTGGGCGTTGGCGCTTGCCCCATTACTCTATATGGGGTCGATGGTAGTTGGGATTTGGCTTTTTGGGGAATCTTACGGATTAGCCGCGATTGGAGTGTCAGCCATAATTGGCGCTGGACTACACTTGGGACTTCTCTCGATGACTTCATTTTTTGGATATGAACTCAGGCTTGTACGAGTTTGGAAAAAACCTCTGAAAAGTTTTCAACGATTTGGGAGTGATTTTGGGCAACGAGTTTTGAATGGTTCGATTTTTCAGATTAACCAGTCAGTAGATCTTCTGATTGCGAGTTTTCTGGTGATTGGATCGGTGACTTCTTTTAGTATTGGGACAGCGCTTGGACATGCTTTGCTCTCTGTCGTGGCTTTTCCTGCTGCGCAGACGGCATTTCCTCGGCTAGCAGAAAAACAAAATCAGATTGGGATACAAAAGAAAATACTGTGGCGATCAACTAAAATGATTTGGTTACTGACAATTCCGTTTAGTATTATTTGTGCGTTTGGGAGTGAATGGATTTTGCAGCTTATATTTGGCTTGGATGGTGATCGACTCTATATGACTAATCTTGTGTTTTTCTGGACGGTGGTGTCTTTGCCTGCCGCTTGTGTGATACCACTTTGGTCACGATTTTTTCTTGCGAATAATGATGTTTCAACTCCGCTAAAATGTAACTTTCTTTCTTTGGGGGTGGCGATGGGGATGGCGGCCTATCTAAGTTTGCAGGTTTTTAGTGGAATGGGGGCGATATTGGGTCTTGCTATTGGTAATTTTGTAGCCAATTATCTCAATGCATTGTGTTTTGGGGTTTTGATATTGCGGAAGAAATGAATCCATCCCTCCCCCTTCCTTTGTCCCCCAGGGGAGCCTCTCTCGTGCTAGGAGCACAATTCACCTTAATACTAAACAGGAGTTAAGAAGAAATATCTCCCTTGAGAAAGGGAGATTTAGAGGGATTTATATAAGATTTGTTCTTGGGGATTGTTATTTTTAATAATTAGTATATCCTTCGACAACAAATTGAGTAGAACGCTCAGGGGAATTAATTTTTACACTATGAAAGAAACCATAACCATTACGGCAGAGCAGGCAGGGAAACGGATAGATGCTACTGCAGCAGAAGTATTTTCTGATGTGTCACGGTCTCAGTGGCAAAAATATGGAAAATTTATACTGGACGGAAAAGAAAAGAAATCCAATGTAAAAATTGTTGAAGGACAAGAATGGACGTTGGAATATGAAGCTCCAAGTATTTTTGATGGGAAATTAGAGCCATGGGATTATCCACTCAAAGTTCTTAAGGAGACAGATGACTATGTCGTGATCAAGAAACCAATCCGGATTTCAATTCATCCGTCTCCATCAGAGCCAACACAGAAGACAATTGTAAATGCACTTGTACATCAGTTTGGAAAAAATCTTTCGGAAGGATCACAGGAAATTGATGGAAAATCAATTGCTCGTCCTGGGATCGTACATCGTCTAGATAAGCCAACGTCGGGAGTCTTGCTTGTGGCCAAGAACAATAAGACACACAAGTTCTTCACGGACAACTGGGATAAAGTAGAAAAAATATACTATGCGATGGTAGGGGGAAATCCTCCGGAGAAAGGTAATATTGAGGGAGAAATTGTTCGAGATCCAGAAAATAGAAAACGAATGAAGGTGATGAAGAGTGATAAAGCTCGAAATGCCAGAACGGAGTTTGATACGGTACAACGAGATATAGGACTTGGAACAGGAAATGGGAATGGAAGCCTTCTTAAGATTAAGATTCATACAGGACGAACGCATCAGATACGAGTGCATCTACGATCTATTGGTCATCCAGTGGTGGGAGATGATCTCTATGATGGAGCTATTGCCAAACGACTCATGCTTCATGCTTACTCATTGAAGTTTCCAGATCCACAAACAGGGGAAATGGTAGAGGTAACGAGTGAGGTTCCATTTATTCTAGGGGAATAAGTGCTTTAAAAATATATAAGGGTTGAGAAATCTTCCCTATTTGGATTTTTGTATGTAATCAAAAACAGCTTTAGCCTTAGTTTTTGGCATTTCCCAAAAAGTAACAAAAAAACTAGCTCCCCGTAAAGAAATTTAGAGAAAATATATGATTACGGCTCTGGAATTATGGAGAAGGACATAAAGGTTGTTGCACCTAATAATTTTGATGAACCGTTCATCCTGTTTTCTAGCTAAATTTCTTCAAAAGGACGCCCTAAGATTCAATTATTTTTGCATTGAATGAGGAGGGATGAATTCCCCTGGATCGACTTTGCATCCTGGCATGAGCGCCGCATGAATACCAATCTGAGCTCCAGCTCCTACTATAGCTCCGAGCTTTCCCTTCTTTGAGTCTATGGCAGATCCTTTGACATCGACACGGACGGTTCGTTTGTCGAGTCTCAGATTGGCAGTACAGCTGTAGGCACCAAAGTTTACGTCTTTGTCTATGATGCTGTCTCCGATATAGGCGACATGAGTCGTTACGTTTTTGGATAGATAGGATCGAGCAATTTCGGTGTTATACCCCGCAACGGATTCTTGACCTATGACACTGTTTCGGACGAGGGCATTGTTTCCTACTATGGCTCCTTTTCCTATATAACAAGGACCGATAATGGTGGCATTTTCATATATTTTTGCGTCTTCATCTATTATTACGTGTTCCCCTCGTATGTTTGCGGATGGAGCTACTATTGCATTTTTGGCGGTAGAGCTTGGTGTATTTGAGAGGATTAGATCCATCATATCCAAAACATTCCATGGATATTTGATGGCTTGCCAGTAGTCATCGTATTCTACCGCAGCGTAGGTTCCTGATTTAAACAATGTATCGAGTGCGACTTCATAGATATCATCGGCACTGGATTGAGCGGATTTGAGTGCCGTTTTGAGGTCTCCTGCTTGGGTAAAATGATGGACCACAATATTTACTACATCTGAGGGTTCATTGCCTTCCCCTGGTTTTTCTACAATTCCTGTGATATTTCCATCTGTGTTGAGACTGAGATATCCTCCAGGAAAATATTCAGTTACTTTTTTGGCTAATATTCCACCATTTTCCCCATCTGATTGTGCGAGTATCTGGCTGTAGATCTCTGGATTGACATAGTCGTTTCCACCGAGGATCGTAACGGATTCCTTATCTTCTACAGATTTAAGTCCTTCAGTGATTCCTCCTGCCATGCCTTCCTCTAGGTTTGGTTGGATGGTTATGACTGCGTTATGGAGGAAATCATGCTGTGAGCAGAGTGTTTTGATTTGTTCGACATTGTTATCACTTCCGACGATGATGAAGTTCTTGAGTCCGCCTTTGTGTGCATTTTCGAGTAAATGAAGAATGAGTGGTTTTCCACAAAACTCTAAGAAATTCTTATCAGAAATAGGATTCATACGAGAGGAGGTTCCGGCAGCGAGGAAGATTGTTTTTGTCATTGTTTGTATATATTATCCAAAGTTTTCCTGAAAAAGAGTTGATAATATTTCCTTTTGTTTTATTATGGCCTTGTTGTAATAATTAAAAATGAAACAATCAGAATTAGGCTCAAATCTAGGAAACCTAACAAAAGAGGATTATCAAAGTATTTCTAAATGGGAAGAAAAAGAAAAAGCAAAGAATCTAGTGAGATCAACCATAAAGTTAGCAGTAGCTATACTCGTAGTAACTGGAATAAAATGGTTTTATCCGAACGCATCAAGGGAGTCGATAGAAGGAGATCCTGAATCTATTGGAATCATAGCTAAGGGGGTTTCAGCTTATGTTCTAGCGCACATAGGAGTAGAATTTGTGCCTGGAATGAAAGCAGAACGTTTTGTGGACTTTGTTCTGAGATCTATAACAATAGAGACTGCGAAAGAGTCTGTCGATTAGGTTTTAATTGTTCAACTACTCTATCTTAAATCCTTCTTCGCCTTCTTTTTCGACGAAGTTGATGGTTTTGTTTTGTAGGAGTCTAAATGAATCTGGAGCGAGATACATCTTGATTGATTGAGATTCTACGATTATATCGTTTTTTTCTGGTTTTTCTTCGAAATCGAGGAAATAGGAGTTATCGCCACTGTTATCTAAGACCTCGACTCGAAATCCCCATCCATCTTTTTCCTGAGAGGTTTGAAATTCTTTTACTTTTTCTGCCGCGTATTCGGTGAGTTTGGGATCTTCTTTTGGGATTGAGGTATCTGTAAGTCCCATATCAGTTGCGCATTCGTTGAGATCGGCGAGGACGGAGTTTAGATCGTCTTGATCGTATCCATGACCGAGGATTCCATCCTGGAGTGTCTCATAGGCGTTGATATGACAGCTGGCACAGCTGACTCCATGCGAAGAAAGTATCTCTGCTGCCTCTGGCATGAGAGAGAGAATATCTCCTATGATTTCAGAGCCATTGAATATGAGTTGATTTGTCATTTTTAGTTTATGATTTTCCATAATAAATAATAAAAGTTCTTCTTAGAATAACAATTGTTATGTCTTGTTTGAGGGAAATGAATCATTATTATTCTTTCAATGAAAAACCAATTTGATATTCAGTTTCAGCAGATTCTTCAAAATATCCAAGAAAATGGAATAGAAGAAAAGAATGAACGGACTGGACATGTTTGTAAGTCTCTTCCAGGACAGACGATGCAGTTTGATCTAGAGGAAGGATTTCCGTTGCTCAGCTTGCGACGAATTCCACTCAAGGTTTTTATGGCGGAGCAGATCTGGTTTTTGACGGGGAAGCAGGATCTAGAGTGGTTGCAACAGTATACCAAGATTTGGGATGATTTTGCGGAAGAGACTAATTGTGTCGAGTCTGCGTATGGATACCGATGGCGGCATCATTTTCAGCGAGATCAGATTGATGGGTTGGTTAAACTCCTTCAAAAAGATACCTCATCCCGTCACGGAGTCATCCTGATGTGGGATCCGGGAGATGATGGATTGTCCAATGGAACTGTGAAGAAAAATGTACCGTGTCCGTTTACGTTTACGGTTCAGATCATGGGTGGACGGCTCTGTCTACACTTGGTGATTCGTTCCAATGATATGATGTTGGGGAATCCGCATGATGTGGCTGGTTTTGCGTTTTTAGCTCATATGCTGGCACAGAAACTCGGGGTGAAACCTGGGATGCTGACGGTCTCTATTTCAAATGCGCATATTTATGATATTCATTTTGATCAGGCGGCAGAGATCTGTCGTAGAGAGGTGACCCATGAAGCGGTACAGATAGATTTTCCACCAAATATGTTTGATCGTGCAGAAGCAGCAGATAATAATCTGGTAGATGAGGTTTTTCAGGCGTTTAAGGTCGTGTATAAGCCGCAGGAGAGTCTGGGGAAGATGAGTATTGTTTTATAGTAGGTTGAAAGAAGGAAAGAAAGAGAGGTAGAGAGGGAGTGTGCTGAACTTTAGACTTTTTTCTGGTGATAATGATTACGAGTCTTTGTTGGTAGGTTTTAGAAAATGGCTAGGATGTTTTAAAATCTATTAACTATTTACTAGTAACTAATAACCATTCTTATGAAACCTTTTGAAAACTTTCTTCTGAATCTACGGAAAGCGGTGAATGTTATTGGTCTGAAGGATTCGGCTTTTGAGGCTTTGAGTGAGCCGGAGAATATTTTTGAGTCAGAAATTAGTTTTAAAAAAGATGATGGATCGGATATGACCGTTTCTGGATATAGAGTTCAGCATAACTCTGCTCGTGGTCCGTACAAAGGAGGAATTCGATTTCATCCAGATGCAGATATAGATGAAGTCAAAACACTTGCGAGTCTGATGAGTCTCAAGTGTGCGGTGGTAAATCTGCCACTAGGAGGTGGAAAGGGCGGTGTTCAGGTGAATCCAAAGGATTTATCAGAATCAGAGCTTGAACGTCTGTCACGAGCTTATTTTCGTGCAGGAACAGAGGCCGGGGTATTTGGGGTAAAGAAAGATATACCAGCTCCAGATGTCTATACTAATCCACAAGTTATGAGTTGGATGATGGACGAATATGAGCAAATAGTAGGATATAAAGAACCAGGAGTGATTACGGGGAAGCCACTTGAACTTGGAGGTAGTTTGGGGCGAAATTATGCGACGAGTCAGGGAGGATTTTTTATCCTAGAGGAATATCTAAAACAACAATATCCTGATAAATCTCCAAAAGATTTTAGGATTGCGGTTCAGGGATTTGGAAATGCTGGAGCTTATTTTGCTGACATTGCCGATCGTGCAGGATATAAAGTGGTGGCAGTTTCTGATTCCAAGGGGGCGGTATTTTGTGAAGGAGACCAATGTGAAATTCCTAAACTACATAAATACAAGAAAGAAGGAGGCTCACTTCGAGGAAATTTTTGTGATGGAGATGCGTGTGACATAGAGAAAATGTCTACTGAGAAGGTGAAGGTTATGACAAATGATGAATTGTTAGAAATGGAGGTGGATGTGCTAGTGCTTGCTGCACTCGATGGAGTGATTCATCAAGAGAATGCGGATAAAATAAAAGCGCCAGTTGTCTTGGAGCTGGCGAATGGACCGATAACTATTGAGGCTGATGAAATATTGGAATCTAGAGATATTACGATCATTCCGGATATTTTGGCGAATGCAGGAGGAGTGACGGTTTCTTATTTTGAATGGGTACAAAATCGTTCGGGAGATGTATGGGAGGAAGAGGTTGTAAATCAAAAACTAAAAAAAGTAATGCATCATGCCTTTAGGGATTTGTTACAAATACAAGGACAGTATAATGGGGCCTCACTTCGAACAAGTGCCTTTGTGCTTGGAATGCAGAGAATACTTTCGGCGATGAAGTTGAGAGGGCGGTTGTAGAATAAATCCCTCTAAATCTCCCTTTATCAAGGGAGACTTCTTTTTATAGTGGGCTTATTTCTTATTCTACAATATTCCCTTCCTTGTTAAAGGAAGGGGTAGGGATGGATTTGCCTTACACGGTATAGGTTATAGCAATGATTGTTTTGACGATGATATAGGCGAAAATAACCATAAAGAGTCCAGCGATAGACCATAGTAGTCCTTTTTTTGCTTTGGCGAGACCATCTCCCCCACTAGAGGTGGTGATGAGGAAGGCATTGATAATTGTGAAGAGAATGGCTACGGAAGCTACAACTATTGTCAGCGCGTTTACCGCTCCTTGTATGATACTAGCTATAGTATTACTCGTCTTTAGGTCTTTGTTTTGTATATTAGGAAGATTTCGAGGTTGTTGAATTCCTCCGCTATTCCCCAAATTTACCGCTTCCCCAAGACTTAGTCCAGTGGCGCTTACATTTGAGATTAATGGAAGTGAAATTAATACGGTTAGGATTAGATATTTTATTATTTTCATGCTTTTGTTATTATCTCATACACAACTCGGACGAGGGTATAGGCGGTTACTGCAAAGATGAATCCAATCACAGAGTAGTGAAATACTTTTTTTGCTTTTGATATTTCTTCGTCGTTTCCTTGAGCGATGATGAGGTTTACTCCTGCGTATATCATTATGACGATAATGATACTTGCGACGGAAAACAGCAGATAGTTGGTTATTTTTGGAAGAAAAAGGAGGATTCCTTGGGTTTCTCCTTTTTCGGAAAGAGAATCAAGTTCTCCAGATCCGTTTTCTCCAATTACTCCAGTCGGTTTTGCTTCCTTGCTCCATTGAGGGAAAAGATCTTTAGCACAAAATTCGTTGGCTCCACAGGCATCTGCGGTTGATATAAAGCCAGCTGAGTAAATACAAAGAATGAGAGTTAGTAAAAGTTTTTTCATATTATCCTATTAGTTGAATTCCAGTTACGATTCGTATAATGGTATAGGCGAGTATTGCTATTGCCATACCTATAAGTGACCATTTTATCATGTCTTTTCCTTTAGATGCCTTTTCAGTCTCTCCTGATGAGTAAATATACATGATTCCTCCTAGAATGATCATGATGGTAGTCGCGGATAATACGGTAATTAGAATAAAATTTGTGACTCTTGGAAGTAGTTGGTTTGTAATGTATCCTCTTATGGCTTGGTTTTCTTCCCATGCAGAACCACCTTTCTTGCCTGGTAGTATTAGTCCTGTTGGTATTTCTACGGCTTCCATGTTTTGTTCTATTGGGTCAAAAGGATCTGCTTCTGATGCCTGTGTATCTTCTACATATTCTCTTCCCTCATTTGCAGAGGCTGTTAACAGAAATCCATTGATTCCGATGAAGCAGAGTGAGAATAGAAGTAATTTTATTTTCATATCTCTCTATTATAGCATGAAAGTACTAAATTAGGAAGTTTGGAATTGAAGCTTTGTATTGATGGAGAGTGCGTTGGGGGATTGGGTTTTTGAGATTCCTTGAAACTTCCTTTTGGTATGAAAATAATATAATAAAAAAAAAGACGCTCAAGTGAGCGTCTTTTCTTAATAATTTTGTTTCTAGTTGTTAGACTGGTCTTTGTCCTTGTCCAACCTGGATAACCGTATTCACTATTGCGAATGATAGAATCACGATAATGATACCGATCACAGCGTAGAGTAGTGTTTTCTTTGCTTTTTCTACTTGTCCATCGTCTCCTCGTGAAGTGAGGTAGAGGAAACCAGCGAAGATAACGAATGCTACCGCTACAATTCCGAGGAAGAATAGCATGAAGTTGATCACCGTAATGATGGCTTGTCGAAGTGAACCTCCGAATGAAGTATTGGTACAAACTCCACTTGGACAATCGTCCGGAGCAATTAGTTGAGCGCTTACGTCAGCACCAAAGATACTAAAGGCTGCGAATAGAGCGAAGGCGGTAATAAGTATTTTTTTCATTATTTTGATGTAATTTGTGGTTTTTTGACCAAATATCAGTTCAGTATATCACAATTCTACCGAAACTGCAATGCTTTTGTAAAGCTTTTTTATTTATCAGTAGAAAGTGTAAAGGTAATTTGCGGGGATTCAAGCTTTTTCGAGAGGTTGATAGGGATAAGTCTATAGTTTATAGTGGTAGTAAATGTTACATTATCCCTTAGAGAAGGTCTTGAGGACGACAAAAGCACACTTATTAAAATTACAAAAAATAGGTATTTTTACGGTGCAAGATCTTCTAGAGTTCTTTCCTAGGAAGTTGGAATCGGCTAATACAAGGACAAAATTAGCTGAAATTCAACTGGGAGAAAAACAAACCTTATATGGAATTTTGAATTATTTTCGTGTAGAAAAGTCCCGTAGAGGTAAACCAATTGGAAAAGCAGATCTAGAATTGAGTGATGGAACGTCTGTTGCGGTGATTTGGTTTCGGATTCCGTATCAGCTCAAAAATTTTCAAGGAGCTAAGAAGGTTTTCCTCGTTGGGAAGGTTGATCGAAATTATGGAACGGTTCAGATTAGTAACCCAGAAGTTCATTTTAACCAAAATGTTCATGTAGGAGGCATACGTCCTGTCTATCCTGAGTCTCCGCCTCTTACCTCTAAATGGTTTAGAGAAAAAATAAATGGATTGATGGTGTTTCAAAAAGAATTTGATGAAATATTACCATCAGAGATATTGAAGACTGAGGATTTTATGGGGAAAAGAACGGCGATTAAGGCGATACATTTTCCTGAGAGTCTGGATATGTGGGAACGAGCGAAGGCTCGTCTTGGGTTTGAGGAATTGTTGGCGATACAGCTACGAGTGATGCAGTCGAAACTCATGCGAGAGAAAATACAGCAGAATCCTTATAAGTTTGGATTTGATCCAGAGGATATAAAAAAGGATTTTGAATTGTTTCCGTTTGAGCTGACACTTGCGCAGAAGAAATCGTTGTTGGAGATTTTGCAGGATTTTGACAAAGATCGTCCGATGAATCGTATGGTTCAGGGGGATGTGGGATCGGGGAAGACGATTGTGGCTTTTCTTGCAGCGCTGCAGGTTATAAAGCAAGGTTATCAGTCAGCGATACTGGCACCGACGGAAATTTTAGCAAAACAGCATTTTTCGGGAGCGCTGAAGTTTTTTCCTGCAGATTACTCAGTAGAATGTCTGACTGGTTCGACTCCTGCCAAGAAAAAAGAAAATATTAAGGCTCGACTGAGATCTGGTGAGATTAAAGTAATTATTGGGACTCATGCGATATTGACGGAAGATACGATCTTTAAAAATCTGGGGCTAGCGGTGATCGACGAGCAGCATCGGTTTGGGGTGAAGCAACGGAATCTTTTGGGGGAAAATCTGGCTCATGTTCTCAATATGACGGCGACTCCAATCCCCCGCTCTATGGCACTTACTATATATGGAGATCAGGATCTTTCTATCATAGGGGAGAAACCGGCTGGACGGAAAGACATAATCACACGAATTGTGGCAGATAACAAAACGATGGAGACTTGTAATTACTTTATCGATGATCAAGTCAAAAAAGGACGACAGATTTTTTGGGTGTGCCCGCTCGTAGAAGAGTCTGAAAAGATGGAGGCAAAGAATGTGATGGAAGAATTTGTTCGAATATCAGAACAGGTCTTCCCTCAACATAGAGTGACCTATCTGCATGGAAAGATGAAACCAAGAGAAAAGGATGACATCATGCGGGCGTTCAAGGAACATCAGTTTGATATACTCGTTTCTACCTCGGTGATTGAGGTGGGAGTGGATATTCCGAAGGCGACGGTGATGGTGATAGAAAACTCAGAACGGTTTGGGTTGTCACAGTTGCATCAGTTTCGTGGACGGATCGGACGTAATGATATGCAGTCGTATTGTTTCCTGATGGTGGGAGATAAAGAAGACAAACAAAAAGAACGGCTCAAGGCGATGGAAAAATCAAATGATGGATTCTATCTCTCGGAGGTAGATCTACAGCTTCGTGGAGCTGGGGAAGTCTATGGGACCCGTCAGAGTGGTATCCCGAATCTCAAGCTCGCGGATCTGCATGATGTAGATGGATTGAAAAAAGCTCGAAGTTGGGCAGAAAAACTCCTTCGAGAGGATCTGGGACTGTCGAAATATCCTGGATTACAAGCAATGGTTCGGAGTGGCGAGGTATTTTATCAGTAGGATTATAATTTAAGGAAGGTGGGAATTGATTTTTTATGTTTCGAGTATAAAGTTAATTTGTTTTTAATCTTTAAATAAACATGGATTTGGAGCAAGCACGAATTATAATTGATGATTTAGCAGGAGAGGAAGGATTGGTTGGCTTAGATGAGGTTTTTCGATCACCTTCTATGACTTCAAAAGAAGCTTTTGAAAAAGCATCTGGTTTAAGTTGGGAGGAAATAGTAGCGAATCTAAGGAATGAAGATATTTCTATTTTATCTCAGGAATTAAAAACAGTAACTCCTTTGAATGCATTTGTTATTGGTTGGATAAGGAGAGTTGGAAATATACTTGTAAGTAGAAATACAGAACAAATTGGCATCGGGCAGAATAATATTCTTACTTCTAATACACTGATTGTTCCTAGTGAGGGTTAGATATTTTTTTGGAGCCTAGGTCACGTGACCTAGGCTTTGGACTCTATTACTTCTTCTCCAACATCTTTGCCAAGAATTCTCCGGTGTAGCTGTCTTTTACTTTCGCGATTTCTTCTGGTGTTCCTTCTGCGACAATTTTTCCTCCCATATCTCCCCCTTCTGGACCGATGTCTATGACATGATCACAGCATTTTATGACATCGAGATTATGTTCGATGACGATGACGGAGTTTCCTTTGTCTACCAGAGCTTGGAGTACATGAAGGAGTTTTTTTACATCTGAGAAATGAAGTCCTGTTGTTGGCTCATCGAGTACATAGATGGTTTTTCCTGTTGATTTTTTCATCAGTTCTGAAGCGAGCTTTACTCGCTGGGCTTCTCCTCCTGATAGGGTGGTAGCACTTTGTCCAAGATGGATGTATCCGAGTCCAACGTCCATAAGGGCTTGGAGTTTGTGAGCAATGTGAGAAAAGGCATCGAAAAATTCGAGCGCTTCTTCTACTGTCATCTTGAGTACGTCAGAAATAGATTTCCCTCGGTAGGTGACCTCGAGTGTTTCGGAATTATATCGTTTTCCGTCACAGGTCTCACATGGTACGTATACATCTGGAAGGAAGTGCATTTCGATTTTTTTGATTCCGTCTCCTCCACAGGCTTCACATCGTCCCCCTTTTACATTAAAACTAAATCGTCCGGTATTGTACCCTCGGAGTTTGGCTTCTGGGGTTGAGGCAAAGACTTCACGGATATCAGTAAAGACTCCAGTATAAGTTGCAGGATTTGACCTGGGAGTTCTTCCGATGGCTGACTGGTCAATGGAGATGAGTTTGTCGAGCTGATCCACTCCGATGACTTCATCATGCGCTCCAGCTGGTTTTTTGGCTCGATTGAGGTCTCGGGCAAGTACTGGTACGAGGATTTTGTTTATAAGAGAAGATTTTCCAGATCCAGAAACTCCGGCAATCCCGACAAGACATCCAATTGGGATTTCTACATCTACGTTTTGGAGATTGTTTTCTCTGGCATTTTTGATTTCAAGTTTTCCAAGTGGTTTTCGTCGAACTCGTGGAGTTCGGATTTCTTTTCTTCCAAATAGGAAGTCCGCTGTTTCAGAGTCTGATTTTTCCATTTCCTCTAGCGTTCCAGAGAATACGAGCTTTCCTCCATGGGCTCCAGCTCTTGGTCCAATCTCTATAATATGATCTGCGATTCTCATCGTATCTTCATCATGCTCTACTACGATGACGGTATTTCCGAGATCTCTTAGGTGCTTGAGAGTGATGATGAGTCGATCGTTATCTTTTTGATGTAGTCCAATAGAAGGTTCATCGAGAACGTAGAGTACTCCTTGGAGTTGAGATCCGATCTGTGTGGCAAGTCGTATTCGTTGGGCTTCTCCTCCAGAGAGTGTATTGGCAGCTCGATTGAGCATGAGGTAGGAAAGCCCTACATTTTCAAGAAATGAAAGTCGGTCAGCGATTTCTTTTTGAATTGGTTTTACAATGTCTTGAGTCTCGGTGTTAATTGGAAGTGATAGTATCCAGGCTTTTACCTCTGGGATAGACATGGAACAGACGTTGGAGACGGTTTCTTTTTCGATAAAAACGTTTCGTCCATAGATGTTTAATCGTGATCCTTTACAGGTTTGGCATGAACTTTCGATCATGAACTCTTCGAGTTTTTTTCTTACAAAATCACTATCTGATTCATTAAATCGTTTTTCTGTTTGGGCAATAAGTCCGTCAAACTCTGTAGAAGTTGAACGTCCTGAAAAATTTCCTTTGAGTTTTACTTCGAACATTTCTTCTCCACATCCATCAAAGAGTCGATCGAGATTTTCTTTGGATATTTCACTGATTGGT
This sequence comes from Candidatus Altimarinota bacterium, assembly GCA_018608565.1. Classification (GTDB taxonomy): domain Bacteria; phylum Patescibacteriota; class Gracilibacteria; order UBA4473; family UBA4473; genus JABAZT01. Next base: position 20,417 of record JABAZT010000041.1, read on the forward strand.
TTATCGAGTGAAAATTTGTATTTGGCACTTACGGCTTCAAGGACTGATACATACCAGCCTTGTGCGTTGGCTCCGAGACTTGCCCATGGAAGAATTCCTCCTTCTCGGATTGAGAGTTTTCGGTTGAGAGCCGTATCACGATTTAATTCAAGTCTATATCCAAGTCCATGACAAGATTCACAGGCTCCGTGAGGAGAATTGAATGAAAACATTCGTGGTTCTATAGGAGGGAATGAAAATCCAGTTTCTGGATCAGATAGATGTTCTGAAAAAAGATGATCACTTTCATCTCCTATTCTGTGGGCGATAAGAATTCCTTCCCCAAATTTCATAGCTGTCTCGATTGAATCAAGCATTCTAAGCCGATCGTCATTTTTTCCTTCAACCTCTGTTCCATCAGATAGTTTTTCAGCAATTCGTCCATAATCAGCTTTGGTAAGACGATCTACTACGATTTCAATATTGTGTTTTTTGTTTGGATCTAGTTCTATGTCTTCATTTATGGTTCGTATATGTCCATTGATTCGAACTCGTACAAATCCTGCTTTTTGTATTTTATCTAGCACTTCTAGGTGTTCTCCTTTTTTTCCTCGAACCATTGGTGCGAGAATCATAAATTTTTCACCATTTTCCCATTGATTAATCGTGTCTACCATTTGGGCTGGAGATTGAGACTGAAGTGGTCGTCCATTTTCAGGATTGATTGGGGTTCCTACTTTGGCGAAAAGAAGTCGAAGATAATCATAAATTTCAGTCGTAGTTCCTACGGTTGATCTTGGGTTTCGAGGGGCTGTTTTTTGGTCAATTGATATGGCAGGAGAGAGTCCTTCGATTGATTCTACTTCTGGTTTTTCTTGTAGTTGGAGAAATTGTCGTGCGTAGGTAGAGAGGCTTTCTACGTATCGTCGTTGTCCTTCGGCGTAAATTGTATCAAATGCAAGAGAAGATTTTCCTGATCCAGAAACTCCGGTTACTACCGTGAGCTGCTCTCGAGGGATTTCTACATCGATGTTTTGGAGGTTGTGCATTTTTGCGCCGCGGACGATTATTTTTTTAGTCATAAAATTGGTTAATTGTGAGTGCTAAAGGAAGAGATAGTAAAAAAATTTACATACAAAAAAACGGCGACAGTCGCGCCATTGCGAACGCATGGTAGCGTTGGAGTTGAGTAAAGTCAAACTTTGTGTTATAATGTTTTGATTTCTAAACAACCCTTTAGAAACGATTAACATTATTGATATATACCATGAAACGATTTTTATTTCTTCGCGACTTTGATACTGATTGTCCGCACCATACTGGGACAGGTGACTTTACGGCTACGGCTGATCCTGTGGTAATACAGAAAGAAGATGTTCAGTTTAGAAAGTCTCCAGAAGCTTTTTTTGCTTCTCTTAATGATGATGTGTCAGGTTATTTTGGTGACCACGCAGGAAAAGAGGTTGAGGATAAAGTGAGTGAACTGGAGTAGTTATGCCAGTAGTCCTAACATCCTTTTGGTTGTTTCTGCAAGACTGTAGTTTTCAGCTACGAAGTCTTTCATGTACGTTGTTAACTCTGTGAGTGCGTCTGGTGTATCAGCGTAATATCCTATTTTTTCAGCGAGTGACATGGTGTTTTGGTTTTCGATAATGAATGCCTGTTCATCAATCTTGATATTGTGTGTTCTCCAGACCCATTGGATATAAGATTGGATTATTTCTCGTGGTCCAGTTTGATCGAAAACAAGGATCATTTTTCCCATAGCCATAGCTTCAATTACGATTCTCCCGAATGTTTCGGGTTCGGTTGGAAGTGCGAGAACTATGTCGGACTGAGCAAATGTTTCAAAAGGAGATGGAACTTCACCATAGAATTTTACATTAGTTAGTTTTCGGTCTTTGGCGGTTTGTTGAATTTCTTCGTCGTATTTGATTGTTTTAGGGTCATTTAGGGTAGGAGCTCCAATGATTTGAAATTTTAGGTCAGGGTTACGTTCATAGAGTAGGTCTGCAACTTCTACAACGTGATGCTGTCCTTTGCGTGGGTCGATACGTCCAAGAATCGTAATGTTTTTGATCTCTTGAAGTGTTGAAGTATTTTCATTTTCAAGGGAAAGTATTTTGAGATCGACTCCGTTTTCGACTATTTTTATTTTTTTCTGATCTTTTTCGGCGATGACTTCGTGGAGCCAGTTTCGTGTTGGGAGTGAGTTGGCGATGAGAATATCTGCTTGGCCTGCTATTCGTCGAATGATATGGTTTGGGGTGGTGAAGTCATGGAGCATGACAATCCATCTAGTTTTTAGGCCTAGTTTTTTTGCGAGGTACATGACGAAGTGTGTTCGTGGTGTATTGGTAAAGACCTGATGTGCTTTTTCCTTTTTTACTATTTTTATCAAACTTCGTGCCGTTTTAAATAGTTTTGTAAGGATGAATGCTTTTTTAAGCTTCCCTCCTTTTACGCTTGGAATTTCGAGTGGAATTTGAGGAATCACAATATCGCTTTTACTAATAAGGGATTGATAGTCTGGACATGGAGTTCCAACAAGAACCGGATCAATTTGTCTGTTGTCGATGGATTTGAGGTGTGTCAAAAAGTCGATTAAAAATCGTTCGGCTCCGCCGAGAAATTCGCCTTGGTCTAGAAAGATTGTTTTTTTTGCCATGAGTAAAGCTTATGCTTGTTGTGAGCATAGCAGAAAAATATTTTAAGAGTAAAAGAAGTAATTAGACTACGCTGCGTGGAACTTGGATAAATTTTTGAAGTTCTGATCGGATGGATTCGATTTTTTCTTTGTAAGGAGAGGTTTGAATTATTTTTTGTAATATGGGATCATTTTTTGGTTTTTGCTTTTTATCTAGAGTCCGTATTTCTAGTGAAACATAAGGTAGTATTTGGTTTGGGATATTATTTTTGATTATTATTTTAAACTCTGTGAACTCTCCAGATTTATTTCGAAGAGCCGTCCAAGATATTTGATCTTCTGTTCCGATTTTTACTTCTGAATCAGCTATTATTTGGTCTGTATTTCTATTTTTAATATTAGTTTCTATTTTTTTAAGTTGTAGCTCTAGCTCCCATGCACGTACCGTTTCGAGTGTATCTAGTTCTAGTTTTAATTTTTCTAGTCCTTCTCCAGTCTCTGGTTCTATTGTTTCAGTGAGAGTTTCAATTGTATTATCAGTTACTTCCTGATAGATATGTTTATGGATTATTTTGATATGTCTGTTGAGGAGGTGTTTCATTGTATATACTTTATTTTTTTCTTAATAGAGACTGCTCTAAAGATTTTATTGGACTGTCTGATTTAGTATTCGTATTTTTTCCCTGTTACTCGTGAATCAAGAATTGATAATTGGTAGTGTACTAACGTGTCAATGCTGGCTTCTATATCGCTTGCTACGTATTCACGGAGCGTGAATTTTGCGTGTTTATTTCCTGGATATAATGGTAAATCTAATATGTAAATGCCGTTAGCTTTTTCAAATCGAAGCAATGCATTCCTGAGTCCAGTTATTCTTTGCTCACTCATGTTCATAATAATATCAGGGTTTTGATTTTGTTCTCGCAATGCACGACCATCTATTTCTGCACTTTGTAATTCAGCTTTAAGTATGTCTTTTAATTCATCCCCATTTTTACTGGTTTTGCATATTTTTAGGGTTGCTGTTAGTTTTTTTGTTTGAGATTCTAGTATTCGGAAATATCCTATTTCCTTACCTTTTAGGTCCATATAGTCACGTGTGTTTTGAAAACCAACTAATCCTTCCTTCAATTGTTCTTTTCTTGTGTTATATTGTGATTTTTCTCCAAATTTATGTATTTTTCTGTGATTTGTTTTTTGATGATTTTGATGTAAAAATTTCATTTTGTATTTCTTACTAATATGTTATCTTATCACGTTTTTCTTTTTAAGTAAATACTCTTCTTGGAATCTTGGGCTAATATTTGCCCATAGGATAAAGCTAATAAGGATTATTCCGGTGAAGAGGGCGAAGGATTTGTGAATTTGGATTGTTGGGAAAAGAGAAAATATGTTCGCGACAGATAGTAAAATCTGAAGACAGAACCATGCAGGAATACTGAGTATTCGGAGTATAATATCAGGGAAAAATCCAAGTATTGAGATGAGACTAGAGAAGAGCATGGCGAGTGGGATGATGGGTTCAGTGAGTTGATTTGCTAATAGTCCTCCGGTCGGAAATGCTTCGAAGAAATAGGTTTGGAGAGGGAATATTGCAATTTGAGAGCTAAGTGTGACGAGGAATATGTTTCGAAATTCAAATCGATTCGTCAGCCATTGGAAGTAGGGAGTTAGTATTGGAACAAGAAGAATAATTCCGAGTGTGGCAGCAAAACTAAAGAAGAATCCTAGGTCGGTTTGAACGACTTTTGGATTTATGAGCCCGATGATGACGGCTGAGAGGAGTACGATATTTCGACTCTCACTAAATCTTCCGTTACTGACGGCAACGCCTACAAGACTTCCCATAATCGCGGCTCGAACCACGGGCGCTTCGCTTCCGGTCATGAGGACGAAAAACAAGACGATTATTATCGAGCCAAGTATATTGATCCGTGGACCAAATCGTCTAAGTAGGAAATTGCAAAGAATCATAATCACGCTGATATTGAATCCTGAAACTACAAGAATATGCATTAACCCTGAGTCTTGAAAGTCTTTTTGGATTGGAGGAGGAAGTTCCTTTTTGACACCTAGGAGTATTCCCATGGCTATGGTTGAATGTGGAGATGGAAGCAATTGTTCTAGATTTTGTTCAAGCTTGATTCGGATTTGTTCTGCGGTTTTGAGAAAAACCCAACCTCCATTTTTATCGAGTACTTCTATGTTTGATGGAAATTTGATGATATGGCTTGCACCAAATCGATCGAGGTACTTGATGTAGTTAAAGTCTTTGAAATTTCTTGGTTTTGAAAGTTTCCCTTTTATCTCAATAGTATCTCCGTAATGAAGGATGGTGGTTGGTTTTGTGACGAGAAGGATCTTTTGTTTTCCCGTTACTGGAGATTGATTAATAGATTTTATATGGAGGTAGTTTCGGTTGTTTTTGATTCGTTGATCTGGAAAACTTGTGATTGTTCCTTGGATAAGGACGTTTTCACCTTCCAGTGTATTGAGTGGATTTGTTTTGATTCGAGATTGAAAGCCAGAATAGGTGATCGAAAGACTAAGACAGAGACCTATAATACTTACGAGGAATATTGTGTTTTTTGAATTTCTTAGTTGGATCGTGGTAATTAGAAATACGGTTGAGATTAACGGTAGTAATGGATTCCAGCTGATCCATTGGGCCGTAATAAAACCGGTAAGTAGAGAGAGAAGGCTTATTCGAAGAATTGTGCTTTTTGAGCTTTTCATTTTGTTGTTTTTTTGGTATAATGATATGATGTTTGGACTTTTAAAACCCTATAATTTTATCTTGGCTTCACTTTCGGCGGTGTTGACCTGGTACTGTGTGAAATATGAATTGATCTATGATATGGGTGTCATTGCTTCAGTTTTTTTTGTAGGAATTTTCTTTTGCTTTGGGATTATTATGAATACAGCTGATGAACGTCGGTTTCAAGTTTATGATGAAATTGCACTTATAAATGGAAATCTTTTAACTATTTGGGATATGGTTCTTATTCAAAATTTGTCGAAAAAAGAGATGGTGCGACTTCAATCTGAATTAATAAAAATTCAACCGCTTATTTCCAACTTTCTGAGAGTTTTATGGGATAAGAATTGTGAAAAAGGACTTCATGAGGTAGATATTTCGATGCGAGGAATCATGGATGTTTCTGAAACATTGAGAAAAGCAGGACTTCCTTCTCCTGAAATTTCACGTATTCATCAGTTTATGGCTCAAAATTATGCTGGATTTGAGCGTTTACTCTCTATTAAAGAACATAGAACGCCTAAGGTTTTGAGATCTTTTCTGCAGATATCACTTGTATTGTCGATGTTTATTTTGGCTCCAGAGTTTGCTAATTTAGGTAATTTTGGAGTCTTTTTATCAGGTTTTGTCTCCCTATTACTTGCCTCATTGATTGAAATTCAAAATAAAATTGAGTATCCGTTTCAGGATGATGTTGATGATGTTAAATTTGAATTTTTGAGTCGGTTTGAGAAACGATTTGAGTTCTAGATACAAGTGTTGAATAAACCTTCAAAAAAGCTACTGTCTCTGTGATGATACAGAAAAAATACTTTACGACGCCGATTTACTATGTGAATGATGTGCCGCACATCGGACATGCTTATTGTACGTTAGCAACTGATACACTGGCTCGATACTGGCGAAATAAGATTGGTCCGGATAATGTAAAATTTCTAACAGGAACGGATGAAAATTCACAGAAAACCGTGGATGCTGCTGCTAAGCATGGTAAAGAAATCTATGCCTATCTAGATGAAATGGCGGAAAACTGGAAAACGACCTGGGAACAGTGTGGGTTGCAGTTTGATGATTTTATTAGAACGACAGAGGGTCGTCATCATGACAAGGTGGCCGAGATGTTTCAACGAATCTATGACAAAGGCGACATCTACAAAGGAAGTTATAAAGGCTTGTATTGCACTGGGTGTGAGACATTTTATAAAGAATCAGAACTGGTAGATGGAAACTGCCCGGATCACAAAAAACCACCAATGGAATTGGAAGAAGAAAATTATTTTTTCCGACTGAGTAAGTATGAAAAGCCGTTGCTTGAATACTATCAAAAAAATCCTGAATTTCTGGTTCCTGAATCAAGAAAGAATGAAATTTTGTCTTTTATACAATCAGGGTTGGAAGATATCTCGGTTTCGAGGGAGACGGCTGAGTTTGGGATATCGCTTCCGATGGATGAAAAACACAAAGTCTATGTCTGGTTTGATGCTTTGATCAACTATCTTTCGGCTTTGCCTGATGGAGAAAATAATGAGTTTTGGAAGGACGCGGATGTGACGCATATTGTTGGAAAAGATATTACTCGGTTTCACTGTGTGATCTGGCCAGCGATGCTCATGAGTGCTGGGATCAAGCTTCCAGATCAAGTATTTGGTCATGGATATTTTACGGTCGATGGAACGAAGATGAGTAAGTCATTGGGTAATGTGGTCAATCCCTTGGATTTATCTAAGAAGTTTGGGAATGATGCTTTGCGATCTGGATTGTTGAGTAGTTTTACGTTTGGGAGTGATGGAGACTTTTCAGTGGAACGGTTTCATGATTTTTATGACTCAAGACTTGCGGGAGGAATCGGAAATCTTTTTAACCGAGTGATTGTTCTGATTAACAAATTTTTAGATGGAAATAAACCAGAAATACAAAGACCAAGAAATTATACTGGGCGGAGTGGTTCTGCGGAAGAGTTTGTAGATTTTCAGTTGCATGAGGGATTGTTTGTAAATTTAGAAAGCTATCAGTTGTATTCGGCTTATAATCATTTGTTTGAGTTGGTGGACAAAGCCAATGAGCTGATGAACGAAACTGAGGTTTGGAAACTGGTGAAAGAGGATGAAGAAAAGGCTAAAATTGTGTTTGGGGAACTGCTGGCGTACCTAGAGGTTATTATGCTCATTTCTTGCACATTGCTTCCTGAGACTGCAGGGAAAATGCAACAGATGCTTGGAGATGAAAAAAAGGCTGGAAAAGCTCAAATCCTATTTCCTCAGGTAGATCGAACCGTAGTGGAGGAAAAAGAAACACCAAGAAGTACGGTCAAATTTACGGTGAATCCAAAACTGATCGAACAAGGATATCAGGTCAAAGCGGCGCTGATTACGATTCCTAAGATTAGCAAGAAACAGTCCAAGCCATTTCGAGCCCATGCGACAGAAGTTTTAGGGAATCTAGATATTGATGCAGCGCTCAATGCTGAGATCATCCAAGTTGCCAACAAATCCTATGCTGACGCCGAGGTAGATGGAAAACATCCTGCGGTGCATTTATTAGAAATCCTTAAAAAATCAGGGAAACTTCCAAATATTAACAATGTAGTCGATGCCTATAACTTGGCCTCTGTGGACTATCAGATCTCATTTGGGGTGCATGATATAGAGAAGATTGATGGTGATGTGAAGCTTGATTTTACGACTGGTTCAGAGGACTATACGCCACTGGGAAGTAAGGAAAAAGTGAAGGTGAATAAGGATGAGTATGCGTTTATGGACGGATCACAAATCCTCTGCCGGATGGACTGTAAACAGTGTGAGAAAACTAAAATAACGATGCAGACAAAACATATACTGATCTATGCACAGGGAAATAGTGCGGTGGATGCGTTGTATCTCGAAAATGGACTTGATGAAGCGATTGAGAACTTGGTAGAGTATTGTGGGGGGGGGCATGTTGAGAGGGTGATCTAAGTTGTTTTTTTTGTATTGTGTTTGATTTTTTTAAGAACAAGTATAAGTTTTTACTTATGAATCGATTTGAAATTGAGGTTACCGGGGATGAAACTATGGATGAACTCGCTACAAAATTAGTCCCTGTTGAAGAGATTATGATGAGTGAAAAAGGAGCAGTACTACAGTCAAGGAATCTTTTTGCCCAAGGCATAGCACATGTTATATCTCAAGAGGGGGGGAATATTATAATTACTCCTGATTGGAACTTAGAAGCTACTTATCAACAACCACTTCCTGCTGTTGCTCTTGCATCATAATATCGACTAGCTTGAGCTTAATCTGTCGTTCTCCTCGCCAGTAGCTTTCATTTATATTGAAGGCTATATTTACTGATTTTTCGGGTTGTATATCCGCAAACCATTCGGGTCGGAAGAATACGAGGAATTCGAAGATTTGGTGGTCTTTCATGCCTTGGATTTTGAAATGCATTTCAGATTTTCCCATCCATGATTTTTCTAGAATTTGGACGTTTTCAAAACAAAAGATCGGAGCTGGGTTTCCAATTCCAAAAGGAGCTAAGGTATTGAGGAAATTAGCAACCTCTTCATTAACAAGCTCTCCGCTGATTGAAGTAGTAATATTTAAAGGAGGAATTATTCTTTCTTGAGATTTGAAGTGTTTGTCGAGTTCTTTTTTGAGATCTGATATATTTTTTTCTTGTATCTCAAAACCTGCCGCTCCATCATGTCCTCCATATTTTCCGAGAAGTGAATCTACGCTTCGGAGTGCCTCTATCATATTGCATCCCTCAGGAGCTCGGCAACTCGCTGCGAGAGATCCCGTTTCCGTTTTTCGGAGAGCAATGATTGGTTGGTCTAGTTTTTCGCAGAGACGACCTCCTATGAGTCCAAGGATTCCCTGTTCCCATTCTGGAGCATAGAGAATCTGACAAGATCTATTTTCATCAAGCTGTGTCATCGCATGGGCGAGAGTTTCTTCGGTTTTTTGTTTTCGTTGCTCGTTGAGTGATTCGAGATATTGGATTCGTTCATCATGTCGTACTGGATCTCCGAGAAAAAGTTCTACGGCTCTTGTGACGTCTCCGATTCGAGAGGCCGCGTTGAGTCGTGGTCCGATGGTAAATCCAACCGTAGTTTCATTTATCTCATTTGGGTCAGTGTCGGTGAAGTCGAGGAGTTTTTGGAGTCCTTCCCACTGAGAGTTTTGGAGTTGTTTAAGTCCGAGCTTGGCGATGGTTCGAGTTTCTCCAGTGAGTGGGACGCAGTCGGCGACGAGGCCGATGGCGGCAATAGGGAGAAAGGTTGAAAGGTTGAGAGGTGAGGAGATTGAGAGAGCTTGGATGAGTTTGAATGCGACTCCGGCTCCAGCTAGGGTTTTGCACGGATAATTGCAATTATATTGCAATGGGTTTAGGACTGCCAGTGCAGTCTCTGGAAATCGTTCTGGATCAGGATCATGATGATCGGTGATGATAACATCAATTCCTTTTTCAGTGGCGTATTGAGTTTCGATATATTCATTAATTCCACAGTCACAGGTAATGAGAAGTGAAACTTCTTTGGATGCGATTTCATCTATGAGTTCCTTTTTGAGTCCATGAGAATCTTTGACTCTACAAGGGATTCGGTAAGAAATATTTCCCCCAAGATCTCGAAGTCCTTGGGTTAGTATTACGGTCGAGGTTATCCCATCGGTATCAAAATCTCCGTAAACCATAATCCGTTCGTTCTCTTCTATAGCCTTTTGGATTCTTTTTACGGCTTGAGTCATCCCAGACATGAGCATTGGATCGTGTAGATCGTCCAAAGATGGACTGAGAAATTTTGATATTTCTTTTTCTTCTAGGTTTTGTTGTTTGAGTAGGTATTCAAATAAGTTCGTCTGATCAGATATTTCTGAATATTTTGCCCATTCTTTTTTTGAGAGTGTTGTTTGATTTTTCACTATTTTCATGCTAAAAGTTTATAGAATAAAATCGAGCTTAAATACTCATGAAAGTACTGGTCTATGAATATCGATGGTGTGATGACGATCCGATGAAGTCCAAATTTCAGGCTTCTGCGGGAGGGCGGTATGGTGAAAAAATAATAGGAATTGGGGATGATATTTCGGTGGAGGTTTGTAGTGATGTTCGTTGTGGTGGGTCTATGAGAGACAATGAGTGGAAGCCTTGTTCGGTTGGATCTATGGGCCGAAAAAAATGTGAAACGTGTCGAGCTCGTGAAGGGCAGTTTGTTTTTACAAGTTTTGATGGATTTAATACTGATAATCTTACGCAGGATGATTTGGCACGAATTGATGGGCCGCATTTGGTCTATTTAGCCATGTTTGAAAGAGATCTGGTGAAAGTAGGGGTTTGTAAAAAAGATCGAAAAGTGCTTCGACAGGTAGAGCAAGGATCTCATGCAACGTTGTTTTTTGCGGAAACCGATAATGGAATCCTTGCCCGGCAGATAGAGACGACGATGAGAAAATCTGGTATTGCGGATAAGATTCAGGCGAATAAAAAAAAGAATGCGCTCACCCCTGAGTTGACGGCGGATGAGTGCGAGTCAATTCTTCGTGAAAATTTTGATCACTATGTCGTAGCGCTGGATCATTTTCCAAATCTCAAAAAATTTGTGTTGGAGACTCCAGAGTTTTGTATGTGGGAAGATTTTTATGGATTGGATTATTTGAGGCAAAATGAAAAACCATTTCATAGTATCAAACTTGATGTTGGAGAGATGCTTTCGGGAAGAATTGTGACGCGGAAAGGGGCTTTCTTTGTGGTAGAAACTCCAGAGGAACTCGTTTCTGTGAATGCAAAAGATCTAGTGGGGAGAGATGTGGAATATGAATTTCAGCCTTCAGGTTTGAAGCTGAATCAGGCGGTACAGAATAGCTTGTTCTAGATTCTTTACTTTTTTTGATTATTACTTACTTTCCATTTATGGTGCTTTCTTTTTCTGAACCTTGTTTTTCTGAACAATCTGATTTTTTGAATCGTATTGTTGAAATTGTTTGGGAGATAGAGGCGATAGAACAACAAATGGTGGATCATGACATTCAACAGGATTGTGTTTTGGGACATGAAAATATGGACATTGCTCACTCAGTCCGTTTTAAAGCTCGATTTATTTGTGTTGATTGTCCTAAAGAAAGACAAGATCTTCGTCTGGGATGTGCCCATTCTGATCGTCTGAGGAAGATGCTTATAGATGCTTATAGATTTTTGATGGAACATGATGTTTCACAATTTATTGATTTAAGTGCTGGTTTTTTGGAGGGATTCGTAGAAGAAATTGAAAAGATAGGAGAAGATATAAAAGGATGGGATAAAGAAATTCGAACTATTAATTATTGTATTAGTCAGATTGAATATCCCGATTGGGCCGTTGGCGACACGATTAATCTTGTGGTTGATCCTTCAGATTTTCCAAAAGAGGTAGAATCGTTACAACGAATGAAATTTAGTATAGAAAATTCTCATCAAAATTCGGTTGATCGCTTGATGGCAATTAAAGATAAACTTAAGATTTTACTTAGTGATGTTTTTGAAATGAGTTCAAGTTTAACCTAACTATTTACATCTTCCTTGATTTGTGTTAAAATTGATTATAATTTTTTATATTCACTCTATTATGAGTTCTCTTTTTTCAAGCTTGAGTCCGTTGACTATTGTTTTTTATGTATTGAGTATTTTGGCATTAATTGAGGCTCATGTCTATTGGCGCATGTCTATAAATAAAAGGTCTACCACAAAGAAAATTACGGCCATGAGTACTATTATTACTATTTTAATTATTCCAATTTTAGCGACTATTGTTGTTGGAATTATATTAGGGATTCCACTAGCTTTCTTAGTTTCTAATGCGTTGGTTTCTGGTTTGATAGTTTTGGTTGGGACTTATGGATTGTTGTTTTATATGTTTTCTTCTATTGAGCTTAAAAAATACACAGAAATTTCGGCTAAAGATAAAAAAATTATTGCTGGAGTAACTATTGCTATTCTTTTTTTGAGTAGTGTTCTATGGCAGATTGCAGAACACGTGGGATTGAATTCAATAGAAATAGAGTCAATTGAGTTAGGGAGTTTAGTTGAAGAATCGAAAATTGATTCAGCTGTTGAGGTTGGGGAATAAGTAGAAGTGGAAAATTAGTATTTTTTTATTAGGATCATAGCACTATGCGATCAATTATTGTTGACTCCAAAGGAGAATTTTCGGAAGAAGAGATTGATCGTCGCTTCATGGCACAGTCTTTTGAAATTCATCTACGGGATTTACGTCCGGTTTTTGCATTGCGTCAGATTGCTACGATAAGCCCCCGAGGGAAATGTATTATAGTAAATCTAAGGTCGTTGAAGCTCGTGATTGGTGCTGAAAAAGTGATTGTCCTGAATATTGAAGATCCTGATGTTTCTGAAAAATTTATTCCGAGTCTGTTGAATGCAATTAAGAATAATACAGAAAAACATGCCTTTGAGCTTTTGGTTCTAGAAGTGGCACTTACGCAAAAGCTTTCGATTGTTCGGTATGAGCACGAGGGGCTCGAGAAATCAATTACCAAAACCTTAACGGAAGTTCAGCAGACCTATACCAATAGAAACTTGGAACGGTTGTTGAATCTCAAAAAATCGCTTTCAAAACTTGAAACCAAAGTAAAAGAAATACAGGAAGAACTTGTCGATATATTGAACGATGATGATGATATGAAATCGTTTTATCTTTCGAAAGATATGACGGCAGATGAAGATTTTTATGCGATTGAATCATTGCTTGAGTTCGTAGAGGAACCGTTTGAGGAAATTGCGAATAATATATTGGAGATTAAGGAGAATATCGATGATACGCAGGAATTTATTACGTTTAAGGTTAATAATCGTCGAAATTCAATTATCCGTTTTGATTTGATGGCGACTTTGGTAACCGGCGTATTTTCCTTTTTAGCCGTTATCACTGGTATTTATGGAATGAATGTTCGTAATAATTTTGGAGGAGGTGAAGGAGGAGGTTTCTGGTGGATTGTAGGAGGGGTTGTGTTCCTTGCATTGGTTCTTTGTATTTTTATATGGAAATTAATGCGCCGAAAGAATATCTTTTAGAAGAAATTTTTAGCTATGTTGCTTTGTATTGCAATTCAATGATTTGTATATATTTTTTAGATATATGTTTTTTGGATATTCAGAGTGTCGGTTTTTGAGGAGAGAGCTTGGACCTGATAGGGGTAGGGATACTTCGGCCTTGCCTGGAAATAAACACTGTGTAATTCCTCATTTTCCAGAAATGGTGAATGTGGTGGATTTTGAAGCTGGAGAAGTATTACCAGATGCGCCTTATCCAAGATTTGGTTTTAATGTGTTTCACTATGATTTTGTAGAAAAATTTCTTCCTACTCAAGATTTTGATCGAGAGAATAAAGATTATTTTGTAATTTCTAATTTGAAAATATTAGAGGGAAGAGTTGGACGAATTGAGGATGCGGTTTTTTCCTTGTTTGATGATAGTGAGGGGATTACAAGAGACGACGTCAAGATACATAAGGATTTAGGACTGGACCATGGAGATATTCACCCTGTGATTATTGAAGTTTCGGAACATGTTTTAGAAAGAGTGATGGGATTGTTACGACAACATACGGGGGTAATTGCTTCGTCGAGGTTTATGGAAGATGCTATACAGGCGAATTTGAAAGAGCATGATCCAAGATTGTCTGAAGATTTGAAATGGCAAGTGGCTGGATACTATGCTCTCAAAGATGGAGTGGATAGTATAACATTGGCGGCCACGGGAATGGAGGCAATGACTCGAGTCCAGAGTGCATTACGTTCATTTGATGATGAAGTAGAGGTTAGAGTGGGACAAGTGGGGGGGGCGTATATTGATACTGGTAAATTACATGAATTTATGGGATTTAGTTGTCATCACGTAAAGGGTGACAGTGAATATTTTATTGAAGAATTAAGAAAGGATAAAAAGTTGAATGCTATTGTGGTTGAATTCCCCTCTAATCCTCAATTGAAGACGCCAGATCTAGTTGCATTAAGGAGGCTTGCGGATGAGAAGGACGTTCCTCTTATTATTGATGATACGATGGGGAATCCGATTAATTCTAATTTATTGGAATATGCGGATGTAATTGTGTCGAGTATGACTAAGTTTTATGCTGGGAAGTCTGATTGTATGGGGGGTATGGTGATAGTAAATCCTGATAGTAATTTTAAAGATAAATTTACTAAGGCACTTAGTGTTCAGCCTCAACATACAATGTATCGAGGGGAAGTTGAATTGTTGTTTGAAAGAGGGGCCGATCTGGAAGAACGGGTAAATCTGATGACGGTCAATACAGAAGAAGTTTTGGCGCAAGTATTTCAACCAAAAATGGATGAAGGGCATTTGAAAATATTATATCCAGAAGATGGGCCAGGGTGGAAGGAAGGCAAAGGTAGAGGAAGTGTTTTTTCTGTTGAGTTTGATGATCCAGAGGTAGCAAACTCATTTTATAATAATTTGGATTCACGAATTTTGAAGGCGGCAAGTTTTGGGTATGAGGATACTTTGGTTTCAGCGTATGGATTGTTAGCTCATTTTGATGAGTTGGGGTATGC
>JABAZT010000041.1:35356-40918 GCA_018608565.1 Candidatus Altimarinota bacterium
GTTGGATATTGATCCTTTTATTATGCGAATTTCTATCGGGATGGAGAATTCAAAACAATTGATATCGGTTTTTGAAAAAGCGTTAAATTATGCTATTGAGAATCCGGAACCAATAGATTTTCGTATTAAAATGCCTTAGAAAGCTTGATCTATGGTGTAATTTTTATGATTATGTATTTATGTTAGTTTTAGGAATCGAAACCTCTTGTGATGATACCGCAGTAGCGATTGTTCGTAATGGTGTGGAAGTGCTGTCTAATATTAGGGAATCTCAACCTGATCATGATACTTGGGGTGGTGTTGTGCCTGAGATTGCGGCGAGGCTCCATGCAGAGAACTGGAAAGGAGTATTGGAGCAGGCTTTGGTTCAAGCAGATGTCACAATGGATGACATTGATGCTATTGCAGTGACACAGGGTCCAGGACTACAAACGTCACTACTCACTGGAACGACGGCGGGTAGTTTTTTGTCTCTGTTATACGATAAACCTTTGATTCCGGTTCAGCATATTCTTGGGCATGTTATGTCGGTGCACCTTGGAAGAAGGTTGAGAGGTGGAGAGATGGAGAGATGCGAAGAGGTGGTTGAGCTACCATCCTTGGTTTTGACGGTTTCTGGGGGACATACTCAGATGCATTTGAGAGGGCAGAGAGATAGAAAGGTAGAAAAGCAGGAAGTTGGAAAGTTAGAGGGTGATAGTGAAGAGGGATTTTTGAGGATTGAAAAGATAGGTCAGAGTTTGGATGATGCCTGTGGTGAAGCTTTTGATAAGTTGGGGAAAATGTTGGGACTCGGATATCCGGGAGGTCCAATAGTATCTCGAATGGCAGAGAAAGGAGATTCTACAAAATTTAAGCTCCCGAATATTTATCTGGAGAAAGAGAGTTTGGATTTTTCATTTTCAGGGCTCAAGGCCGCGTGTCGACGGATAGTAGAAAAAGAATATCCAGACTGGATTTTACAAAAGCAGAACAATGAATCAACAGATCAACAGAACCATAGAACTGAAGAGCAGCAGCAGTTTATTTATGATCTTTGTGCGAGTTTTGAGATGACGGTTTCACGAGTTTTTATCAAAAAAATTGGTCGTGTCCTGGATAGATATCCAGAGATAAAACAGGTTCATTTTGTAGGAGGTGTTTCAGCCAATAAAAGACTTCAGAGTGATTTTGCAAAACACTTGAATCCTATTGGGATTGAAATATTGAGTCCAATTAAGATGGAATATTGTACGGATAATGCCGCGATGATCGCGTGTGCTGGGTATTTTATGTATGAGCAAAACAATGAAGTCGCTCAGTGTCAGTTTATCGAATCAAATTCGAGAATGAGTTTATAAAATTTCACGAAGGGGAATAAGTACAAAATCTCTCTTTTGTATTTCGGCGTGGGGAATTGTGAGTTGTGTTGTATTACATTCTAGATTTCCGAAGGTGAGGATATCTATGTCGAGGGTTCGATCTCCCCATTGTTTTTCTCGTGTTCTTCCGTGATGATCTTCACATTTTTGGAGAAGATTGAGAAATTTTCGAGCTTTATCGTAGCTAAATTCTTTGAGTCCTTGGATTTCTATTTCCCAGACGGCGTTGGTGAATTCGTTTTTGGCAACGCCTCCGTAGGGAGGGAATTTGTGATTTTTAGATTTCTTAATAATTTCGAGTCCGTTTTCATCGAGGAATTTCTCGGCAGATTCAAATATTGCTTCAGCGTCACCAATTGATGATCCAAGAGCAATAAGGACTTTTTCAGAAGGGAAGAGATGTTGGGGGAAGATATATGACATGATTATAAAAACCAGAGTTTAGTAGGAAGTATGAAGATAATGACGAGCACTAGACTTTTTACAAATTTATTTACCTGGAATTTGAATTAATATCACTCCAATGATGCATATAATTATTCCAATCCATTGAACTAAGGTTATAGATTCTTTAAAAATTAATTGTCCAATAAGTGTTCCAGTGACCAAAACTCCTACAATCCATAAAATATTCACTATGGTTAATTCTTTATATCGAAACATTTGTATCAGGCTTAGACCCATAACTAGATATAAGAGAAGTGTTATAATTAAAAAGTTAATATTGTCGGTTAAGACGTATTTTTTTCCAAAATACATACTGATAGTGTCGCTTGTTAGTCCGATGATAAGATAGAGCCAAAACATAAGATATTTTTTGATTGAATTGATGACTTGCTCTGAGTTCCTACAATAAATTTTAGACTACTCAACAAACTGATCAACGAGTTTTTCGGCCAGTCCTGTGTAGGTTTCTGGAGTGAGTTTTTTGAGTCGATCTTTTTCTTCTTTTGGAAGATCGGTTTGGGCTACAAATTCTTGGACTTGTTTGAGAGTAAGGGCTTGTCCTCGTGAGAAGTTTTTTAGTTGATCGTAGGCGTCTGCGTGTCCGTGTGCACGGAGTACTGTTTGCACGGCCTCAGTTAGTACTTCTGGTGCTGATTGTAGGTCTTGTAGTAGTTTTGTTTCTTTGATTTCTAGTTTTCCTAGTCCTTTGAGGAGAGATTTGAGTCCGAGCATGAAATGTCCGAATACGAGTCCGAAGTTTCGCTGGAGCGTGGAGTCGGTGAGATCTCGTTGCCATCGAGAGATCGGAAGTTCATCAGAAAGTGTTCGTCCGATTCCTCGGGCGAGTTTGAAGTTTCCTTCTGCGTTTTCAAAATCAATTGGGTTTACCTTGTGAGGCATGGTAGATGATCCTACTTCTCCTGCTACTACTTTTTGTCCAAAGTATCCAAGCGATATATACCCCCAGACATCTCGAGATAGATCAATTAGAACGTTAGAGAGTCTTCCCATTTCATTGAGTAACAATGCTTGTTGGTCGTGTGGTTCGATCTGTGGAGTGAGCGCGTTCCAGGTGAGTCCAAGCTTGTCAGTCACTAGATCGTGAGAGAGTTGTACCCAGTCAACATCTGGAAATGCGGCGACGTGTGCCGAGTAGGTTCCCGTGGCTCCGTTTATTTTTCCGGTAATTGGCAAGTTCTCAATACTCTGAAGGATGGTGTTGGCTCGATCCCAGAAGATCGCAAACTCTTTTCCCATTGTGGATGGAGTCGCTGTTTGTCCATGGGTTCTACAGAGCATTGGGATGGCTTTCCATTCGAGTGATTTTTGTTTTAGATCTTCTATGACTTCGTCTACGACATTGAGTAGCGTATCTCTTCCTTGTGTGAGAGTGAGTCCGTAGGCAAGATTATTTATATCTTCACTGGTACAAGCAAAGTGAATCCATGGCCAGTATTTTTCTGGTACTAACTCTCGGATAAACATCTCTACGGCTTTTACGTCGTGATTGGTGATTTTTTCAATTTCTTTGATTTTGTTGAATTCTTCAAGAGAAAAATTGGCCCCTACCATTGATAATGCTGTTTGGAGTGATTCGGGGATGGCTGGGGCTATGTTTTGTTCTGATAACATGATTAACCACTCTATCTCTACGATGGTTCTGTACCGCATGAGTCCGAATTCAGAGAATATTGGAGCTAGTTCAGCTACTTTGGAGGCGTAACGAGCGTCGAGAGGAGAAAGAGCTAACATGATCAATAATTAGTAATGAGTAATAAAACAAAAAGAGCATACAAATAGATCAATAAATGTCATACAAAATTCGATAAGAAATGTTTTTGTCGAGAGAGATATATAAAGATTTTATTCTTCGTTTTATATCGTCGCTTCTTCAAGACCAAGGGCTTCAATTCGTCCTTCAATGTCTATTTCCGCAACTGGGGCCTTGAGCTCCTCTGGAACTTCTCTTTTGTTGTTAAAATCTAGATCATCGATATGGCTAAACTCTATAATTCCAAGTTCATCGAAAAATACTTTGCATCGATGGTTTAGTATGTCGAGACCGATTACTTTTCCTGTCTTTCCTGATTCTTTATGTTTTACGGCTTGTTGTATGTGTGGCAGATATTTTCGGTTTTTTCGGTAGGATTGTAGTTCGTAGACCATTGATGGCTTTATTTTTCCGCTAGCATCAAAAATTTTAGCGTTATTTTTTATTACGATTCCTTGGTCTCTTACGGCATCGAGTGGTATTTTTTGATTGTTAGATTTGAGAAATGGGTAGCTCCATCCGCCGCACATTTCCGTTCCGTCGAGCATGAGTGCTCTGTCACGATCTGTGACTCTATCGAGTTGAATTCGTCCGTTGAAGGTTTTTATCATTTCCTTGAGTAGTTCTCGGAAATCAACTGGTTCTGGTGCGGTAAAGAAAAACATGATCTGATGTCCTCCCCAACCAACCTTGGAAGCAAAGAAGTGCATGTCTATTTTTAGTTTTTCAGCGAGTACTCGTGCTTGTTTTACTCGTTCAAATTCATCGTCTTGTGACTTGTGTAGCTCTTTGATTTCGTTTTCACTGAGTATTTTTTCAAATTTAATTTTACTATCGGTCGATTGAAAATTTTCTCCTTGAAGAAATCGACATATTCGAGCGACTACATGATCTTTGTCTCTCTTGAGCAAGATGTATTGTTGGGCTTTTACTTCTACGTTATCTTCTACTTGTACGTAGAATCGCTTTAGTTTAAATATGTCTTCGACTTGGAGTGTTTGCATTTGATTAGACTCTATTTTATTTCTATTTTATTGCAATTGTTTGACAAAAGTCTCTGATTTGATATATGCACTACTATGGGAATAGAAGATTCTGATTTTGAAGAAGAGAAAGAGGAGTTAGATCCTGATGAAGGGCCCCTAGAAGCTCTACTTGCTCAGCATCCAGCAATAAGGAATGCAATTGATCCACCACCCACGGATGGACCAGTAATTAATTTTTTAGGAGATGGGAATTCTAAATTTATGGACTTAATCCACGAATTGGGGCAAGATTGTCCTCCGGGGGCAGTTGAAGAGTGGAAAAGAAAGCAACGGGAACGCTATAAACAAGAACTAAAAGACCAGGAACAAAATTAGTATTTGATACTAAAAATAGAAGTTATGGATGACAAGCAAGTTAAAATCCTTAAATTTTAGAGGAATCAATATTTAATCTTTTTTGCGTGTCTACTCCAGTTCAACGACAATACTCAGAGTTAAAACAAAAAAATCCAGATGCGATATTGTTTTTTCGTCTTGGAGATTTTTATGAAATGTTTCATGAGGATGCGCAGGTGGCGAGTCGTATTCTAGGGATTGCTCTGACGGCACGACATAAGGGTACGGATAATGAAATGCCGATGTGTGGTTTTCCCTATCATAGTCACGAGACCTACCTAGAGCAGCTGATAACTGCTGGGTATAAGGTGGCAGTGGCAGAGCAACAGGAAATAGAGCCAGGGAAGATTATCCGAGTTATTGATAGAGTGGTAACACCTGGGACGAGTATGGAGGATGGAAATTCGGAAACAGGAAATAATAATTTTTTATTGGCGTTGGGGCGAGATGAAAAAACAAAAAATAGTTATGCGTTGGCGTATTCTGATCTTGGGACGGGAGAGTTTCGGACGGCTCATTTTTTGGATGAACTTGCATTTATAGATGAGATTTGGAAATTAAACCCCAAGGAAATATTAATTCCACAGGGATTGTTTGAGGA
>JABAZT010000041.1:40928-62845 GCA_018608565.1 Candidatus Altimarinota bacterium
GTTTGAGGATGAGATCTTTTGTGCCAAATTGCCTCAAACACATTTGACGCTTCAGGGAAATCTAAAACTCAAAAATGCAGAGTCTTTTTTGAAAGCTCAGTTTGGGGTTGAGTCTCTTGATGGCTTTGGGCTTGGTAATATTTCTCTCTTGGTAGAGGTTTCGGGGCTGGTTATTAAGTATTTGACGGACACTCAGAAAACAGAGCTCAAGCATATTAAGAAAATTGTGAGATACTCAACGGATGATCATATGCAGTTGGATCTTCAGACGATGCAACACTTGGAAGTATTTCGACCAATCTATGGAGATAATGGTGGGACGTTGTTTTCTGTGTTTGAAAAAGCACTTACTCCTATGGGAGGCAGAAAATTGGTACAATGGGTGGCAAATCCTTTGTTGAAACAAGAGGTAATTGTTGATCGACATAGCGCGGTATCCGAGCTGGTGACAGATCATGATATGCAACAAAAATTAGTGTCAGTCCTGAAACAAATTTCTGACTTGGAGCGTTTATTAGCTCGATTTGTTACGGGAAAAGGAAATGCTCGAGATCTTATCGTGCTTCGTAATGGACTCGGTGTTTTTGGTGAATTGCAAAATATATGTAAAAAATTGAAAAGTCCTTTGATAGAAAAGAAAAAATATTTTTTTGAAGGCTTTGAATCGCTTGTAACGAAACTGGAAAATAAAATACAAGAATCTCCGCCCATTGCTATTACCGAGGGTGGAATTATTAGGGATGGAGTAGATCAGAACCTCGATGAATTTCGAACGCTTTCTCAAAATGCGGAAGCATGGCTTTCCTCTTTCCTTGATTCTGAAAAAGAAAAATCAGGTATTTCTAATATTCGAGTGAAGTATTCAAAAAACTTTGGATTTTGTCTTGAGGTTTCAAAAGCTCAGTCTGCCTCTGCTCCGGAGAATTGGATTCGTAGACAGACGCTTGTTAATGCGGAACGTTTTACGACTTCTGAACTGGCTGAATATGAGGAGAAAGTTCTTGGGGCTGAGTCTCAGGCCTATGCACTTGAGCATAAGCTTTTTCTTGAAATTCGTGATGAAGTGCTTTCTCATACTGAGTCGATACAAGTCGCGGCGCAAGGAATTGGAGAGATTGATGGGGTACTGACTTTTGCTCGAACGGCTCAAAAGTATCGATGGTGTCAGCCAGAGATTTTGGGAGAAAAAGGTGAATTATACATCAAAGAAGGGAGACATCCCGTGGTTGAAAAACTTTCGGATGAGGTGTTTATTTCTAATGATGTTCGGATGGATGAAAGCTCTATCGTGCATCTGATCACCGGACCGAATATGGCAGGTAAGTCTACCTATCTTCGTCAAAATGCAGTTATTGTTTTACTGGCTCAGATTGGAAGTTTTGTTCCTGCGAGTGTCGTGAAGATGCCAATTTTTGATCGTATTTTTACTCGAGTTGGGGCTTCTGATAACTTATCAGGAGGTCAGTCTACGTTTTATGTAGAGATGGCAGAAACTGCTCGTATACTGAATCTTGCAACGGATCGAAGTTTTGTGATTTTAGATGAGATTGGACGTGGGACTTCTACTTTTGATGGATTGAGTTTGGCGTGGGCGATTACGGAATATCTTCATGATGCTATAGGTTGTAAGACTCTTTTTGCTACTCATTATCATGAACTTATTGATTTGGTAGATGACCTAAAACAGGCAGAAAACTATCATGTTTCTGCGTCTCAAAATAAAGATGGAATTATTTTTCTGAGAAAAATCCTCAAGGGAGGAATTGCGGATTCGTTTGGGATTGAAGTGGCGAAAAGTGCTGGAATTCCTACGGACGTGATTTCTCATGCTCGAGAAATTTTAGCTCGCCTTGAGTCAGAGAGTTTATTGTCGGGAACTCCCAATCTTTTTTCGGCCCCGAGAGTGGTTGAGACTGTGGTTGAAAAAG
This sequence comes from Candidatus Altimarinota bacterium, assembly GCA_018608565.1. Lineage (GTDB taxonomy): Bacteria > Patescibacteriota > Gracilibacteria > UBA4473 > UBA4473 > JABAZT01. The sequence goes on from JABAZT010000041.1 coordinate 42,857, forward strand.
GTTCTGAAGTAGAAGAAAAACTCAAAACAATAGATCCAGATCAGCTAAGTCCGAAAGAGGCATTAGAGATTTTATATGAGCTTAAGGAGCGCTTATCTTAATTTTTTCTTGCTAAAAATCTTTAAGTCTTTCTTCGGTTTTTTTGCAATTTGCTCAGCATTAGATACAAAGGATGAAGACTTATACTCATAACCAATTCAGCGGATGAACCCTCCTGCTGCTGTTAGTACAGACGAAGAAACCATAACAATTTTTTGCCCTGATTGCCGGGGAAGATTTGATGCGCCTGGTGACTGTATATCAGAAGGTGAAATTATAGATTGTGATCTATGTGGAGCTGAGATTGAGGTAGTAAGTGAAAACCCTATCAAAGTTCGAAAATATACAGAAGATTACGACTTCTAAACTAACTATGGGAAAATTATTTCCTTCAAATATTACATTCACTCAACAAAAAAGAACTGGAAACAGTTCTTTTTAATTTATAACTACGCACTTTCATTCCCTATACTTTGGATGCCTTTTTACATTCTTCACAAAACTCACTCATAGCCTTCAAATCATCTTTAAATTCATAAAGTTTAGAACCGATAATACAACCATCTGCCTTATTTTCTGTAAGTTCTTTTATTTGATCTGGTTCAGAAATTCCAAACCCAACACAGACCGGGGTATCGGTTTGTTGTTTTAGTTTTAGAACCATTTTTACTGTTTCCTGTGAAAGTTTGGTTTTGGCTCCTGTGAGTGATGGTTTAGATATGGCATAGAGAAAACCTGATGCATAACTAAGAATTTTTTGTAGTCGATCTTCTGGGGTATTCGTGGATACCAGAAAGGTAAGGTGGACGTTGTATTTCCGAGCCATTTCTATAATCGAATCACTTTCTTGATTCTTAGGATCAGATATTTCTACAGACTCCACTGGTAACTCAGGCAAGATCACCGAATCTACCCCAACTGCGTCACATCTGGCAAAGAAATTTTCTAGACCATACTGCAACGCTAGATTGAAATACACAAGTAATCCTATTGGCTTTTCTGGATACTTATTTCGTATTTTCTCAATCACCCCAAAACAATCATCCACCGTAGTCCCTGCCTGTAGTGCTCGATTTACCGAGGCTTGGATCGTAGGACCATCCGCTAACGGATCAGAGAATGGCATTCCTAACTCCAAAATATCAGCATGTTGAGCAATCGTATCAATAACCTTGAACGAATCCTCAGGATTTGGATCTCCAATCATCCAGAAGGGAATGAACGCAGACTCTTTTTTTTCTTTGAGTTGAGCGAAAGCGGCTTTATATCGATCCATTATTTTTGATTTTCTAAATATTCAAATACGGTATGTAGATCTTTGTCTCCTCTCCCAGAGAGATTTATCAATAAGATTTGATCTTTGTTCATCTTGGGGGCTCGCTTCATCACCTCGGCAATTGCATGAGATGATTCAAGGGCTGGGATGATTCCTTCGCTTCGAGAGAATTTCAGCAAAGCCTCCATCGCCTCATCATCGGTAATGCCTACATATTCCGCACTCTCTATAGACTGAAGATACGCATGAATCGGAGAAATTCCTGGATAATCCAACCCTGCAGAGATCGAATGTGATTCTTCGATCTGTCCGTTCTTGTCACAGTTTACTTTGGATATAGATCCGTGAAGACATCCGATGACCCCTTTTCCAAGTGTAAGTCCATGACGTTTCCCGTCGCCTCCAGGTTCTGCTCCGACGAGTTTTACTTCTTTGTCATCTAGGAATCCCTGGAAAATTCCAATCGCATTAGATCCACCTCCTACACACGCATGAACTTCATCTGGAAGTTTGCCTGTTTCTTCTAATATCTGAGCTCGCGCTTCTTCTCCGATTACTTTGTGAAACAAAGAAACCAACTCTGGAAATGGATGTGGTCCCGCCGCCGTTCCAAAGATATAATAGGTATCCTCTGCATGAGAGATCCAATATCGCATGGCTTCATTGATTGCATCTTTGAGCGATCGAGATCCAGATTCGACGGAGATGACCTCGGCTCCCAGGAGTTCCATCCGTTCTACATTTACTTTTTGTCGGACGACATCTTTGGCTCCCATGAAAACTTTTAACGGAAGTCCTATCTGCGCTGCCGCCATAGCCGAGGCGATACCATGTTGTCCTGCTCCAGTTTCAGCAATAAGGTACTTGGCTCCCATTTCTCTCGCCAAGATCGACTGACCTATCACATTGTTCGTTTTATGCGCACCTCCATGAAGTAAATCTTCTCGTTTTACCCAGATCTGAGCACCTCCAAGTGTTTTTGATAGATTCTCTGCGTGGTAAATTGGCGTAGGTCGTCCAGCAAAATGCTTCAGTTTCTTGTGAAATTCAGCCTGAAGTTCGGGTGATGCTTTGAAATCTTCAAATATTTTTTCAATTCGTTTTATAACTGGTTGGAGTAACTCAGGAGCAAAACAGCCTCCAAAAGGTCCAAATTGTCCGCCGGAATCTTGTATAAAGTTTTTCATATCTATTTGTACTGGTGTAACGGAACATATGATTTTTAACTACTTATGCAATATTTTTTGAGAGATAAGACTTACTATGTATGCAACAGTAAGGCTAGTACTGAGAGCAATAGCTGTTCCAATCCAGATTCCAAATATTGGATATACAAATACTACAGTAAGTGCATACGTAATTAATGGGAATAATCCTAAAGGAATTGTTCGAATAGCAGATGCAATAAAATTAGCTGGGTATTTTTTTTGAAAAATCATGAACTGTGATCCAAATGATGCTGGATATGAAGATGCAATAATAGTTCCCCACAGGCTTCCAGTCATCTTAGATACTATGACGACCAGGCCGATAATAACCCCGGCAAAAATCATTCTAAAAATTAATTCTGGAGGAGTTATCTTTTGTATTTTTACATCCGAGGGAAATGTATCAGATATTTTTAAAAACAATGGTTGAACCAGTAGGATTACCAAAGTTAAAACTACAAAACTAAACCAAATTTGTGGAGTTGGGAATGACTGAGATAATATTGGAAAAATCATCCAACCAAGAGTTGAGAATAGCCATGTAAGAAAAATATTTGAGATCAGAGGGAGTTGAAACTTTTCTAGAGCTAATGCTGAGAAGAAAAATATTAATGCATAGACCATTGAACCCATAAGTGAATATCCGACTCGAGGAATAGACTCAATCAGTGTTTCAATTCCGTTTATATATGCTACAAAAAAGAACCCAACCAACATCGTGGAAGGAAAAGGCATGATAATTCCTTGTAGATTTCGTGGTGCTTTTTCCGTCAGATAACTCAACAGTCCAATAATTCCTCCTCCAATAAAAAAAGATATGAGAACTTGAAGCCAGAAAAGTTGATTCATTTTTAGTATTTATCAAATCCAATAACTATCACAATCCCTATCATTGATAGAATGATTCCTATTATTTGAGGTAGATTGAGAGATTCTTTGAAGTAAAAAATTCCAAATAAGATGGCGATAATAAGTGAGATTTCAATGATGATAGAAATAACACTCAGTTTTCCTCCGGCATTCATAGCCATTATCAGCCCTGCCGTCGTTGCAGTTCCTGCGACTGCCAAAATTAATCCATAAGGCAATGACTCAAGATCAACCCATTTTTCGGAGGTAAGGCGAGTCAGGATTGGAGCTATAATTATTAACACACAAGAGTACCAGAACATTGGAGCAAATGGATTTATGCCAGGAAAAAATTTTGGTAATACATACCACGTTGCAGAGCCAAGCATCGAAAGAACCGCAAATATTATCCACATAATGATAGATTAAAGTAATACTATAGGATCTCCAATATCTCTTTTGGTCGAATGACAATTTTAGTTGGATTAGATTTCTGTAGTCGTTGGAGTTCGTGATAGCCCCAAGTGACGGCAAGCGACTGAACCTTTATGTCATGAGCTTCTTCGACATCTCCTACCGAATCAGTAATAAACCAACTCTCGGTTGGATCTTGATCTACTTCTTCCAAGCATTCGATAATTTTTTCCTGTTTTGGTCTCCAGTCTTCTCGCCCAGATATATATTTAAACTTTTCTCGCATTTTATGATGATGCAAAAAAGCTTCAATTACGGATCTTTGATTATTAGAAATAATATAGTTCCAATATTTTTCAGAAAGTTTATTTACGACTTCATCCATAAAAGGAAAGAGTGGAAACTCTTCTTTTGGGGTATCTATGCTGAATCGATTTGATTCAAGTTTAGAATACTCTTTCTGTTCTGTCTCTCCTGCCCCATATTCCTGAAACTTCGCCCAAGAATTTCCCTCAAAAATTGTTCTAAATTGTTCTAGTGAAAATTCGGCCCCCTTTGCCATCATGACCTGATGCCACATCTGGTAGACTTGTGCTTCAGAATCAAAAATCACACCATCAAAATCCCAGAAAAGAATTGGTTTCATTGTTCTTGATTTACAGAAATAGCATACCATTCAAAGAAGCTCAACATTCCTCCCTGACTCCACAGATACAATAATTCATCTCCTTTTAAGGTTTCATTTCCAGGAAGTGCTCCGTTCGTATCAATCGTTTGATTGCCCTCTGCCTGAGATAGCATTGGATCATAGATATGCCATTGGTCTGTTTCTAGGTTATATCCGAAGACCGTAATATAGTGCTGATATCCATGTTTTTTAACCAATAATATTATTGGATTCCCATTCGCAACTCTAGACGCCAATATATCTAATCGGTCTTGATCATCGAGCCATCTAAAATTTAAGGCATGAGATTTTAATTCCACTGATTTTAACAGGTATCGAATGTGAAAGGGTAGAAATCCAAGTCGAGGAATTTTCCATTGATCGATTCGCGTCACAAGTTCTTCTGCTGAGACAGTAAAATCAGGATTTGTAGAAGCAATCGCATGAACATTGTAGGGACCACAGTTATAGGGCGTCTGTCGTTCAAGATTTGGAGTTTCTACTTGGTATTCTGCTGGAATATTCTCAATAAGAGGCTCTGGTTCATATCCAAACAGATGTGATGTATATGAAAGACCAAGACTTGCAATGATTATACTCCCAACAATTAATAAAACTTTACGACTATGCATCTTGAAAGTTCAAAATAAGTTGTACTGTTTTAGTTTCAGAAAACTCATCTCGCTCCTCTATTCCCGATGCGGTATCAAGAAGTACTGCCTCAGGGAAACGTTCTACGAATGCCTCAATATTTCGAACATTTATACCTCCTGCAATTCCATACGGAATTTCTAGTCTTTCGGATTTTTCAATAGCTTTTAAGAGTGTCTGATTATCTACAATTAATTTTCCTGCTCCCGGGTTTTCTCCGTCAAATAAGAGTAAATCAACATTTTTGCTATATTCTTGCAACTTGGAAGTTTCGAATCCCTCATGAATAGGAAACGCTTTCCATATCTCTACTCCATAGCTCTCAGGAATATTTTTACGAAGTTTTTCTAGGTAGGTTACAGATTCTTTTCCATGAAGCTGAATTACATCAATTTTGTATTCTTTTTGTATTTTTAGGACCTCTTCGATTGTTTGATCAGAGAATATTCCCACAAATTTTGGAGGTACCAAGTCTTCCTGCTCAAAAGTAGAATCATCATCTTCCTCATCTTCGGAATCTTCTTCTTGATCAAAAGAATGTTCTGAAATTGATTTTATGTCCGATGGAGTCAGTTCTGTTTTTCGTTTGGACCAAGACACAAAATTGAGCCCCAGATAATCCACTGGAAGTTTGCTACAAAATTCCAGCATAGCCTTGTCACGGATTCCACAGAGTTTAAGTTTCATTTTTAAGATTCTAATGCTTTAATAATTTTTCCTAGATTATATTCGAGTGCATTGTAATGACTATTATCCAGTGTCCTAACTTTGATACGACTTTTTTTATACATTCTCATTTTCCATTCGGCAGATTTTCTATATTTCTTATTATCCATCATTCCAAAATATTCAATATACACCTTATATTTAGGGAGATAGAAATCTGGATATAGCTTTTTGGTTCCAAACCAAACTCGTACAGGTTTTTCATATTTATACTTAATTCCGTTCTGATATAGATAATCTGAAATTCGTTTTTCAGCCTTACTTTTCACCTTTTCACCCTTGAGGGTAACACTAGGGATTCCCTTCGTCTGAGGACGAAGTCTCCTCCAAATGGCCTGATATAATCCATAACTAAAAGCCCTAAATGGCCACGAAATCATGCGCCAAAGAATCCAGGTCAATTCCCCAATAATATCAGGACCTCGCTGTTTTTTTCGTCTTCTATATTTTTTACGAGCCATTTTTATACAGACTAGGACGAGAATACCACGCACAGAAAAGAGCAAAGAATACATTGAGCCAAAAGAAAACCCAAGAGTGTCCTAGATAGCTGAACAAAGCCAGTAGGATACTCGCAACACAAAGGATGATATTTCGTCTTCGCGTTCCAGTCTTCGCCGTATAGCCAAGTGCAATCCCAATAATCCCCAGGATAAATATCACCGTCGAATAATCCTCAAATAAGAACAATGACCATATCACCATTGCTACGCCACCAATGGAAAGAAGGATAAAACTAATCCGTTCTCTCACATTGAGAAACATAAGGATTGAGGCAAAAACTAAATATAATTCATAAATTAGAAAGAAAAATGGAGCTCCATTGTAAGTATAATCTAAATAGGCGAATACTGTAAGAATCAAAGCTCCTAATGCGTAGAGCCAGTTTTTTGTGGATTTGATTGGATGCGATACTGTTTTGACTGGCCATGCGGCGCCGAGAACCAAAACGGTTCCACCAATAATACCGAGTAATGTTATGAGATTCATTTTTAAAATTTAGTTACAATAATGCTACTGCTGCTCCAATCACAATCAAGCTTCCTGCAATGTATCGTTTGAGCTGATGTCCTTCTGCGAAAAACTTTCCTCCTATGAAAATACCAAAAACAATACTCAAATTTCTTACACTGGAAGCTATCGCCGCGGGATAATATTGCATCGCATAGAGAATCAAATACCAGCTTAAGAGGTTAAAAAAAGCTCTTCCAAAGACTGGAGTAAAGTTTTTGGTAATTTCTTTTTTGATAGGGGTTGAAAAAATTATAACAAGTACTAGGTAACAAAAAATCTCAAAAATGCTAAAACTCCAAACCTGATTAATTGTGAAATAGTCTAATAGATATTTTGCCGTAAAAACAATTCCAGCGTTGCACAGTACGACACAGGTGGTTAGGAGCCAAATTTCTTTTCTTACATTGGCAATTGCTTTATCAATTGAAAGTCCTATCGCACCAATCGCGACAGTCATAATTCCAATCCACTGAGGACTAGAAAAAGCTTGATGCAACCAAATGATTTCACCTATAGCAATGAGTATTGGCGCCATACGGGTTAGGGGGTAGGTGAGCTGAAATTCGTGTCGACTTAATATCATCACAAATAGAATGCCATAAGCAGCATTGAATAAGACTGATAGAGTAATAACGGGCCAGTGTAATAGAATGTCAGACCAAATTTGAGTCTGTAAAAGTTCTCCTATAAAAGGAATTGTACTTATGACTACGGCCCAAAAACCCATAGCAATTGGGTTTAAAGATTTTTTAGCACAAGCGCCCCCCAATGGATGCGTAAAAGCTGAACCAAGAAGTGCCAGAAGAGGGATCATCCAATCAATGTCTTAATTTGATTTGGTATTCCCTCCAATCCTTGACTCATAATACTCGTCCCCACCAGAACCGCATCACAGATATCCGCCACCGCATCTACATCGTCACGAGTATAGATACCTGATTCCGCAACACGAATAATTCCTTCAGGAATCAGTGGAAGCAATGTTTGAAATTTATTTGTATTTATGACCAGTCCTTCATCCGTAAAGTCTCTCGCATTTACGCCAATGATTCTTGCTCCAGCCTCAACCGCAATCCCAATCTCTGCCTCACAAATTGTCTCGACGAGACAATCCATCTTTAGGCTTTCTGCATATTCTCTTAGTTCTTTTATTTTATCTGCCTTCTTGAGGACTGATACCATGAGTAACACGGCATCTGCCTCACTCAGCCGAGCCTCTAGTATTTGTTCTTTTTCAAGTATGAAATCTTTTCGTAGCACTGGTATCTCTACTGTTCGAGAGACAGTATGTAGATCCGCTAAGCTTCCCTGAAAAAATTCATGATCCGTCAGGACTGAAATAGCAGAAACTCCATTTTTTTCATACAGCTCCGCCACATCCATGACATCTATATCTGGAGCAATTTCTCCTTTTGAGGGAGAGGCTTTTTTGATTTCGGCAATCAATCTGGGCATCTTGTCCTCGGACAATTTAGTAATTGCCTTTTTAAAATTTCGATGAGACTTTGTTGGGCTGGCATTTTTCAGAGTTTTAGATAATCCAGAAATTTCTTTCTTCTTATTCTCTATGATCTTGTCGAGTATCTTCATGTATGTTAGGATCAATCAGTATGCACTATAAGAATATTTGGGACTTTGCCGAACAAAATCAAATTGATTTAAAAAGACGTGAAAAGCGTTATATCAAGGTTGCTAAAGAGGACTTTGAATATATTAGACCTCATTTTAAAGAGCGATTTAATATTCTTCGTCCTAAATATAAAAGCTATAGAACCAGAGAGAAATTTTTTCATCTTCATGCGATTGAAAAAAAGCAACAAGTGGAAATTCATTTAGACTTGATGAATGTTGATAGGCTTAGGATGTTATCTTTTGTTCCGCATGCGTTATTTGATGTTATTCCATTTTTATTAGTTCGAATTTTAGTTTTTTTCTTTATGATATTGGCACTTCCTAAATATATAGGAAAAGGCTTCTTAAAATTTTATAAATATGTTAGAAATCATCTGGGGACTTAAAACTACGGCATTGTTTGATGTTTGGACGTTTGAACATATATTGAGCGGTATTTCCTGTGGATCTGCTGTGATGATTGCTAATAAGAAAAGTATTGGAACGGTTATTCATAATGTATGTGATTCGGTTATTCCTCAGAAACGAAAAGCTCAAATTTGGCACAAGCATGATCTTATATTTGTTTTGTGTATTGCTTATGTATGGGAAACTATTGAGCACTATCTTGAGACGGGGCTTGCTGGGGATGCGGTTGCTTTTTGGTTTCAAGGGGTTGAGATGTGGGGGAATAGAATTATTACAGACCCATTGATGCTTGTTTTTGGGTATTGGATCGCAAAAAAATGGAATCGTCTTATTCTTCCTGCGCGAATTTTATCCATTGCCTGGCTGTTTATTCATGTCTTTGTGTTCCCTCATAGTATGTACTTGCATGAATTGTGGCATTAAACAGTTTGCGGACTGAGCTGCCAACTGCTATATAATGATCACTTTAATTAAAATTATACTATGCAACACATACTCAATGACGTACTCGGATCTTTGACAGAAGATATTACTAAAGAAATGGGAGCGAAGGTAGGACTCAATGTCGCTCAAACTAGATCTATTCTTCAGCAAGCTGTTCCAAGTATTTTTGGAGGACTCGCTAAAAATACAAAAGATGAAGCTGGAGCAGCGTCTCTTCTTGGGGCTCTTAAAAAAGATCACGACGGATCAATTCTTGATCAAGCAAAAGATCTCATTGCTGATCCAGAAAAATTTGCTGCCAGTAAAATTCTTGGGCACGTCCTTGGAAATAAAGAAAATGCAGTAGCCCAATTTATTGGAAAAAATGTAGGGGCCGACAGTAGTGCTGTAAGCGGACTTATGAAAATGGCGGCACCACTCATTATGGGACAACTTGGAAAAAGCTTAAAGAAATACGGTCTTAATGTCTCTGATCTTCAAAAACTTCTCTCCCTTGCTAAGAAAGATGGGAAAAAAGGAGGACATGCTCAAAAACTAGCAATGTCATTCCTTGATAAAGACGGTGATGGAGATATTAAAGATGATCTTCTTGTTATCGGACAACGATGGCTTCAGAAAAAAATGAAAAATAGAGCTTAGTAAGCTGTAAATAACGACTAGGAAAGGAATATTGTTACAATTTATTTAAAGCATAGGAATATATTCTTATGCTTTTTTATTTGCTCATTTGTAATTAAAGCAAAATATAATTTGCCAAAAATGAAATTAGGAGTATTAATCCTAGTGCACGTTTTCAATCATTGTTACGCTGGGTTAAAGTTATTATCCGCACAGTGAGTAAAAGATCTGCGCGGTTTATATTTTTTAACACACATATCACATGTCTGCACCGCAAAATAAAGTATTCGTAGGAGGGCTCGCTTGGGCAACTACTGAAGACACACTTCGAGACGTTTTCTCTCAAGCAGGGAACGTTACCTACGTAAAAGTAGCTACTGACCGAGATACAGGTCGTTCACGAGGATTCGGATTCGTTGAATTCGAAACTGAAGAAGAAGCGCAAAACGCTATTTCAATGTTTGATGGTCAAGAAGTTGACGGTCGATCAGTTGGAGTAAACATTGCTCAACCTCGAAACTAGTTTTTAATTAATTTTAAAAACACAAAAAGCCCTAGAGTTTATCTCTGGGGCTTTTTTATTTCATATCGAGAATAACTTACAATCCAGCTGATCATATTTCCGATTTGAGTTACTACCGCAATTACAGACTGTAGGATGGCTCCGTGAATACACCATGCGAGACTTCCACAAAATAAGAGCACTCTCATCTGCTTTGTGTCTTTTGCAAATGTTCCAAGTACCGCAAATATTCCGGCGATTAATGCCAGAGTGGAGATGACCCAAGAATGAAAAGTAAGTATGAATAGTCCGAAGATAATGGAAAGAAAGATAATCTTCCAAATCTTATGAGTCGTCCAGATAGAAATAAAATACCGTACCACGGAAAGACTGGACATCGCCATCCCTGTCGCATCTCCTAGTAACCAGTAATGTCCTGCATAGAATCCCATGCTTACAGAGAGTATGGACATAATAATTGATCTGTTTTTGCATTGTGTTCCAATGATCATGAGGATAGTTCCAATTATCCCGAGAACTTGAGACCAGAGATAGGGAGTAAGTTCTATCATTATTTTTTTGCTTTTATTTCATGACGGAAGTAGCCGATTATTCCACTGACAATAAAGAATGCACTTGTAAGTGCTGCAACTATGGATCCAAGGATAATTCCATGAATAAGCCAAAATACAGAAGAAAAAATGAGAAAAATTCGCATTGAGCTATCTTTGCTCTTAAATGTTCCTATCGCTGCAAAGGATCCAGCTAAAAATGCAGCTCCAGAAAGAAGCCATCCCTGAAAAGTAAAAATAACTGCGACAGTGTTAAGCCCTAAAAATACATAGATTAGCAAAGGATTTAACGTCAATAAGGACACGCCATATCTAAGTGCCCCAATTCCATCCATTGCTGCGCCAGTGTAGGACTCAAGAAGCATATAATGTAATGCATATAGAATGCTTGAAAGAACATTTATAATCATTATTTTCGACCGCTTCTTAAACTGTGGTCCAATAATATATAAAATTGTACCAATAAATGCTAATATCTGTGACCAAAGATACGGAGTCAGATCTATCATTATAGAAATTGATTAAAAAATTCTGAGGCTACTATCTGATTAATATTGAGGAAATCTTGCTGGGCTTTGGGGGCGCCATTATTGAGTAGGGATTCAAATATGACGGCATTTTCTTCTACCGTATCACCGCCTTGGATGTCTGTGAAATTTTTTACTCGTGTTATCCCATAGTCTTCTGGGGTAAAGTTTCCGGCTATAACAGACCTGAGCCCGACTTTTGAATCAGGAGCGTTTGAAACTTTCCAGTAAAGTGTTTTTCCTCCGATGGAAACATCGTCTAATCCAAATTCTGCGTCATGTACAAAGAGGATGTTTTTCTTCATTGCAAGTGCGGCGTCGGCGAGGATTTCTCCTATTTCTGGATTTGAGATTCCGGTCATCTGTGCGGTGAGTCCTTCGATGGGGTTGAGCAATGGCCCAAGGTAGTTGAATATGGTTGGATGAGGGATGGATTTTCTGATGGGGGCGAGTGCTTTTAGCGCTGGGTGAAATGCAGGAGCAAAAACAAATGCAAGATTGTGTTCTGTGAGGTTCTTTGTGACTTTTTCTGGGGTATCACAGGTTGTGTATCCGGCATATGAAATGAGATCAAATGATCCTACTTTTCCAGTTGCGGCTTTGTTTCCGTGTTTGGCGATGCAGTATTTTTTTGAGAGTTTTATTCCCAGGGAGGTAGAGAGGTTGATTCTTTTCTTTCCAGATCCTCCAGTTCCACAGATATCAAAACATGGCTTCCCTGGATTAGGAATCTTGATCATTCGTTTTTGTAGTTCCGTTACAAATTCTAGGATATCTGTGGTTTTATATCCTTTTTGATGTAATTTTATGAGACTTTCTTTGACCTTTTCGGGTTCAGATTCGGCAGTTTCGAGTATGTATTGGGCGGTTTTCATTTGCTGAAAGTTAATAATCGTTGAGGGTCATTTTCCGAGGTATTCATCTCAAGTTTAAATCCATTTTTGAGATAAAAATTTTCTATATTTTGTTTTAGCGCTCTAAGCCAAATTTTTGAATTTTGGGATTGTATATGATTTATTAAGAGAGAGCCAAACCCTTGTCCTCGGTGTGAGGAAGAGATAACAAAATAGCTACATCCTTTGTAGCCTGTTTTGCTTAGTTGATTGCGTCGTTGTAGTTTTTCTTTGTCTAGATAGGTACTAACCAGTTTTTGGGTGTTAAGAACGGCTCCTCCAATAACTTTTTCTTCTTTAATTATTAGATAAATTTCGGTGTCATCTATTGTTTGCTGATCTTTTTTGAAAATAGTCCAAAATGAGCGTGGCCAAAATTCATTACAAATAGAAACAAAATCTTCTATTTTTTTGTCTAAGAGTCCAATTTTTTGGTATTCCATTACTTCCTACTATTCAAAAAGTTTTCTAAAATTTTTATCCCATCTTTTGTACCTATGGATTCGGGATGAAATTGAATTCCGTAGATCTGTTCATCTGTTTTTTGAAATGCCATGATAAAATGATCCTCTAGGCTCTCGGCCGTGATCCCTAAGTCTGCGGGGAAATTGTCACGATCTACCACCATTGAGTGGTATCGCATACCTTCTATTTTGTATCCCATCCCAGCAAAGAGCCCTTCTTGTTTAATGATTTTCATCGGCCATCTTTTTCCGTGTACAGGTTCGACTTTGATGATTTTCCCACCAAAAATCTGACCAATCATCTGATGTCCGAGACAAACCCCCAGGATTGGGATCTTTCCCCGAAATGCGGTGAATAAATCTGGACCAATTCCAATATCTTCAGGATTGTCTACGGTTCCAGGTCCAGGAGAGAAAACAAGATAATCAGGATCTATTTCTTGAGCTTGTTTTGTGGTTATTTCATCATTTCGATGTACAATTACTTCTGTGCCTAGTTCTTGGAAATACTGTACTAGATTATAGGTAAATGAGTCGTAGTTATCGATGAGAAGAAGACGTTTTTTATCTTGCATGGTATTAGGTGAGTGGGAGAGAAGGATTGAGAGGTGGAGAGATATTCTTTCTGTCTCTCTTCCTTTCAGTCTTTTTACCTAGGTTAGTGTATAGGTTTCTATTACTTCGCGAATATATCCTGCTGAATCGGATTTTGCTCGACCAAATTCTATGGTTTGGATTTTAGTTTCTATGGCTTCAAATGATCGGTCAGTATCAGTGATTTTTCCTTTTCCCTCAAAGAGCAGTGAAATATGAGGGAGGTAGTGTTGATATCGATATTCTGGATGTTGAGAGAATGGAATTTCGTTGCAGATAGTTTCATGGATGGACTGAAGTCTATCACTTTGATCATACACCTCTGTCCAGAGAACGCTTGGGAAAGCATTGAAATTTTTGATACTGAGAGGAATTGCGGCAGATTTGTTGAAGATATGGGAGAGTGTTTTTTTCATGTATGACACATCATTTTTTTGGAAATGTGTCCCAAGTCTTCCTGGTAAGGCGATTGTCACGTGTAGGTCAGTGACATCAACTCTTTCTCCTGCTTTTATTCCGTTTTTTTGGATAAATTGCTCTCTTGTTTCTATTAGTTTTTTTCCAACTTCTAGATCAATATTTCCTTGAATGTAATACAGGAAGTCAGGATCTCTTTCCCATGAATCAGATCCATAGTTGGGAGCGTTTTGTTTCCAGTTTTCGATAAATTTTTGGTCTTGCATGTTATGGGGTGGAGAGATTGAAGGAGTGAGAGGGAGAGAGAATTCTTTTCATCTTTCCACCCTTCTATCTTTCAATCTTTATTAGAAATATAGTTCAGTACTTTGCACAGTGTCTTTGCTTTGTTGTGAATTTCAAGCCATTCTCCTTTGGCGGTAGAGTCTTGTACTATTCCTCCTCCAGTTCTAAATTTTGCAATTCCATCTTGTAACAAAAAGGACCTAATAGCGATTGCAAACTCCATGTTCCCATTCTTGGAGAAGTAGCCAACGGCTCCTCCATATAGATTTCGATCAAATGGTTCGAGTTCCTGGATTATTTTTATGGCTCGTATTTTTGGGGCTCCAGAGAGTGTTCCTGCGGGGAAAATGCTTTTAAAAAAATCTATTCCATCAAAGTCTTTTTTTATGATTCCCTCAATGTCAGAAACAATATGCATAACATTTGCAAATTTCTTGATATACTTTTCTCTTATTATCTTTACAGATCCAGGTTCACAGATTCTTCCTAAGTCATTTCGCCCTAGATCAAGTAACATGTCATGTTCTGCGTGTTCTTTTTCAGAGCTCAAAAACTCATGTTCTATTTCTTTTTCATGTGCTTCATTTAGTCCTCGATATCGGGTTCCTGCGATTGGTCGATAGAGCACTTCATTCCCTCTTTTTGAACCGAGTATTTCGATACTGGCTCCGATGACTTTTCCTTTTTTATCTCCAAAATCGAGGAAGTATAAATGGGTTGTTGGTTCGAGTAATCGTAATATTTCATAGCATTCTATCCCGTCTATTTCTGGTAGTTCTTTTTTGAATCCGTTAGAGAGAATCAGTTGAAATACTTCGCCATCAAGAATCGCTTTTTTGGCTGTTTTCATTTTTGACTCAAATTCACTTAAGTCATGATCCATTTCAAAAATGGAAAAATCTGCCAGATCTTTTCCTTTAAATTTTTCGACATCGACCTTCATTGGTTTGAAATTTGTGGAGGCTTCAACGATATCTCTATTTTCTGTTTCAAAGTTTGGGTTTTCGGTTGTCTGAAAACATATCAAGCGTTGATTTTCATGATCAAAAGCAAAAAAACGAGCAAATTCATAAAAGAAGGCATTTGGATGATTGGATTTTTTTGGGGCAGCCTTAGTTGGCTCTATCTCGTTGAATATCTCAAAATTGAAATACCCAATTAATCCACCAGAAAAAGGGAATTCCTCAGGAATCGCATGCGTTTGTTCTAGTTTTTCACGAATAGTTTCAAACGAATTTTTATGTGTAATGACTTCCTGTAATGGGGTTGTGGCTATAATAGACATCTGATTCCGTTCATCGAAAGACATTGATTCGAGAATTACAGTGGGAATACCAAATCGCTGCCGAACTGCCTTGAAAATAGAAATCGGATTTATATCTGGTGCAATCGAAAATTCCTGTATATGCATGAGTTGGTTATGGTTATTGGTTTTTAGCCTATTGGAGAACTCTTTGATTACTAATCGTTAACCATTTTCTCTTAACCATTAACTAATTATATTTTTTCTTTAAATAGTTTGGGAAATACTTCTTCTCCAGCTCCAAATTGAAGCTCTGCAGAGCCTCGTGAAATCTGAGAAATAGAGACTCCAAGTCGTTCAGAAATTTCTCGCTGTGGCATTCCTTGGACCAGAAGACGTACAAGCTCATACCTCTCGCAGAGAGTCATAAGCTCTTTTGGGGTCAGAAAAGCCCGTAAAAACTGTAAAATATCATCCCCTTTCATATGAGATAATTTTTTACATATTTCGTCTGCTGTTTTTTTTTGATCGTCTTTCATATTTATTTTTGATTGAGGATTGGTAGTGGTGAAATATGTTTCCCAAGCCCCATCCGATCTCGTACTCGACCAAGCACTTCTTCTGCTTTTTCATTGGCTTTTACCGCGCCTTTCATCATGCATTCTCTGAGATAAGTTTCGTCATGTTCTAGTTTTATTCTTCTTTCTCGTGCAGGAGTGAAATACTCCCAAATTAATCCTACAAGTTCTTTTTTTAGATCTCCAAATCCTACATCTCCATTTTTACATTTATCTACCAGCATATCGTAGTTTGGGTTTTCAAAAAGATTATGAAACTGCATTACCGTACAATCTGGATCAATAGGATCTCCCATTGCGATAGAGTCAGTTTGGATAGACATGACTTTCTTTTTGAGTGTTTCTTCGTCGGTAAAGATTGGAATTGTATTTCCATATGATTTAGACATCTTTGCTCCATCGAGTCCTGGAATGGTTTTTACATCTTCTAGTATTCTTGCTTCTGGTAAAACAAATGTCTCTCCGTAGTGATGGTTGAATCGTTGAGCAATGTCACGTGCCATTTCTACGTGCTGTTGTTGATCTTTTCCGACTGGGACGGTTGTCACATCGTAGAGTAATATATCTGCCGTCATTAAAACTGGGTAGGTAAAAAGTCCTACGTTTGACTCCATTCCTTTTGCTGTTTTGTCTTTGAATGCATGAGCTCTTTCGAGTAATCCCATAGGGGTTATACAGTTTAGATACCAAGCTAACTCTGTATGAGCACGTACATCTGATTGGGTAAAAAATACAGTCTTCTCTATATCAATTCCTAGGGCGAGCCAGTCAATCATCACATTTCGTTGGTTTTTTCTAAATTCTTCAGGATCTCTTTTGGAGGTAAATGTATGTTGATCAGAAACAAAGAAGTAGCGCTTTGCTTTTTCGTCCTGAAGTGCAATTGTTTGTTGCATCATCCCAAAGAAGTTTCCAATATGTGGAGAACCTGTAGGAGTCATTCCGGTGAGGTAAGTTTTCATTGTGTTGTTGTAATGGTGAATCGGTACGAGTGTATTTTGCTTCGTGGCGTTGTCAATACTTTTTGACTATTTAAATCTATGTATTATTTTGTGATTAAAATGAAAAAGGCATATGAAGTTTTTATCAAAGAGAATCTAGATCTAGCCGAGTCTTTACAAAAGGATGGACGAACTTCTTTTCCTGAATGGTTTCAACTACTGGTTGATGAACATACGGTTGTTAGTATAGTTTTAGATAAACCAAAAATTATATCAAAAAGAGTTGAGGGTATAAATGGATGGGAACATGTTTATGATGGGTGCCGGCCGACCCCTCCATGGCATCCTCATATTCCAAAAAAGAGAAGAGAAGAACTTCGTCGCGAAGAACCTAATCGTCAAATCCTTGCGGGAAGTGCTATAGAAATGGATGATCAATTAGCAATATTTCATCATGGAAAACGGAAGGAATGTAGTTATTTGGTAGAATGGACTGAAGAAGTGAGGAAGAAAATTATTGAAATTGTAGAAACATATGATGATGAAAATATAACAGATTGGACAAAACAGAAAATAAATAAAGGTGTTGAATATTTTGCTCTTTTTTGGCCGATGATACGAGAATTAAACCTAGAAAATGATCCAGAAATTGCTCAATTTTCAAAACTTAATCCTCTGGCAGAAGACATTCACGAATATTTAATGAGCATAGCTATTAAATTAATTCATGATGGGAAGAGGGTGTATGTTATGGATAATGAAAATAATATCCATACAGGGCAGCCTTCAAAGGACAAAGGTCGCCCCCCTAAAATGATAATGAATAGAAAATACAAAAAAACAATAGAGCGCCGTTAAATTAACTTTGCTGCTTTCTGTCCTTCTTCTTTCAGCCCCTTGTACTTCAATATATCTGTTGCTAGGTATTTCCCAATTTTTGGCTCGATTAGTATGACTCGTGAGTCTGGTTGTGCCTTACACTGATTTTTAAACATGATTCGAATTGATCGTATAAAGGAGTGTGAAATATGTTCTCCTCGTTTCCAAAAATTCTTCTTTCCAAAATCCATATCGGGTTCGATAGCTGAGCCTACATCAATTCCGATGATGTGTTTTCCAGTATATTCATTGACAGCTAAGTCTAGTGGGAAGTTTTGGGATAGTCCGCCATCGACCATCCATTTTTTTTCATTTTCATGCCAATAGGGCTCAAAAACAACCGGAACGGATACAGAAGCTCGGATTGCATCTGTGATCTTCCCAGATCGGATTGTAATTCGTTCTCCTGTAGAAAAATCGGTAGCCCCTATAGCTAGAGGAACCTCTAGATCTTCGATTAGCTGATCTTCGAATATGTTTTGGAGTATTTTTTCTATATTTCCTCCGCTCATAAATCCAAATTGAGTTGGACGTAGATCAAATAACAGATCAAATATATTGGTTTTTTTAAGAATAGTATCGATTTCTTCGGCGGTTTTCCCTATAGCCAGTAAGCTACAAACAATAGCTCCAGCTGAAACTCCAGCATACCAATCAAACCTATATTGTGTTTCTAATATTTCTAGTGCTCCTACGTGAGCGATTCCTAGGGCGCCTCCCCCTGAGAGAATGAGTGCGGTTTTTTTCATGAATAAATTTTAGCACTATTTACTATTAACTACCAAATCCCTACTATGTCTTCAATGATTATTGGGATCGATCCTGGGTATGAACGGTGTGGATTTGCGGTTTTAGACCCTGAGTCTGATGCGTTGGTTACTTTTGGGGTTATCAAAACTACTCCGAAGGTTTTTTCTCTTCGATTGCAGGAGATTGGTCAGGATTTTCAGGCGTTATTGGATAAATATCAACCAACGATTCTTTCTATTGAGGATCTGTTTTTTGTTCAAAATATTACTACTGGAATGAAGGTGGCTGAGGTTCGAGGAGTTTTGATCTATTTGGCTGCAGAGTTTGGATGTCAGATCTGTGAACCAAAACCAGTGGAGATAAAGTCTAGTTTTGCTGGAGATGGAAAAGCTGATAAAAGAGCTATGGGGAAAATGGCGCAAATACAGTATGGAATTGACTCTGGGGCAACTCTGGATGATGCGGTGGATGCTATTGCTTGTGCGGCTTGGGGAAAATCTAAGCAATTTTTGTAACTTTTGAGTAAAAGGCTGGTCTATGATATAATAGTGTGACGCTTATGCGGGTAACGCTTGAATAGAAACAATTATAAATGGGACGAAAATACGCACGAATCTTACATGCTGCATGGGAGGCCACATTGGCTCATCCTCGATTAAAATGGTTTGTATTTGTCCCAAGTTTTGCCACGGTTGTTATGTTTGCTGCCAAGCTTGGGTGGCAGTTAGTGATGTATTTGGATAAATGGGAAGTGCTCAATTTTTGGGCCATTGTTCGAGAAATTTTTGGGTATGTATTTGATAATGGGTTAATTATTTGGTTAGTGCTAGGGATTATTTTGTTGGCGCTTATGGTCTATGTGATCTGGGCGTGGGTCGAGGCGACTGTTATACTCGCCGTTCAAAAGATATTGAAAAACCCGGAAGCCAAGGTTTCGGTACGACAGAATATGATTGAAGCGACTAAGTACTTTTTTCGGATTTTTGAGCTACATGCAATTACGGGTCCATTTTCATTTATTTCTATTTTGTTGTTTGGGGCTTCTATGTATCGATATTTGAGTGAAGAATTATTTGAATTTATACTTCCTATTCTGATTGTGTATGGGATTCTGTCTTTGTTTGTAAATATATTTATGAGTTTTTCTCCTTACTATATAGTACATGAGGATATGGGGCTGATGGAGTCACTCAAGAAGAGTGCGGGATTGGTGTTTTTGAATTTTGGATCTACGGTGGTAATCCTGTTTTTGATTGTATTGGTGAATGTACGGATAGTGATCAATGTTCTTGTTGGGGTTGGAGTGCCAGCGCTTTTGTTGTGGGTGTTTATTAATTTTACGATAATAATTATCAGTGGAAGCTAGTGGGAGATCCTAAAAAGTAATATTCAATTTTG
>JABAZT010000038.1 GCA_018608565.1 Candidatus Altimarinota bacterium
ATGATACGGAAAGAATAAGTGAGAAAAGTTTAGAATTAACTGAACCTGGTCATAAAAATAAGATTGGCAATGACGTTGATATTATTGAATTTAAAGAAGCGGAAGTAGTAGTTAGTGTGGATACACTTCGTGAAGTTGACCCTTTAGATCAGGTTTGTAATACTAAAGAATCAGAGACTGCTGATTTGGAAATTCTTAAAACAGATGATGCGATTGCCAATTATTTTGACTCGCTTCGTCCTCTACTTATAAATTTTACTGCCAAATCTAGGCCAAATGAAGCGGAAGATTTAGTTCAAGAGTCAATAATTAGGGCTCTCTTGCATAATAAAGACTTAGGGCGAACCAAGGCTCATCTTAAATCATCAATCTTTACAATACTGAGGCGTTTAATTATAGATGATTCTCGATTACATAGAAATGCATTAACCTCTTTTGTATCAGATCTATCAACGGAAACTGATTCAGATTTTCTAGAACAAGTTATTTTTTCTGATTCTTGCTCTGAAGCAAGTGCTAATAAATTTTCTTTTAATGAATTTAAATTTATTGCGATTAAGATCTTGAGTCCTGTTGAATATTTTATTTTAGATCAATTTTATATAAAGGGATTGAAAGCGAAAGAGGTTGCTGAGGCTGCATTTGATAGTGGATATAAAACTAAAGGGGATAAAATGTTTAGAACTGGCTATGTACGTTTTTTGAAAGATAAAGCCTTAGAGAAGTTGAGTCTTGAGGCTAAAATAGAAGAAGTGTTTGGGCGTTCTTAGATTTTAGAAAAACATAAACAAATCAAGCTTTGGATTTGATTTCGATTTTATTCAGAAATATCTTCCACAGAACGGTTTAAAGTATCATCTTAAAATCTACACATACGGCTCGATCTTCTGTTACGAGTATTGGGTTTGCGTCGATGGACTGTATCATTGGAAAATCCGTGACAATTTGTTCGACGGTTTCCATGGTTTTGATGAGTGGTTCTATGGCTCGTGGTTTTTCTCCTCGGACTCCGTGGAGAATTTCTCCAATTTTTGTTTGATTGATCAGTTTTGAGAAACTTCGGATAGGAAGTATGCCTACGGCCGTATCTTTCATGACTTCCGTATAAATTCCTCCAGATCCAAAGAGCATTACTTTCCCAAAGGTTGGATCGGTGTTTATTCCTAAAATTGTTTCTTTGGCATTGAGTATTTGTTCTTGGACTTGTATTGAGGCGTTTTTGAATCCGCTAATTTTTATTGATTCTTGGAGATTATTCCAAGCGGCCATAAATTTTTCTTCTGTATCTATGTTGAGAAATACACCCTTTAGATCTGTTTTATGTAGGGCGTCGGGGCTTGAGATCTTGAGAACGCCTGTGTCGATTGATTGGAAAAATGTTAATGCTTCTTCAATTTTGGTGAAGTTTTGTGATTTTGGTTTATCCATTTGATAGCAGTCGAGAATTTGATCGACTAGCTCTTGGGGCAGACTTTTTAGTCCTTGAGATTGTGCATCTTCTATTTTTTCCAATAGAGCTTCTTTGTCTGGAGTGAGAATCTGAAGGTCAGGGAGTGTCGTGCTTTTATTTCGCTTACGGGATTCATATTGAGCTAGAATTCCCATAACTTTGAGTGCATCGGATGGAAAATTAAAATGTGGGAGGTTTTCTTTCTCAAAATATTGAATTCCTTTTTGTACTCCTGAACCTCCGATAAAACTACTAACAATGTTTTTGTCTGAAGATTGACTCGCAGCATGGATTATTTTTGCGGTTTCTAGGACTTCTGTAGTTCGTTGTGGTGTGAGAAGGACTAAGATTTGATCAATAGTAGGATCGTCTTTGAGTATTTCTATTGCGTTTGCATATCGGTCGGCTCGTGCATCTCCAATAATATCGATTGGGTTTGTGAGTCCTGCTTCTGCTGGGAGTACTGATTTTAGTTTTGTTATGGTCTGAGGTGAAGGTGCTTCGAGGTTCAGATGATTTAGTTCGGATAGATCCGTAGAGAGGACTCCTACTCCACCAGCGTTTGTGATGATGGCGGTTTGTGGTCCGTAGGATTTGCGTGGTTGTGTGCTGAGGAGTTGTAATACTCCAAACATTTCTCGCATGGAGAAGACTTGTATGGCTCCTGCTTCTGCATAGGCGGTTTCTAGTACTTTGAAATTTGGAGCGAGCGATCCCGTATGAGAGGAGCTAGCCGCGGCCGCTTTTACCGAACGTCCTGGCTCGAGGATTACGATTGGTTTTGTGGTGCTGATTTTTTCTATGAGGGAGAGGAAATTTTTTCCTTGGGTGTTTGATTCGAGATAAAACGCAAATACTTCTACTGTTGGGTCATCGGCGAGAGACTGGAGAATATCAATTTCAGAGATTCCAGCTTTGTTTCCGAGTGAGATGAAATGTGAGAATCCAATTTCTTTTTCTGAGGCCCAGTCGAGCATTGCGGTACAAAAGGCTCCTGATTGAGAAACAAAACAGATATTTCCTGGTTTTGGCTGTCCGTCTGAAAAACTAGCGTTTAAATTGGCATGAGGAAATATGGCTCCAAGGCAGTTCGGTCCTAATAGGTTTATTTGGTGTTGTGCGCATTTTTTTTGGATTGTGTTTTCCAGTGCTGTATTTCCGACTTCTTTGAATCCCGCCGAGATAATGATGATGTTTTTGGTTTTGTTGGTGATGCAGTCTTCAATGACTGACTCTACGTATTTCCCTGGAATTACTATAACGACTAAATCGAAGGGAGTATTTGATTTTGTAATATTTTGTATGACTTTTTGTCCCAATATTTCTCCATCGCTTTTTGGATTGATTCCTGTTATCTCTCCTTGAAAACCGCTATCTATTATGTTTTGTAGGATTATTGATCCGAGTTTTTTGGTGTTTTCGGAGACTCCGACGACGGCGACTGAGTTTGGATGAAAGAATGAGTCAAGAGACATGTGTATGTATTTATTTCTCCTTATTATACCGTAAAAATTATTATTTAAAAAGAGTATTGTTCTTATTTTCTTATTTTGTGAAATGTATTGTTTTTTTGTCTTAGATGTGATATAATGATCTGATTTATTGAAAAAATTAGATGATAAAAAAACTACGAAAATCGCTTGCCTATCTGTTTGTAGCCGTTCTAACGCTCCAGGCATCGATTGTCCCAATAGGAGATGCACAGGCTGGGGATAACCTCCTTCCGGATCAAATTCAGAACCTAAAAGCTAAAGCGGATACAGAAAGTGTAAAACTATCTTGGGACGTAGGAGAAGATGCAGATGGATATATGATTGGATATAAGATCTATTATGGAACAAAATCTGTTGCTGGAGGAGAATCAGAATTTTACGAAGCGGAAATCATGTCTGAGTCTACAAAGACGAAGTATACCGTAGAAAACTTGGTAGCAGGGACTTCTTATTATTTCTCTATTACGGCAGTGGATGATGAGAACGGAGAATCGAAAAGTTATTCAGAAGAGGTAATGGTAAAGCCATTGGCTCCTCAAAAAGAATTTGCGCTTCTTTCTGCAGAACAAACGGGGGAGGGACAAATTTTGGTTACGATGTCTGACGAAGTTGTTTTAGAAAGTGAATTAGATGCCTTTGTTATTGAGAATGAGCGGACGGGAGAAGATGTTTTTATTGATAAAATTGAAACGAATCTTGATACGGTGTTGCTCTATACAAGTGATGCACGGTTTAAAGAAAATCAGGTTTATAAGGTTATAGCCTCTTCGTCTGTTGTAAATACTCAAGGAAATCCAGTTAGTTCTGGAGTAACGGATGAGACTACATTTACCTCTACTTCTACTCAGGTGAAAGTTGTGGAACCAGAGATTGAGTCTGTTTTATCGATTGAAACCGATGTGAATACGATTCCGGCAGCTCACAGTTCTGCTCAGGAAATGGGTGGTGTTTCAGGGATTAGTAATCTTATATTTGATATTTCAGCGCTTAAGAAAGAACGAGTAGTGATTCTCCGATGGTCTCAGTCGGGAATTGATGGAATTTCAGATCAAGTTCTATATGTGAAGAAAAACAATGGTGCTTGGGATGAAGGATATTCACTTGGAGCCTCCTTACTTGAGCTCAAGCTTGAAGTTGATCTTAATACTAAATATGAAGTGAAGGTGGTAACAAAAGATCAAAATGGCAAAGAGGGGAATGGAGCTTCTGTTTCATTTGATACGACGCTTACGAAGACGGGAGGAAGTAATGTTCTGGCATTTGTGCTCGCAATTTTAGCTGGTGGTGCTTACTTTGTTCGAAGAAGACTTCTAACTTAGTTTGAAGGTATTAAGTATTCAAAGTGCTGTAAGAAAGTTAGGGATTAATGCCTTAGCTTTTTTATCTTTCTAGTTTGTGAGTTTTTCTTACTATCTACGTATGTCAGAACCTATTCGAATACAAAAACTTTTATCTCAGCAGGGGATTTGCTCTCGTCGTCAGGCGGAAGACTATATACGTGGCGGGAGAATCTCTATCAATGGAAAGCAGGCAACACTCGGTGATAGGTATTCATCGGGAGATGTGGTTGCTATTGATGGATCGGTTTTAGAGGTGGAAAAAACGGTTGATCGTGTAGTAGTTGCTTTTTTTAAACCTAAGGGCGTAGAAACAACGATGAAACGAGTGGATGGTGGTTTAACGATTGTAGATTTTGATTTTGGGGTTGGGCGGGTATTTCCTATTGGACGGTTGGATAAAGATTCAAAAGGATTGTTATTGCTGACAAATGATGGGGAACTTGCTAATAAACTAGCCCATCCAAAATACCAGAAAGAGAAGGAGTATCTGGTTTCTGTAAAAAAGATGAAAAAAAGTGATCCAGATCCGTTGGTTCATAAGGCTAAAATTCTTTCGGGAGGGATTGTGATAGATGAAAAGAAAACGAATCCGTGTGATATAACAGTTTTGGAGAACAGTGTTTTGAAGTTTCTCATGAAAGAAGGGCGAAATCGGCAAATACGGAAAATGTGTGAAGCGATGGAGTTGGAGGTGTTGGATTTGCTTCGAGTGCGTATTGGGAAATTGAAACTAGGAGAGATGAAGCCAGGAAAGTTTAGGATCTTGAGTGAGACAGAGATTGAGTCTCTTTGAAGAAGTATTAAAAATTAGTATATTTCCTTAGATTTTAAATTCTAACTATTAGCCTTCTAAATTTATGTCTGGACATAGTAAATGGCACTCGATACGTCACAAGAAAGCGGCAAATGATGCGAAGCGAGGCAAAGTCCTCACGAAGCATAGTAAGCTGATCATGGTAGCCGCTAAGTCTGATCCAAATCCAGATAGTAATGCGTCACTCCGGACGCTGATCTCAAATGCGAAGTCTGATGGAGTCCCAAAAGATAATATCGATCGGGTGATAAAAAAAGCCGCAGGGGAGGGGAAAGATGGAATTGTATATCAATCGGTTCTTTATGAAGGGTATGCGCCTGGAGGCGTGGCGGTTATAGTGGAAGGGCTTACGGATAATATACATAGAACGTATCCTGAGGTGCGGACGGCTTTTAATAAAAGTGGAGCCAATCTTGGAGCTGAAGGATCAGTGCAGTTTATGTTTGATCATATTGGTTTGATTATTGTGAAAACGGGTGGAAAAAGTGAAGATGAAATATTTGAATGTGTTATGGAGGCGGGGGCGGATGATTTTGAATATGGAGAAGATGAAACGATTGTGTTTAGCCCTTTCACGGCTCTTGGTGCGGTGAGAGATGGGCTTGAATCTGCGGGATTGGAAGTGACTAAGTCGGAGCCTCAGTATAAACCAAAAGATCCACAGCAGATTGATGGAGAAACGGTTGAACAGATTGAGAGTTTTGTGGAGAAACTAGAGGAAATTGATGATGTAGATGAGATTTATCTAGCGGCTGAGTGGGAATAATGTTTGTTTTTTGGTTTGATTCGCATAAGTGTGCATAAACTAAAATCTTTCTTATTCTATTTTTGTTACTCTTTGTATAATTATTAATTACTGCCTTTTTGTATCATGGAATTTCTTCCTCAACTTCTTCTTTTTGTTCTTTCTACCTTTGTATTGGTTAAGTCTGCTGATATTTTTATCCATAATGCGGAAGCCCTTGGGAAATCAATGGGATGGCCTAGTTTTTTGACTGGAGTTTTGATTGTAGCTATTGGGACGTCTTTACCTGAGTTGGCGACGGGTATTGCTTCTATACTAAAGGCGGATCCATCTAGTGGGTTGGTAGGGGATATGACGATAGGGAATATTTTGGGATCTAATATTGCCAATGTTTTTCTTGGTATTGGTTTAATTATCGTCATTGCTAATAGAGGAATCACGTTTAAGCAAAATATTTTTCACGTACATTTTCCGATTCTTATGATCTCGACGATTGCGATGATTTTTATGATGACTGATAGAGTTATTTATTGGTATGAAGGGGTGTTTTTATTAGGAATAATGGCGACGTATCTTTGGTTTTTATTTGATGATAATAACCAAAAAAAGAGTCTCAAAGAGAAACTAGAAAAGCATCCATTTAAGATGAAATATGTTTGGTTTGTGCTTGGGGGATTAGGGGGAGTTATCGTTGCGTCTGACTTTGCGATTGGTGCGGTTCTGAGTATGGGGAATATGGGAGTAGAGCTTTTTAGTCTTGATCCAGTAGTGAATACGGCTCTTTCTGCGACATTGGTGGCTATTGGGACTTCTCTTCCAGAGATGATGGTAGTTTTCTCTGCGGTTAAGAATAATAACGCCGAAATGGCGGTAGGTAATATATTAGGCTCGAATATTTTTAATATAGTTATGATTATTGGGGTGAGTTCAATGATTTCACCGTTGGCGGTCTCAGACTTCAACTATATGCTCAATCTTCCTTTTGCTGTGGCCACATTCTTTGTCTACTGGTCTGTGTCTAAGGATCACTCTATAACAAGAGAAGAATCTTTGGCTATGGTTTTTCTCTATGGGATCTACATTATGCAACTTGTTCAGTGGGTTATAGCTTAGAAAGTGATTCTGAATTATTGTGATTGCTTTCTTTCATTTCTCCAATAATACGTTGTCGATTACTAATGATTTTGTTTACAACGTTGTGTGGTTTTGGAGCTCCATAGAATCTAGGGGTTACTCCTGCGGCTGTTTGTACTTCTACGTCACCAAATCCCAGCATCCATTGGATGAGCCCACGATTATCCGGAATTACATTTGTAATAGAGGTGTAGGATATATCATTGGATATAATTCCGAATAATTTTCGGTTCTGTATAACAATCCGTTGATCGGTTATGTATATCACATCGTATAGGAAATCGAGCCAGGCTTTTGCATAAAATATAAGGGCAAATCCAAAGAAAAGGACGGCTATTGCTAGTCCTATAGCGCCAGGAAAAAAAAGAAATGTGATTAATCCAAGTGATGTCATAACCAATGGAACAATGACGGCTACCATAAATATGACTGGATGTTTTTGGATGACTCGTTCTACTTTTTCTCCTTGAATAGGAGCGAAATGACCGTGACCTTTGGCTTCACAATCTTTTATCATTTTTGCATGATCCATTTCATGTATTTTGGCGAGTTTAAGAATTCGTAGGATTCGAAGCATTGAGAACATTTCCGCATGTTGAATGGGGAAAAATATTGCAAGATAGTAGGGGAGTATCGCTACTAGATCTATGATTCCCCACCAGGAAAGTACGTATTTCATTGGTTTTGGAGCCGAATAAATCCGGAGTATGTACTCGATCGTAAATATTGTAACGGTTATTTGCTCAAATTGGATGACCCAGTCGGCTTGTTCTGTAACCCCAAAGATTCCGAATAGTGCAACGGGAACAAGTGCGACGGATACTATGATTAGAAAAGAAAGTATACCATTAAACCATTTAGATTTTTTGGTGTAGGGAGTATGTAGAGTGAGGAAGCACTGTTTTCGAAAATTCATTATATATCCAGACAAAGTAATCAAAATTCTATCTGTTTTTCTTTAATATGCAAATCAAGATTTGACAATACTTATTTTAATTCTTTTTTTGTTATTAGTAATTTAAGCAATAGCAGTCTGTCGCGTTGACTGCTAAAAAAGGTTTGACATCAAAAGTTAGCAGGGGTAAAATGACTCTGCTAAATTTAATTATACATATCTTATGTCAAAAATTATTGGAATTGATCTCGGAACGACAAATTCTTGTCTGGCGGTAATGGAGGGGGGGAAAGCGGTTGTAATCCCAAATGAACAGGGGAATAGAACGACTCCATCTATTGTGGCTAAGAAAGATGACCAAACGCTTGTAGGGGTTCCTGCTAAGCGACAAGCTATTACGAATCCCAAGGGGACGATATTTTCCGCGAAGCGTTTTATTGGACGAACGTGGGCTGAAACAAAGGAAGAGCGAGAAGAAATGCCGTTTGAATTTGTAAAAGGAAAGAATGATGCGGTGCTTATCAAGTATGATGGGAAGGATGTTCGACCTGCTGAGATTTCGGCGAAGGTTTTGGGGCAACTCAAGGCTGATGCTGAGAAATATCTAGGTGAAACGGTTACTAAGGCTGTAATTACGGTTCCTGCCTATTTCAATGATGATCAACGGAAAGCGACCAAAGATGCGGGAGCTATTGCGGGGTTAGAGGTTGAACGTATTATAAATGAACCAACAGCTGCCGCTCTTGCCTATGGAATCGACAAAAAAGGGAAAGAAGAAAAAATTGTGGTATACGATCTAGGGGGAGGAACATTTGATGTTTCAATCCTTGAAATTTCTGATGGAACGTTTGAGGTTTTAGCTACAAATGGAGACACGCATCTAGGAGGGGATAACTTTGATTCTGTTATTATTCAGTATTTATTGAAGAAGTTTAAAGATGATACTGGGACGGATCTTACCAAAGATCCAATGGCGATGCAGCGTGTCAAAGAAGAAGCGGAAAAAGCGAAGAAAGAGCTTTCTTCTACTTCAGAGGTTGATATTAACCTTATGTATGTGACGGTTGGGGCGGATGGTCCATTGCATCTTAATGAAAAATTGACTCGAGCGAAACTTGAACAGCTAACAGAAGAGTTGGTTAAACGGTCACTTAAACCGTGTGAAAAAGCGCTTAAAGATGCAGGGATTTCTAAGGATGAAATCGATGAAGTACTACTAGTTGGTGGTATGACTCGAATGCCTTCTGTGCAAGAGGCGGTTGAAAAGTTTTTTGGGAAGAAATCTAATAATTCTCAAAATCCAGATGAAGTAGTAGCTCTTGGGGCTGCGATTCAGGGAGGAGTGCTTCAGGGAGATGTAACGGATGTGTTGCTTTTGGATGTTACTCCGTTGACACTCGGAATTGAAACGGCAGGAGGTATCCGGACGCCAATGATTGATCGAAATACGACAATCCCAACGAGTAAGTCTCAAGTCTTCTCAACATATGCAGATAGTCAGCCAAGTGTTGAAATCCATGTATTACAAGGAGAGCGAGAAATGGCTGTGGATAACAAAGCACTCGGGAAGTTTATCCTTGATGGAATACCACCAGCTCCACGTGGAGTGCCTCAGATTGAAGTAACATTTGATATTGATGCCAATGGAATGCTTTCGGTGAAGGCGAAGGATAATTCAAGTGGAAAAGAACAATCTATTACGGTGCAAGGTTCATCTGGGTTGTCTGATGATGAAATAGAAAAAATGAAACAAGAGGCTGAGGAAAATGCTGATAAGGATAAAGAAATTAAAGAAAAAATTGAGGCACGGAATCATTTGGATTCGGTTGTCTATCAATCGGAAAAAACAGTGAAAGAAGCTCAAGAACTCAAGAAAGATGAATTAACTGATAGTATCAAAGATTTAGAGGAAGCTATTCCAGAATCTAAGAAGAAACTGGAGGATGAAGCTTCTTCGGCTGAGGATCTAAAAGGGGCTGGAGATTCACTTCAGGAAAAACTTATGGCTCTTGGTCAAAAGATGCATGAAGCCGGAGCAGATCCTCATGCAGCTGATGGAGAAAAGGCTGCAGAAGAGTCTGGAGAAAAAGAAATTCCTCCGACAGAAGATGCTGAAATTATAGATGCTGATACGGAAGACAAAGACGATAAGTAATCTGTTTTGAGGTAGGTAAAAGAGATAGAGCCACTTACTTGTGGCTCTTTTTTGTGTTTTACTACAATTTATTTAAAAATGATTTGCATAAAAAAGATAATTGTTTTATAAAGTTATCACAAAGCCTAAAATTTAACCCGTTTACGCTATGATTCGTTTACTTGTATTGATTCTTATAATTATTGGAGGAGTATGGATGTTCCGTGCTTGTGAAAGTGATGGTGAAAGAGTTCAGTTTGTACAGAAAGAAAAAACAGAAAACATTGCGGCGGTGCCGGTTAATCCTGTTATGAGTGATACGGAGTTGGATGAAGAGAAAGAGGTGAAAGAGAGAACTGAAGGAAAGAGTTTCTGGGGATTTTTCGGACGTGATGAAGAAAAAGAAGAAACAGATGTAGAAGCTGAAGTAGATACAAATGAAAAAGATGAAGAAAAAGAAGAAATAGATGTAGAAGCTGAAGTAGATACAAATAAAAAAGATGAAGAAAAAAATAGCGTTGTAAAATCTGAATCAAAAGCAGCGGAAAAAGGATTTTGGGCTGGACTCTTTGGAAAAAAAGATCCACGAGAAAAAAGAGCAGAAGAAAATAGAGAACGAATGGAGCGAGGTTCTAAAAACGATAGTAATGAAAAAGTAGAAAAGAAAGATGTGGATTCGAATAAAGAGGAAAAAGAGGATGAAAATGTGGATAGTATTGTTACAACGGAGAAAGAAGTGGAAGTTGTATCTGTAGAGGAAAAAAATGAAACAGGCACTGAAAATACACATACGGTTCCTGTGGTTGTGGTAGATACTGAGCCAATGGCTCCATCTGTTATAACTACTGCTCCTAATACATATGTAGCTCCTATCTACGTAAAACCAGTAGTCGCTAAAACTACGGTCGCTCCAGTGCTAGAAGCGGCTGAGATATGTCCTGATGATTCAGTTATTACGGCTTCGGTTATTCCTGATAGAGATTCTCATGTTCGAGTCTATGTCTATGAAAATCGAGTTGATACTTTTGGGAAGCCATCTACTGAATCAGGTCGAGTTCACTTTACAGTTAAAAATATGGGGAAATTTACTCAACATGTTACGATTCCAGGTTTTGCTGATATGGGGGAAATCTGTAAAGGAGAAACAGTTACCTTCTCAACAGGATTGAGAGAGGGAGAATATATGATTAATACTGAGTCAAAACTAGGAAGCGCGTCAACGAATCTTCGTGTGACGGAATAGAAATTTAATAATTGGTTTGAAAGTGGGAGGTCCTCAGTCTGAGCTGGGGATTTTTTACGTCTGTGTGTTAAGTGGTCATGATTTACTGGTAGATCTGGGGGGAGAAAGATAGAAAGATAGGAAGAAATACGTTATGGTTGAATTTGTATGAGTATTGATCAAAAAACAATTACGGCCTATGCATTACGAATTCTTTCTAAAAGGGAGCATTCGGTGTATGAATTACGTAGAAAATTGATGACTAAGTTTGGGGATAACAAAGATTGGGTGGATGAAACCATCAATGATTGTCTTGAGAATGATTGGATTTCGAATGAACGTTATTGCGCTGCATATATAAGAGATCAGATACTCAAGAGGAGTGGTCCCTATAAAATTCAGATGAAGTTGGGGGAAAAGGGGATTGGGAAAGATATGGCAAGAGATCAGATTGGAATTGTATATACCGAGGATCAACAAAAAGAAATTAAATCTTATCTAGAAGAACGTAAGCGTGAGGAGATATTGAGAAAAAAGCCTAAAATTAGTGACTTTGAGCTTAATGGGAAGGTAATGCAGTATTTGAGAGGAAAGGGGTTCTAAAACTTAACTAATGCTGTAATGCTTGTAATTATTCCTAATACTATTCCTGGGACATTACAGGCGATGATAGGCCAATCTCGAATGGGCTTGAGCCATCCATAAAAAGTCCAAGCGGTACAGTTGATCGTAGTGACGATTGGGAGGATTACTGATCCTGTATTTCCTTCTAAATTAAGGAGTATTTGATCTATATAGGAAAAATACATCGCTATTGCGGTCAATGAGGCAAACCATCCGATTTTGTTAACTGTTTTTTCGTTCATTTTTCTCCGGGATAAGGACCTATTGGCGGGG
>JABAZT010000004.1:0-4393 GCA_018608565.1 Candidatus Altimarinota bacterium
CCCTCTCTAATAAGCACTCTCATTGTTTGGTATATTATTTTCTCACAGATAATATTATTAAAAAAAACAGCCCCGTAGGACTGTTTTATAATTTTTAAATTTAGAGTTCTCGCAAATGTTATGCTTCAACTGGAACTACGTTTACGAAACTTCGTTCATATCTTCGTCCGTCAAACCGTCGAACGGCTCTTTTTGTAAATGTTACTTTTCCATCTATTTCAGCATGGAGTGTAAAATCTTTTCCCATATCTACATTCTCACCTGGTCGAAATTTTGTTCCTTTTTGTCGAACAATGATTTCTCCAGCGTTCACCGTTTGTCCACCAAAACGTTTTACCCCACGTCGTTTGGCGTTGGAGTCTCTACCATTTTTACTGGAACCACCTGCTTTTTTATGTGCCATGTTGTTGTAAGTGACTAGTTACGAGGATATACACTTTATGTATATCTAGCTGTGACAATGTAATAATTATGTTTTTGATGTCAAACTTTATGTTTGCAACCATGGTCCATTTCGCCCTCTCACCTTTTTTCCTTTTGGATCTATATTAGGTCTATATGAATCTCTTCTAGGGAATGAAATCTTTGGCTCTTCTATTACCAATGCAGGCTGAGGAACTTGATGCTCCCCCTGATTTACCACCTCCTCAACATTATCGACCACTTCATCTACCGCCCCCAATTCCCCTCTCGGGGCTCGGGTCGCTATATATACACCACTAGCAATTACAGCCAAATTTTCTTTTAATTTCATTTTAAAACATAAAAATCTTGCACATCCTGAATCAATCTAATACATTAATCAAGAAATACTTCAAACGCTCTTCATGAACCTAGAAACAGCCGAATCAATCCTAAGTTATTATAGAATAAATCGTAATACAGAATTTTCGACAATTACCGATCGCCGCGAACAAATCGAAAGAATACTGCAAGATATCTCCAGCACAACGACTCTCGTAGAACGATACCAATCTCAACTAGAAGCGCTTCTGTTTCTAGAAGATCAAATACTGACAGCACTAATGCCATCCGAGACCGCTCAGCAGTTTTTTGAACCAACAGATGATGAAAACCGAGATACAATCAATGCAATTGTTCTCAAAAACCGGAAAGGGAGGTGTAATAAAGAAAACCACAACCCCCCTCCCTTTACACCAGAAGAACAACAGAAAATTGATGAATTTTATGCAAAAAATGGGACCCCCTCCACTCTTCTTGAAAAATATATCCTACACAACAAAAACTTTGAAGACCACGGCACTGTAAGTCAGGCTCAAATGGAAAAAGATGTATATCTGTGGGAATATTCCATCTCACAGGGATTTCCTATAGAATAAGATTAAATCCCAGCCGAAACTCGCTCAACCTTGGCTCCGAGATTCCGAAGATTCATATCGAAATGTTCATATCCACGATCGATATAATTGATATTAGTCACGGTTGTTATACCATCTGCAATCATTCCTGCTATTACCATCGCTGCTCCTGCACGAAGATCCCATGACTGGACTTGTCGCGCCTTGAGCTGAGTTTTTCCTGTTACAAGAGCCTGATGTGAATTCATAAGTCGGACATTGGCTCCCATTTTTTCTAATTCAGAAAGATACGTCAGACGATTTTCAAATAAGGTTTCGAAAACCATAGATTCCCCCTCACACTGCGTCAACAATACTCCAAATGGACTCTGAAGATCGGTTGGAAATCCAGGGAAAATAGCGGT
Organism: Candidatus Altimarinota bacterium; assembly: GCA_018608565.1. Lineage (GTDB taxonomy): Bacteria > Patescibacteriota > Gracilibacteria > UBA4473 > UBA4473 > JABAZT01. The sequence continues at coordinate 1,724 of JABAZT010000004.1, forward strand.
TTGAAGTTTTGGAATGGCTTTGAGATTTTGCTCTCCATAAACCCGAAGTGTATCCCCATCAAATTCAAAACTAGCCCCCGTCCGTCGTAACATTCCATAAAAGGATAAGAGCTCTGTATGATAGACATTCTTGAGTGTCAGATCCCCGCCTGTTAGTATCCCTGCAATCGCATAGGTCCCTGCAAGCAAATAATCTGGAGGTATTTTAAATACTCCTCCCTTGAGCTTCTTCTTCCCCTTAATCTTGACTCGATGTGTCCCAAGCCCTGACATTTGAGCCCCCATAGACTCAAGCATCTTGAGGGTTTGAGTGACATGTGTTTCTGTCGCGGTAAAGAAAAGTTCACACTCATCCTCTACTCCTGCGGCAAACATTCCAAGATTTTCAGTTGCCGTAACACTGGCCTCTGGAAATAGAACTCGTGATTGATCGAATGATTTTTTTTCAAATTCGCACTTAATACTAAATTCTGAAGTAGTGATCGTTGCTCCCAATGCCTCAAAAGCATTTAAATGGACATCGTTTGGCCTTGCCCCGATCACACATCCCCCTGGTTGAACTATTTCCACACGCCCAAATCGTGCCAAAAGTGGACCAAGCATAAGAATAGAAGCTCGAAACTTTCGTATTTCCGGACTTTCAGAAAGTATGGTTGGGTCTATATTTTTAGCCGTAACTTCTACTATTTTTTGTTCTTTATCCCATGAGGTCTTGGCTCCCATCTGATCAAATATTCCAAGAAGTAAGCCAATATCACTAATCTCTGGTACATCCGTAAAAGTACAAGTCTCTTCTGTTAGCAGGGCAGCGCAGAGCATTGGCAATGCTCCATTCTTGGATCCTGGAATTCGCAGTTCTCCGTTGAGTGCGTGTCCTCCATGAACCTGGAAATAATGAGTTGATTTTGGAATCCGTGGCTTGTCATCTGGATTATCAAAAATAATAAGACTATCCCCTCCAAGCTGATATAAACGATAAATAACTTCCTGATTTTTTGGCATTGAATTTCCCTCCATCCAGTTATGAACTGATTGTCGTTGTACCCCAAGCTTTTCTGCTAACTCTTTGGGTTTCCATCGTGCTCCCTCCATCCACTTCCTGAAATCTTGTGAAAATTGTACTTTCATATTCCAAATCTAAATTAAAAATTTACTTAAATTCTAATTCTATGATATTTTTTTATACTTTTAGGTCAAATAATTACCAATTCAGGTTATCCATAATAAATAGAGACTGATTTTAATCGCCTGCATTCAAGCGTAAATTCCTCAACCATAATGTGCTTCGTTCTATTGAGCTCTAGAAATGACGCAAAAAACTTAACCTTCAACACGATTCCTCCCTCCCCTGGTGCATACCATAGATACGGCTCAAGATCCTCAGGATTAAGCTTAAAATCACGAGTCAGCCTCTTATCATACTTATGTAATAGCTCAATATTCTTCGCATTATGCTTTATCACAATTCCCCGAAGCAACTCTCGTGCTTTTTCTACATCAGATTTCTCCGTCAAAATAAATGATAACGTAATCTGAGTAAACTCTTGAAAACGAGATAGATTTACTATCTTTTTTTCCAAAAAGAATTTGTTGGGAATGGTCACAATCTTCCCCGATTCGGCTTCATGATCTCGTTGTCGCAATACGGTGAAAAATGGCGTTATCTCTTTTACTCGCCCATAACTATCATCTGTCTGCAGAACATCCCCGACCTTATATCCATTTTTAGTTCCAATAAAAAACCAAGCAAAGAAAGAACTAATACTATCCCTCAATGCGAATGCAACCCCCGTCCCCACCAAGGCAATAAAAGGAATTATGCTAAAAACCTGTGAAAATAAAATCCCTAAAATTAACACTACAATAATGATGTTAAAGGAAACCTTGAGCAGATGAATCAGTACGGTTTTACGATGGATATGCATAGCCCCACTAAATCGCTCAAATAGCTGTATCAATACGAATCTGGAAACTAATAACCCGAAAACAATTCCAATAAAAACTAAAATACTAACCCCAATCTGCCATAATTGATTTTTCATCAATTGCTTTTGTTTGATTATAGACTCTTCTACTTCGTTTATATTTCGAGTAATAATTTGAATGTTTTCTTCATTTTTAGATCTACGTTCATTGAGTAGTTTTTCCTGATCCTCAATCTGTGTTTGTAGTTTTTCAATAGTCTTATTCTTTTCCCCCCAAAGACTTTCTATCTCTAATTTCTGTTTTTTATAGAGCTCCATATTTTCTTGGTACTCTTCTTTATTTTTCTGCACCTGATCTTCATCTACCCCCTCTGGTTCATCAATAACCAGCGCTTCCTCTACTGGCACAACTAACTCCTCTAACTTAATTTCAAGATCTTTCTTCTCTTGCTCCAATACCACTATATTTTCAGTAAATTCATCTATCTTCCGTGCAGAGGGAAAATCCTGATCTTTTTCATATTGAAGATCATTCTGAAGCTGATCCAAGGTATTTTGATGATCCTTAAGACGGTTTATAGGATCGAGTAAGTAGGAAAAAACTCCCGACTGCTCTACCCCCTGTTCTACAGAACTTTGAAGCTGAGCGATTCGCCCTGTTGTCTCCGCCTGAGTTGCTGGGATAAGCATAATTCCCAAAAGCAAAAAACCGATATTTATTATATTTTTTTGTTGGGTGACACAC
>JABAZT010000004.1:4403-37250 GCA_018608565.1 Candidatus Altimarinota bacterium
TTTTTTTGTATTTTTTTCATCCATAGTATTGATAGCTGATTTTCATATTTTTTGCTACCGTTTTTTGATTATTCTGGTATTTCTGCCTACAATGATATCGATGAAATTACATAAAAAACAGAAAAAAGCTTGGTTTCGACCAAAATCCTATGGCGTTGGGCTTACTCCTTGTAGCTGGGAAGGCTGGGGAATGACTTTATTATTAGTACTTCTTATCATTGGACTTGCCTTTGTATTTGAGTTTTTTCAACCAACAGGACCTTCTATCGAAAATACGGTATATTTTGTACTTGGAGTCTTTGGACTGACCTTTGCCTTTCTCTGGAGTCTACGAAAAAGAGTCCGAGGACAACTCGGATGGAAATGGGGAAAAAAGCTTATGAAACACTAGAACTGCATTGGAATCATTGCAAAGGCATCATTTTCTGCATCATATTTCTCAATAGCCTGGCTTAGATCCTCTCGATCTTTTTCTTGCTTCATAATATAGGGTTCCCCTTGAAATAATAACGTTACAGATCCTGATGATGGATCTACCGTTTTGGTTATAAGATTTGGATCGTGTTCTACTACCTGAAATATTGTATATATCTCTAGTAATTCTAAGTTATGTGTCATAAGAGACTGGATAATTCCCTCTTGTGTTACAATTTTTTCAATAGTCCCTAGGGGGGTTAATCCTAAATGTTCCAAGACTCCTTCAAATTTTGCTTCATTTCCATCAAGGCTAATATTGATTGGACCATGGGTAAATTTCCACCCGCGGCCCTGTTCCATTATGGCAGAGATCCTTGATGTCTTTACGGCTTCTTTTTCAGCTGGATCTATACTTTCATCTTCCTCTTCTGTCTGAGCTACTGCGTCATTCACACTCTCGGCAATCCCTTTAAACTGATCTGAAAATGAAGCTAGGATATTTAGGATCATAACTAGAAACGTTCGTACCTCTTCTGGCAAGTTATCCAACATAGAACCCTCCGCATTGTTTGTAATTTCACTTTGAGCTTTCTTTGCCGCGGCAACTTTCTCCTTCGCCCCAGATTCACGACCCGAAATATCTTGTAAATCTTTTGTAGTAATATTTAGTGAATTTTCTCTCTTAACCGTATTTAGTAACACTCCATACTCCCCCATAAATAAATCTTTTCCAACTTCAAATTCATCTTTTATCTGCTTCTCGATCGTCGCTGGCATTAATTTCCCTTTGTAGCCTAAAAGACCTGCATTCCCCTTTCCTTTTTTTCCAATTAAACCTCCTTCTTTATCTATAATATCCTTGATCTCTTTTATCTCTGGCATAAGTAGATATCCATTCTTTTCTGGTTTTGCAAGTGCCATTATTTTTGCCACTATAGCTTCTTTTTTCTGATCATATTCGGTTCCTAATATTATTTTTGCGGCTGGTACGGAGTCCATAAATTCATTTACTTTTTGTGTTACTTCTCGTTCTATTTCTTCTCTGCTTACTTTGATAATATCAGGAGACACCTCCAAATACTTTGCCCATAGCCCTATTGCTTCTGCTCTGCTTCCTGCATCCATCCCCTTTGTCACCTCTTTTATCAATCCTCGAATTTGTTTTTTTATTTCTATATTATTTTCATCTATTGGAGATAAAACTACTTTTATTTTTTCAATAAAATCAGGTACTGGCTCCACATCATCTCTCAAATGCTCCAGGTGCCCCTGTATTTTTTCCTGATTTTCACTCAGTATTGTTAACACTTCCGAATCTGATACCTCTGGAGCCATAGTATAAATAGACTATAATCATAAGATTATATCATAAACAAGAGTAAACCTCCACTCTAAGTCACAAATATATCTACGTACTGTGGATAATGTGCGTGTATGAGAGCTAAAAATAATATCAAATCTACTAATAAATGAATCATGATTACGTACGAGAGTGACTCTGTCCGGTAGTACACATTTCCCTGAAATATTGCAAAAACAAAGGTCATCACCCATCCCCAACTCGTAAACCCTAACTCATAGAGAAATGAGGAAAACAGCACTGCCTGTGCAAGATTGGCCCACCCAAACGGGATAAAAAGCAAAAATATGGCGAATACGGTGTTTATAAAAAAGAGTTCGTCCCAGATCCCTAGCCCATTGGTTCCTGCAAATAAACGTAATATAAAACTAGTTTCTAGTTCTACTGACCAGTTGAGATAAGCTCCTGTGGACGTGAGATAGTACGGAATGAGTAAGTATGCAACTACACAAGTGAATAGCACATAGAGCCAATGTTTGTAGCCCCAGCAGTCATGTCCTTTCCAGGGAAACTGTATGACGTTGGATTTGTATATTTTCCGAGTAATTAAATATGGGATCGCCACCGCAAGCCCAAGCTTGATCCCCATAGAGAGCATATGAAAAAATCCTACATCCGTATTGATATGAGTGAGTCCGAGCAATGTGATCATCGCATAGATCAGACCAATATGGTTTCGGAACTTTGGATCAGTCAGGAGCGTGACCGCAAATCCGATCAAGAGCAATCCCCACGCCCAATGCTGCTGAAACCCAATCAGAAACACACTACTGATACAGAGAATGAGAATACTCAGAAATCTAAAAAAAATCATACTAATAGTTTATTTAGAAAATAAACCACAGAAATTTTTATTCCATTCCCTTAAGAAAATTTAAATGCTCAATCAAGCTATCCAAAGTTCCCGCAGGCAAAGCAAATCCAATTCCAGTGAGAATTCCAATCAATAATGTAATTCCAACCCCCCACTTCACTTTAATCTTGATAATAGCATCAAATACATCTATTCCCGCCTCCATTGCCTCAAGCAGTGAATCTAATATTTCTATAGCCTGCTCTGCCTCAATTCCAAATTCACCAATCATTATATCCTCCTCTAAGGCAGCCATAAGTGTCCCCTTTACTTCTTTTGCTATAAGCAAAATATCTTCTTTTAGACGTTTATTTTTTATTACCGATGAAAATTGAACCAATGAAATATCTATAAATAGATTGAGTAACGCCGTTTGAAATTCAACTTGATTGATTAATTCATCTCCATTTTCATCCATTCCATCAATCGTATCTCTCAATACAGCAATACATTCTTTTGTTTTAGAAAAGGCTTTTTTTGAAACAATATTCCTCATACCTACTATCTCACCTAATGTCTTAAATAATTTTAGATATGACTCAGGAAGAAATCGATCTCCAACCTGATTCACTGGAGTTAAAATACGTTCTTTTACTAATTTCAACCCCCTAGCTAAAGACCTGGGATCTTCATCTGCAATAACAATTTCATTAAATTCTTTTAAAATCTCTGGCAACTCTCTTTGCAGATTTTCAAATATTTGTTTTGCCCCTAGAGCTTCTGTGGTATTTTCCTCTAAATCTACTACTCGAGTTAGACCATCAGGACCAATTCTCATAAGTGCCATAATATATATTGTTAATATGCACTCTTTTTATAATTTTTCATAATATTGTCAACCTGTTTTAAAATAAAAGAAAACCACTCATTTCTGAGTGGCTTCTATAGCTTTGTCTTAATACTCCTTATTCTTTCTCTTTTTCTTCTTTTATTTCTTCTACTTCTACCTCCTCCACTGCCTCTATATCTCCTTCACCTGGTTCTATATTTTCTAGATTTGGATCATCATTAAGTCCATCATCCTCATCGTCGTCATCATTCCCTGTTACAGGAACTCCATCTTCTTCGAGATGCATACTCCCATCCGCTTTTTCAGATCCTTCTTCTGCTACCATTTTGACATCGCCTGATTCTTGGATGGCATCATGATCTCGTTTGAAGTCTTCTGGTTCTGAGAGTGCAAGATCTGAAGCATCTGTAATCTCTTCTCCTGAGAGAAGATCTACTCTTAGACAAAGTGATTGAAGCTCTTTTACTAGAACGTTGAATGATTCTGGTACGTTGATCGTATCGACTTCTGTTCCTTTTACGATTGCCTCATAGGCTTTTGATCGTCCATGAACATCATCTGACTTGATCGTAAGCATCTCCTGAAGTACGTGTGCTGCACCATAGGCCTCAAGTGCCCATACCTCCATTTCCCCGAATCTTTGTCCTCCGTTTTGGGCTTTCCCTCCAAGTGGTTGCTGTGTTACGAGTGAGTATGGCCCAACTGAACGTGCATGGATCTTATCTTCTACTAGATGGATCAGTTTTAGCATATACACCGTTCCTACCACCGTTCTGTGATCAAATTTTTCACCAGTATTACCATCGAACAATTGCATTTTCCCATCTTCTGGTAGATCATTTTCCACCAAGAAGTCTCTCACTAGATCTACTTTTATTCCATTTAGCACTGGTGTTGCTACTTTGATTCCCATTTTACTGGCAGCGGCTCCAAGATGTGTCTCTAGGATTTGTCCGATATTCATCCGTGATGACACTCCAAGTGGATTCAAAATAATATCTACTGGCGTCCCATCCTCAAGATATGGCATATCTTCTGAAGGAATGATTCGAGAGATAACTCCCTTATTCCCATGTCGTCCAGCCATTTTATCCCCAGCCTCTAGATGTCGAAGCTGTGCTACTTGTACTTTGATTCGTTTGAGTACTCCTGTAGGAAGATCATCTCCCATAGATCGATCAAGCACTTGTACCTTAATTACTTTTCCTCCAGACCCCCGTGGCAGTCGCAGAGAAGAATCTTTTACATCGTGCGCTTTTTCTCCAAAGATCGCTCGCAATAGTCGATCTTCTGCAGAAAGCTCTGTTTCCCCTTTTGGAGTTACCTTTCCTGCTAGGATATCTCCTGCTAGAACCGTAGCTCCAATTCGGATCAAACCTTGCTCATCTAGATCGATCAGTTTTGCCGCTGCTACATTTGGAATATCGTTTGTTAATTCCTCTTGCCCTAATTTTGTATCTCGAACATCAAGTTCATACTCTTCGATATGAATCGAATCAAATAGTCCTTCTCGTACAATACGATCTGATACTATTACGGCATCCTCATAGTTATATCCTCCCCAGCTCATGTAGGCTACTGTTAGATTTTGTCCAAGGGCAAGGTCTCCTTTTTGAATAGAGGTACCATCTGCCAGTACGTCACCTTTTTTCACTTTATCTCCTGCATTTACTAGTGGTCGTTGATGCATACAAGTAGACTGATTCGTCCGAAGGTATGTCTCAAGATTAAATGTATGTTTTTTCCCTGATTTCCCAATAAATACAATTTTCGTTGCCTCAACCGACTTGATTTCTCCGTCTTCTGGAGCAATACAACAATCTGTTTCTGCCGTAATCATTTCCATACCTGTTCCACAGACTGGAGACGTTGCTTTTAGCAATGGTACAGCTTGCCGTTGCATGTTTGATCCCATTAGGGCACGAGTATTATCATCATGCTCTAGGAAGGCGATCATTGCGGTAGAGAGTGATACAATCTGCTTTGGTGAAACATCGATATGTGTTATTTCATCAACGTGATACGTTCCTGGTTCAAAATTCTTTCGAGCTGAAACTTGATCACTAGAGAATTGTCCGTGCTCATCTAGAATTGAATTCGCCTGTGCGATACTCATGTCTTTTTCTTCTTCTGCATCAAAGTATGTAACTTCTTCTGTTACGTGTGCTCGAACAGCTACTGTTTTCATATCCTTTACCTTGGCGAGCTTCTCTGCATCTGCTTTAGTAATTTCTGCGCCAGATTTTACTACTACTGTTTTACCGTCTTTTATATCTAATTCTGCCTTTCTTCCTATGGCTGATGTTCCATCATTTTTTACAACCCTAGATACAGTCCGATATGGAGTTTCGATGAATCCCATAGGATTTACTCGTGCATAGGCTGCCAGATGAAGTACTAGACCAATATTTGGCCCCTCGGGCGTCGTCACAGGACAGATTCGTCCATAGTGAGATGGATGTACATCCCGAACCTCAAAAGAGGCTCGTTCTCGCGACAACCCTCCAGGTCCCATCGCAGAAATCCGTCGCTTATGCTCTAGAGCTGCGAGTGGATTGGTCTGATCCATGAACTGAGAAAGCTGTGAACTAGCAAAGAATTCACGCATTGCAGCCGTAATTGGTCGACAATTGATAAGAGCTGATGGCGTAACTTCCTCTAAATCTACAATAGACATACGATCTCGAACGATTCGTTCGGTTCGCATCAGTCCAACTCGGAACTTATTTTGTACGAGTTCTCCTACTCCTCGGATTCGTCGATTTGATAGATGATCAATATCGTCTTGATAGTATCCGTCTTTTTCATGATTTAGGTTGATGAGATATTTCACCATCTCAATAAAGTCTTCAATTCTGAAAACTCGCCCTTCTTCATCATCTTTTGTTTTGAGTTTAAATTTACGGTTTACTTTATATCTTGCGATTGGCCCAAGATCGTATTTTCGAAAATCATGAAAGAGTCCTTCCAAGAAATTTCGAGCATTTTCTGGTGTTGCTAGATCTCCTGGACGAATTCTTTTATACACTCCTTGCCATGCTTCTTTTGGAAGAGTTGATTCATCTTTATCAAGTGTTTTGAGAATTGGATTTTCTGCCAACCCTTTTGTTTCTTTTTCAAAAAGTGCCAAAATTTCTTCATTCGTTTCATATCCGAAAGCTCGCAGAAACATTGTTACTGGGATTTTTCGTTTTCTATCGACTTTAACCCACATTAGACCTCGCTTATCTGTTTCAAGCTCAAGCCATGCACCTCGTCGAGGAATCATTTTTGCTCCAAACCATTGTGGATTGGCTACATCTCGAAGAAAGAAAATCCCAGGACTTCTTACTATTTGAGACACTACAACTCGCTCGATTCCATTTATGATAAATGTTCCCTCTCCTGTAATAAGTGGAATTTGACCAAAATACACGTCTTGCTCCTTGATCTCTCCTGTTTCAAGATTGGTCAATGCTACATGTACTCGCAAAGAAGCTTCGTAAGAAAGTCCTTTTTCTCGACATACTTGAATATCATATTTTGGGTCTTCGACTTCGCTTGAAAGGATTTCAAGTCTGAGTTTTTTCCCTGTTGCGTCTTCAATTGGATTGATTTCATGAAGGAGCTCTTGTAGCCCATCCTTAAGAAACCAGTCGTATGAATTTGTCTGGATTTCCGTCAGATCAGGAAATGGAAAATCTCCACCAATATCATTGGTAAAGAAGTGTCGATTATTTTTTTCGGAGATTGGTTTCAACTTCGCTGGAAAAGAAACTTTTTTGATGGTAGATGCGTTGGCCATGCACGTTTTTTAATTAGAATACAAAAAAATCAGACAAAACGTCCTTAAAACTAGGGCTTTACGATGTTTGCCTGGGGAATAGTATCATTCAAGATAACCTAGGTTGAGAATTAATTCGTACGCGATATTAGAGAGTAGAAATTTGAAGTCAAATAGATTTCTCTTTACAATATCTTACTTTGACCAATCTATTTTTTCTCTTATTGTTTCGATCGTGCTTTTATGAAGTACTTTGTAGCTCTGGAGTCAAGATGGAGAGATGGCAGAGTGGTCGAATGCGCACGCTTGGAAAGCGTGTATACGGGCAACCGTATCGGGGGTTCGAATCCCCCTCTTTCCGCCAAGATAAAATTACAATGATCCTTACACAGGTTTATTTTGTTTTTTTTCGTAGAAATAAAGGGGACTGAGAAGCAGGATTGATATTGAAGTGCAGCAGAAATCAGTACAAATATATACATTCTAACTTAAATACGTAATCCCCCTCTTTGAGCCTTGCTCCTTAAATTAACTTTGTTAATTTTATTTCTTGATATACCAAAAAGCTCAAAAAACCTGCACCTCCCAATCCAATTGAATACATTTTTTATACAAACTTGCGTTTTAACTTTTCTCTGTTTACAATGATATAAATAATTTATTTTTTCTATGGTTTTATCTCGCGCACTTATCATTACGATCCTTTATTATTTTTCTACCTTGATAGTAGGAATTCTAGCAGCTCTTCTTTTTAACGCCCCAGAAATAACTGAAAATACTACTCCAACAGGAATCCTCCTCCTTGGACAAGTGAGCAGTATTTTTCTTATGATTGTAGCAACTATAGCTTACTTTCGTCATCCATCGACTATCCCTGGTGCACGTAATGGACTCAAATTTTCTATTTTTGTTGTTATTGTGACATTCTTCCTGAACTTAATAGTCTCTCGGCTCTTATTTGGATCCGATAATACCATCAACCTCAGTGATTTTTATCTCAATCCGTCTTTTTGGATCAACCTTTTACTACTTGGATGTGTTGGAGTTTTTCTTGGAAACAAATTTGCGACTGATACTTTTTGGCCCTTGGATTTCCGACACTACCACCCGGCCTCTACTAAAAAGAAAAACTATTCTGAAGTTTTGCTAGAGGAAAACATACTCTTCAGCAATGAAGCCCAAAAAAAAGGAAACAAGAAATCTTAACCTCATACGGACTTATTTTTTAGACAAGAAACTATGGGATTATTTGAAGAGATACAAATATTCTTCATAGCCACGTTCTTCCATTTGAGATAATGGAACAAACTCAAGAGAGGCCGAATTTATACAATGTCTTACTCCCGTCGGAGCTGGTCCATCATCAAATACATGACCTAGATGAGAATCTCCATACTTACTTCGAACCTCTGTCCGAGTCACGAAGAGCTTTCTGTCTACTTCCTCGACTATATATTCAGGTGCTATTGGCTGAGAAAAACTAGGCCATCCCGTACCAGAGTCATACTTGTGAACCGAAGCGTACAAAGGCTCCCCAGAAACTTTATCTACATAGATACCATCCGCCTTGTTATCCCAATATTCATTTGTAAACGCTCGCTCTGTCCCTTCTTTTGCGATAACCTTATAACTTAGCTCATCTAGATTTTTTCTTCGTTCTTCGATCTCTTCCTGAGTAAGCTCATAGTCATTTTCCGCAGCTACTTCATTTTCAGACTTCAATACAACGATCGGCTCTTCTTTGATTTTTTTTTCTTTTTTTTGCTCAAAAAAACGACTTCGTCCTGATCCATTTTTATATTGTTTATATCGCTCCTTTGAATGGAGATAAAAATCCTGATGAAATTCTTCAGCGTGAAAGAATTTCCCAAGTTCTATAATTTTAACGGCAATAGGACCTTCATATTTTTCTTGTTCTACTTCTTTTGAGGCTTCTGCTATTTCTTTTTCAGCTTCATCTGCATAATAAATCGCCGTCGTATAGCTATGACCTCGATCACCAAACTGTCCTCCGCCATCTGTTGCATCAATCGTATTCCAATACGTATTTACCAAGTCTTGGTATGTAATCTTGATTGGATCATAATAAACCCTCAACGCTTCCCGATATCCTGTATGATTTTCATAGGTAGGATTTTCTGTTTCCCCCCCTGCATATCCCGAGATGGCTTCCTCTACTCCATCCAATTCCTGAAATGCTGACTCCGTACACCAAAAACACCCTCCTGCAAAGGTTGCCTGTGAGAGTGTTGTATCTAATTCGAGCTGAGTAAACAATGCTTCGATTTCGGGTTTCCCTTCTGATGGATTGGCTGTTAACGTTTTATCTGAAGGAGTTGGAACAGAACAAGCGGTCATAAATAGTAAAATAAAAGGTAATAGTTTTTGCATACCTTCTTTATATCTTTGTTTCGTCCACATTCCAAGTGCTTAGTTGTGACTCACGCTACTTTGTGCTGTAATTCGCACCTTCTCTAGAGCTTTTGCTATATCCTGAAAACTACAAAAAACTGCCCAACCATCTACTTTGTTCAATTTATCTACGAGTTGCTCTGTCGTCCATCCTACACCTATAAACTCGGTAATTTCACTATCTAGATCTACTATGAAACTTTCAAATGCAGCCCCTCTCATCATATCACCAGGCTCATCCACTAGTATTCTGGATTCAGGCAATCGACCTAGTTCAAATGCCTCTTCCTCGATAAGATCCTGACTATTCAACCCCATTGTATTTATTAATTTTTCTAGACTTGGCACTGATAAACTTTCAAATACTTCTATTAGTTTTCCTGTAAGATTCGACTCTTGATCCTTACTTTCCATCCTTGCACCAGGCACGTTCAGAGTGTTTATTTGTTTAACCATCAGACCATTATACACTATTTTTTGATTAATGTGAAGTTGTAGATCTAATTGTCGCTCTTATACTGTTAGAGTATTTTTTATAAACCTATGAAACAAACATTACTATCGGCTCTCGTACTTACTAGTCTTCTTATCACTGGATGTGGAGGCGATTCATCATCTACTAATGACCCAAATAACATGGCAAAATCTGAAGACAAAGCTGGTGTTGGAATTGAAATTACTAAAGCTGGCGATGGCGCTGTTGCCAAAGAAGGATCTAACGTCCTCGTCCACTATGTAGGAACACTTGAAGATGGAACTCAATTTGATTCGAGTCGAGACCGAGGAACTCCATTTCCATTTACAGTAGGAGGAGGACAAGTAATCAAAGGATGGGATATCGGAGTCGCTGGAATGAAAGTAGGAGAAACTCGAGTTTTGACTATCCCTCCAGCTCTTGGGTACGGAGAATCCGGAATTGGTCCAATCCCTGCAAATGCAACGCTTATCTTCGAAGTTGAACTAGTAGAAATCAAAGGATAAATTCTTTTTAATTTCACTCTTTAAAAAAAGCCCCTTCTTGGGGCTTTTTTGATATCATTTCTCAATTACTCCTAAAATTTTCTGAGGCGTCGCCTCAGACATTAATTTCAAATACTCCTCTGGAGCATTTTTCTTTATCTGACTTGATCTAATTATTGATTGAATTTCTACTAGATCCAAGGGACGCCCGACTGTATACACCGGCTTATTATTATACCCTGTAAATTTCTGTATAAAACAAACCCAATACTTGAGTGATGGAAATCTATCATCAAAAATCATCATTGTTGGATTTCCAGCTCGTCCTTCTTTCCCAAAAACTTTTACATCCTCTAAAAAAATTTCATCCTCTTTCCCATCAATTTTCACTCGCACCCTTATATTAATTATATATGAAGCAATGCTTTCTTGAGATTCATTCTCAAAAGGATTGTCAGCATTCCATGAAACCGCTCCACCAAAACCAACTTCTGCAAGACCACAAATTGGTGCACGAGTTCTTTTTATTATTACCCCGCAATTTTTCCCGAACTCCTTATTCTTCCCTAAAAACTTACAATCAGGATTAGACCTCATATAACGAACACAAAAATCATTCCCTTTTAACTCTTTTTCATCTCGAATAAATGTATCCATCTGAAATTGAGATGGAATATAAGTCAACGGTACCTCTTTTCGCTCTAGCTGAGTTAAAGAGAAATCCCCTCCTATACGATCAAAACCGTAGGCAGGACCAAATCTATCAACCTCTTCTATCTTATAATATATTAATACCATCTGTAGATTATATCATTTTTTTTCTGATCCTACAATATCCCAGCCTTCCCCATTCCTAGAATCCCGACAATCAATCCAAGCATCCCAAAGACTCCCCCAAGAATCCAAAAACGCATCGTAATCTGTGTTTCAGACCACCCCTTCGCTTCAAAATGATGATGAATTGGAGCAATAAGAAATAATTTTTTCTTAAATACTTTTTTCCAAAACAACTGTAATATCACCGATATGGTCTCTATCCCAAATACACCACAGACAATAATCCATACAAAAAATGAATTTGTCATCATGGCGATCACCCCAAGAGTTGCCCCCAAAGGCAGACTTCCCGCATCACCCATAAATATTGAGGCTGGTGGAACATTGAACCACAAAAAAGCTAATAAGGTCGCTACAATCAGAAAACAAAAGGTCGAGAGTATCGGTAATCCATACGCATATGAAATCGCTCCAAATACCGCAAATGCGACCGCACTCAGACCTCCCGCAAGTCCATCAAGTCCATCCGTAAAATTTACGGCATTGGCGCTCCCCACTACTACAAATATAAAGAGTGGAACATACCAGAACCCAATATCAAAATCCCCAATCGCTGGAATATGAATCGAAGAATAACCCAGTCGAAAGAAAAACCAGAGAGCGCCAAGGACGGCAAAAAGTATTAACGTCCAAATTTTTACTCGAGCTGAGAGCCCTTTTTGTTTTGATCGTTCTGTAATGTTGAGATAATCATCGATAATCCCCAACACTCCAACACAGGCAAATGTCGCGAGTGGCAGATAGGTTTCTCCTCGATTGAGCAATGAATAATCCACTACCCCAAAATAAGCCAAAACACGTGAAATCCCCACTGTAGCTAATACCGTAAAGACAATTACGGCGCCTCCCATAGTAGGAGTTCCAGCTTTATGAGCATGTAATTTTTTAAACAAATTAGCAACTTTCCCGTCCATTGCTTCTTCTCGTATTTTTTGGGTTAGCTTATATTTTTGTATAAATTTTATAAACTCTGGAAATAAAACGATCCCAATTCCAAAGGCGAAAGCACTGTAAAGGAGGATCTGTATAAAGTTTTGAGCGTGAAGCGAAAACATAGGAGGTAGTATTAAGAAGCTAAGCTTTTATCGTATTTTTACTCATCCAGGCGAAAAAGAAAAAGAAAATAATACTGATTGGAGTCATATCAAATATTGTTGCCATATTAGCTAATAGGAGCACCACTATCAAAAACACTCGTGATCGAAAGCTAAACCTCATCCATAATGACCAAAAAAATCCAAGAGCGAATACAAGCCCAAGCCATCCTAACTGCACAAAATAGTCCGCAAATATATTTTCAGCAATGGGCGCTGAATCATTATTATTTTCTTGTAAATTCTTAGCTCTTGCTGCTGGTCCCCATTGGCCTAGATGTCCAATAATTGGATTATGCATTCCCTGTTTTATAGCGGCTACTGGACGAGTAAAATGATCTGAAGTTCCTGCTCGAGAAATTAGTGAAGGACTGATAATAAAAAGCCCTAGAAAAGCTGCCAGAATCCCTCCTGCAAAAAAAACTTTAAATTTCCTACAGGAAGTTTTTTGGAGTTTTGCCTTATGACGAAGATAATCCCAGCCTTTGATCCCAAACAATACCATCACTCCTAGCAATGCTGCACGAGAATGACTCGCGTAAATACCAAGAAGAAATAATACTACCACCAGTAGATAAACTGTTTTGTTTAATTTTGAAGAAGCGGTCTGTAAAATTGAAGAACTATAAAATAATAAAAAGAATAAACCAACTACCAGCAAATGTGAAAACTCTATTGGTCCGCTGGCAGTTCCTTGCATCCGCACTATGCCACTAGCTTCATGATACAGAGGTAGCGTCTGCCCTGGCACCCAACTAGAAATCGTCTGAGAATACCACGAAGACAAGACCTCAAATCCTCCGAGAAACTGTGCCCAAACACCAAATAAAACAGAGAAGATCAATGATCCAAGGAAGCAACAGATCAACAGACCAACTGGTATATTGTTGGATAATTTTGCTCCGTCGTTCTGTGATGGTGTTGTTCTCCGTTTTAAAACTAAGCTAACTATCAAATATACCACATACCCAAGCCCTAAATATCGAAAAGCAATCAATGCGGTCTTTGGATCTGGATTGAGAGCTATCAATATGGCTCCCCAGAGGAGGAAGAGAAAGGCCCAAGTTTGAGATAATTTAAAAATATTTTTCCAATTCTCTTTTTTCCATTTTTCGCCTGTTATCTGTTTGGCTCCTTGCACTAGCACCATCAAACCCAATAGAATAATCACCCCTTCTTTCCAAAAACGCATCCACTCAGGCGCGAATACAGTGATTGCTCCATGATGTGGAAGGAATGTAATAAGAAGGACAACTAAAAGACGAATCATTATATACTCTTAAATCTCCATAAGTTATACGCGTTATTGATGTAAAATAAAAGATTAACGGTTATCATGGCAGGAATCACAATTCCAACTAATTCTGAACCAAAAATAGGAATAGCAGAAATCAGGAGGACAATACTAGTGAGTCCTTGTTGTTGGTTGGAGGCGAGGAAGGCTTTGTCTTTTTTGTTATAGTTGGAGAGGAATAGATAGACCTGTGATCGTCGTGCGACGTAGACGAGTACAAAAGCAATAAAAACTCCGTAGTAGAGATTCTGAATATTAAATCCTGTAGGAAAGTAGAATCCGATGATAACATAGGATAATGCCGTCACGAGCGGAATCATCCGATGAAATATTTTTTCATCCATTTTTAGATACCAAGCGACGAAGGCTGTGGCCATCGTGGTATTGCAGATGGCGCTCACGATGACGGAACTACTCCCGATAAATCCTTTGTCTGGAAGTAAAAACTTGTGAGCGAGAATGAATACAAAGGCAAAGATAAAAATTAGCAAAATCGTCACACTTGAATCAAACGTGCTGTAAATCCCAAATACGGCTGGAAAGAGGATAAAACTCGTCCAGATAATACTAAAGAGATCATCAAATGAAGATTCTATCTTAGAGACTTGTTTTACTTTTTCACTGACGTTGAGTCGTTCTACTACATAGGAGGTCAATACTGGATCAATCTGAGCCAGAATTCCTCCAATAACGAAATAGACTGGATCTTTAGTTAGAAAGAAACCAACACTCCCAATAAGTGCTGCCTTATAGATAACTCCCAATATTACGAGTGTAAAAATCTGTTTTTTGTTTTTATTGACGAAGTCTTGGTCGATTCCTGAAACATTGGAAAATATCGCAATCCCCAAAAGCACTAAACTTGTAATCCGTATGGCTGCAGAGTGATCCAGTGGTGTAAATCCAAAGTAAATAACCGTTAAAGCTCCCAGGGCACAAAATATTGCAGGCAGAAGGAACTGTTGGAGGATTATTTTCATATAAAAAGTGTATCTCCAGCCTTGTTTTAGGCAATATTTACGACTGGCTTTTGACTTTATCTAGATACTTATTACTTTTTATTTAAATGAAAAAAGAGCCAACTTTTCCAATTACACATCATGAGTATGAAAATTCATATTTTCAAGATTATGTATTCCTTCTTTCTGAAACAATTAGAAGACTATCCACTCTCAATGAAGCCAAACACCTCATCCCATTACTTCATGATCCCAGTCTTTTATCAAGAATTAAAGAAATATCAGAAATAGATTCTTCAAGAAATTCTGAAGATTTATTGCGAGAACACGTCGCTCTTTGTTTTTATAAAATAACAGATCGAAATACAATACTCCCGGCATTAACAATTATATCCACCGGCCTTTTAGCTCCTTACCTTGTTTGGAATCAAGATAGTTTTGACCTCTCCATAAAACTAATCTTAACTTCAATCTCTAGTGTAATCGCAATAAAAACACTCATTAGACATTTAATTAATGAGTATATTGAATCCAGTCCGGAATTTCATCAATTCCAAAATCAAGCCTATAAAGTAATTTCTCAATACTCTTAGCTCCTATATAAACTCAAACATTAATACCATTTGGTAGAGTTCTAGGAAATCCATCCCCGCCCCTTCCTTTCACAAGGAAGGGAGTCTTCTGTTTCTTCTCCCTCTTGATAAAGAGTGGGCTAGGGGGAGATTTACCAATAGTTTCTGAGCTACTTTATACTCCTCGATACTCTAGAAAATATTCTCCAAATCTGAGCTTATCTCCAGGAATAGCGCCAAGTTTATCGAGTTTCCGAAGCGTTCCCCATTTTTTGAGTACGTCATAGAGACGCTCTTGAGCGTGTTCGTTTTCCCAGTCTGTTTTTCGAGCCAGTTGATCAAGACGATCCCCTGAGAGACTCCACCAAAATTCTGATTTTTCGATAACAACTAATCGTCGATCTTGCTGTCCTTCTGCTGGACGGAACTGAACGATTTCTTCACTTTCATCTTCTTCGTCCCAGAGACTTTCCTCTCCAGCCATTAGTGATTCATCTTCTGAGATCTGCGAAGCTACATATTTTAATAATCCATCCATCCCTTCATGCGTAGCGGCAGAGACTTTGTAGGGTCTTATTCCAAATTTAGCTTCAAATTCATCAATCAAAAATTCTTCTAATTCTTCGTCCGTTGCATCAATCTTCGTATAGACTGGAAGAAATGGTTTCTCTGCCAGTGTTTTTGAAAATTTCTTTAGCTCCTTCTGAATAATCTCAAAATCTTTGAGCGGAGTATCAGACATCACATCAATCAAGTGTAAGACGAACTGTGACCTCTCAATATGCTTGAGGAATCTATGACCAAGCCCTTTCCCATCACTCGCGCCTTCTATGAGTCCAGGAATGTCTACGAAGACGAGTTCTCGGCCCTCTACATCTACAACTCCTAGATTGGGGTTAATAGTCGTAAAATGATACTCAGCAATCTTTGGTTTTGCGTTGGAGATTACTGATATAAAGGTAGATTTTCCAACACTCGGATATCCTACTAACGCGACATCGGCAACAAGCTTCAACTCTAGAGAAAGTGTAAATGACTCTCCTAGATCTCCTTTTTCGGCAAAACCTGGTGCCTGACGAACCGAACTTACAAACCCAGCATTTCCTTTTCCTCCATCTCCTCCTTCCGCAATAATGACTTGCTGCCCCTCTCGTACCATATCGTAGAGTAGTCTAGAGGGTGGTTTCGTCTTATCATTCCCCATAGTTTCAATCCGCACCTGGGTTCCAACTGGCACTCTCAGTATCAGATCATCCCCACTCCCTCCAGTCATATTGGATTGATCTCCTGGTTTTCCGTCTGGAGCTCGGAATACCTTTTGATGTCGATAATCATACAGTGTACTGATATTTCGAACCGCTTCGAAAATAACATCTCCTCCACGTCCTCCGTTTCCTCCATCTGGTCCTCCTTTCGGAATATATTTTTCTCGACGGAAATGCATACATCCATTTCCACCTTTTCCCGCGTGTATCGTTATTTGTGCTTCATCGACAAACATAGTTTTTTATTTTTATTATCTAAGGATCAAGAATCTAACTATCTATTGAAATAAAGAAAGACTTTTTATCTGGGAGTATTCTAGCCTAATTCACAAAACTCAACCAGTCATGATATTTTTCAACCTTCCCAGTGACTACATCTCCATAGAGCTGCTTGAGTTTAGTTGAAATCAAATTGGACTGATCTCCGATCTGCTCTCTATCAAGAGACTTAATAAGAGTAACCTCTGCCGCCGTACCAGTATAAAACGCCTCATCGGCTTCAAGTAGATCTTTTAGTTTGAGTGTTTTCTCTAGTGTTTCAATCCCAAATTCTTCTTTGGCTAACTCCATAATCGTAGCTCTGGTAATACCTGGCAAGATACTTCCTAGCTGTGGAGTCATGAGTTTCCCGTCTTTGACGAGGAATAGATTTTCGCCCGGTCCTTCTGCTAGATTATCTTCGAAATCAAGTAGAAGGGCTTCGTGGTAGTTGTTTTTCTTAGCCCATTGATTGGAAAGCGTTGAATTGACGTAGTGTCCAGAGATCTTCGCATCACAGATAAGTGACTTTGGATGAATCCGAACATAGGGACTGAGTCCAACCTCTATCGGATCATCTGAGAGATATTTTCCCCAGGGCATGACGGCAATCACCGTCTCTACCGGATTCCCTGTTGGGTTAAGCCCAAGCTTATCTGCACCATAGAATGCTATCGGTCGTATATACCCATCACTAAATCCATTGGCTGATATAGTTTCAAGCGTGGCTTGATTTATCTCTTCTTGAGAATACGGGATCTCCATCTCTATCGTCCCAACAGAATAAAATAACCTCTTAGTATGTTCCTTGAGTTTGAATACCGCAGGCCCACGATCCGTGCTATAAAATCGAACGCCTTCAAATGCCCCCGTCCCATAGTGTGTTGCGTGAGACATACTGTGAACCTTCGAATCCTCTGTAGGAATAAGAGTGCCATTGTGCCAGATGTGAGTTCCGAAATTCATAGTTCTATCGTGAAAGATACGACAAGAATCATACTCAAATCAGTACCCTGATACAAGTTGAGAAAAAATATTAGTTAGCCCTTGTAAGTAATTTTGGGTTATATTTTGGGATTGGAGCAGAAACGGGTCTTACTATTACTAATCTTTTAGTTTGTTTTTCAAACCCTTCCATAGCATAAACCATGTTGTGTGCCCCCGGAGGAAATCCTGCATGCTCTAGCTTACTTGCATCACTAAATATATACTCTTTTCGTTTATCATTTTTCCCAGTTGCTACCAATGCATGCCCTAGTCCTCCATTTGGTCTATCTGTATTTCTCATAACGCTTTTATGATGCGTTCCTTTTCTTCTTTTTACTTCCAGCTCTGGATTATTTGATCGTAGTTCTCTTAACCATGTCATTGTATTTTGCCAATTTGAACCTGCGTCAATACACCAGATAGGAAGAAGCCCCAAAGAAAGATAATAGTCTATCAGTTCTGGATCTCCCTCCTCTGCAACAAAGTGATCTTCAAGCCCTAAACCTTCTATCCCTTCTTGATAATTTCCTTCCCCCCAATCCTCTGGATCAACTTGTCCTTTTGCATTTGCTACCTGCTCTAAAGTCACACTAGAAATATCTGGATATAATCTATCTATCAAGGAGTTTAAAACTTTTGTTAGTGCAATAGATTCACACCAATTCGTATTATTCTGATTGAGCATATCTATCCCTGTTACAATTTCATCTCCGTCTTTACCTGATGCCATTCCGTTTAAACGCTTAATTGATTTAGACAAGGTTATATATTCTGGAGGCATTACTAATTTTTTTGATTCAACCCTTTGTCCCTTTTTTGCCTCAGCCTTTATCATATCCTGTGTCTCTAGCGTCAGCAGTTTCATATCAAGATTCGGCATTACTCTTTCTGTTGTCGGGGTCATCTGAACCACCAAGCTAACAGTGTTTCTGGTTGGATTATAGGAACTATTAAATCCATCTGAATCTATTATCGTAGTTCTAAATTTTGCTTTGTATTCTATTCCTGTATTGGCTACCGTTATTTTTAATGGAAATTCTTCTGCTTGTTCTTTGGTTTCAGCCATTCCATCGCTCATCATTGACAGTAATCCTCCTCCTATCGCGGCTCCTACTGAGTTCTGGATAAACTGTCTTCGAGAATGCCCTAGACTTTCGTCCCCATTATCATCTTCAGATTCTGATTTAGAATGATTTCTTCTCTCTTCTTCTCTAAATTTAATTTCAAATTGATCTAAATCACCTGCCGTCCAACAATCTTCAAAATCAGGAACACCTCCCACCGTCTCCATGATTTGACTTGTGGTTTTGAGTTCAAATGGACTTACTGGGTTTACTATTTCTAGTGGAGCAGTTAGGACCTCTGCCGTTTTTTCAGTGGGAGTCCGTCTTTGAGCTTGTTCAATTTTAGGCGCCATTTTTTTACAAATTTATAAATTTACATTAAAATAAAATGCACTTTTGTTTAGAAAAGTCAATTTAATTTTTATTCTTTGGTATATTTCTTCACCTATATTTTAGACTTGATGATGTACAAAAACCTTATCTCTCTTTGAAATAGTATTTATGTAGCTCATATTCAAACCATTGTCATTCTTGACCTCTAGTTTGTTACTGTTGCTTCTCCAGTACAGCTCCCTGTTCCTTGGATTGCGGTAATCTCAAAATCCATCGTAGACGCCGTTCCACTTCCGTTGTAGTTGAGTCGCTGTATATCGATGTTCGTTTCTCCTCCCTGTATTACGAAAGTTTGTATAGCCTCAAATCCATTATCTAGAACTTCTAATACTACTTTCCCAATACTAGGACTACTTATCGGAACTGAAATTTTACCTGTACTAGAAGCACCTACCACAAAAGTCCCAGTAGCCGTTGGATTGGTCCCACAATCAAAAGTAAAAGTCCCTGCGGTAATCCCACAATTGGAAAGATTTCGATAGTTATTAGAGAGATCAATCCAGTGGGTTCCGTTGTATGTCAGAATCAATCCACAATCACTACTGTATATCTGATCTCCTGTCTCGGGAGATGGAGAGAGGGCTGCGATTTGAGCTTCTGTCTGAGCCATGTAGTGCGTGTAGGTTGGTTGCCATCCTCCGGCTCCTCCATGTGCTGCACTATCATAATACTGTGTTGAATGCGCATCTCGGTTATAGACTTTTTCTCCATCGGTAGGAGTTCCTGGCCAGGCGGTATTATCCGCTATGATCGAAATTCCTCGTCCAAGCTCCGTGGAAGTAAGGCAATTATTTCCATCTGTGTCACAGTATGCCATTGCCCCAGAACTTCCATCTATATCCATTGCTAGAGTTCTCCCACCTACCGAGGCTCCATCACTTGGGATGGTACTACCGATCCCAATTCTTCCATCAGAATAAAACCCCAATCGTCCCACATCTCCAGTTGCACTTACAAAATCCCATTGAAATTTTTCAATTCCTCCAATCAATACCTCAGGAGGTTTTATCTTCCAGTGATTTAACAACAGACTTGCATCCGCGGTGAGGGGAATCAATACAATCAACATACAAAATATAAGAAAACGGATTAACATAGTATGTAATAAATTATGGACTGATAGTAACTAAACCGGTACAACTCCCCGTTCCCTCATCTGAGGTAATAACAAGTGGATAGGTTCCAGCGGTTCCCTCTCCATCGTATTGTATTGAGGTAATGGCCAGTGAGGTCTCTCCTCCTGTGAAATCTATTTTTTCAGAAATAGTCAGATTATTTTGATGAGCCTCAATCAAAACACTTCCAGCAGTAGCTGTCGTGATAGGTATATTTATGGTTGCATTCCCATTATTCCCGACGGTTAGAGTCCCAGTGGCTGTAGGGCTAGAAGCACAATCAAATATAAAACTCCCAACTGCTGCCACCGTCACTTCCCCAGTACAACTCCCTGTCCCCTCTGCCGAGAGTATGTCAAAAGTCCGAAGCCCACTAGCTCCTCCACCATTGTAGTCAATTGGTTGAATTCCAATCGTTGTCTCGGTCCCATCCAATACATAGGTTTGTGCGTGTACTAGACCATTTTGGTTTATGCTTATATTTACGGCTCCCGGGATAGGGCTTGTGATCGGCAAAAGGATGTAAGTTTCCTCTGGATGTCCTTCTATAAGAGAATTATTAGCTACAGGACTTGTCCCACAGTCAAACGCAAACCCCGCCCCACTTGCACCAATATTCATCTGATCACAAGACTTCCATTCGTTAGTGTCATAACACCACAGACAGTTACAATCTTGGTTGTACACGACGTCTCCTGACTCTCCTAGTGTAAGGGGGAAATCATCCGTCACATACTCCATGGCTGGTGTGTAGGTTGGTTCCCAGCTACTAGATGAATATTTGTAGGACTGGATTACTTGTCCGGCTTGATTGAATACCTGATCTCCCCCTGATGGACTCGAGGGCCAGGCATCATTATCCGCTATAACCGGAAAATTGTAGAGATCATCTGTCTGAAAACAATTGAGCCCATTACTATCACAATAGTAGTCAGCTCCTACCTCTCCAGTAACATCGAGCTTGAGGGACTGCCCCCCACTCCCACTCCCATCACTCAGAGTCGTCGCACTAATCCCTATTCCTCCATCTGCAAAAAAACTCAAATACTCTATCGCTGATGCTTCATCCCCGTAGGAAAACTGCATTCTCTGACTAACGGTATCTCTTCCAATCTGCCAATAGGCCGTAGGATATGCGGCCAAGACGACTCCAACACATCCACAGAGTAGTACTCCAGATCGTATCCAATATTTTATATGTTTCATGGTTATTGGATCAATGAGTTTATAAATCCTGATAAGGTATAGATACGAGGTACTAGTTCTGGAGCTACTGATGTACCAGACCCTGACCCACCACCCCCGTCGGGAATACAAGAACAATTACTGTCGCAGGTCTCACCACTAGAGCAATCTGAAGTTACTTCACAGCTTTCTCCAGCATCTACATTCCCATCTCCACAATATGGAGGATCTGGATCACAAGGACCACAGGTTCCTCCACAATCTACATCCTCTTCATCTCCATCCATAGTTCCATTACTACAGGTATCCTCACAGGCCGTACATGATCCTCCACAATCTGTATCTTCTTCATTTCCGTTCATGGTTCCATCCGAGCAAGTCTCACAATCTCCAGAGTCATAGGTCGCTGAAGAATCATAATTATGCGCTCCAGATGTCATACATCCCACAATTTCACAGGTATCATTTATTTCTACCTCTGGATCAGGACAAATACAAGCAGAACCATTCCCATCATCCACAAAAGGATCATTACAGGAAAGTGTACATTCATCAGTCCCCGTAATAGACATCGCTCCACTCGAACAATCTGCCGCTGTACTACACGACTCCTCTCCTTTCCCATCACTTACTGATTTTGTCCCACTGGCTGTCCCACTAGAACCAAATTCTACATCTGATTCAAATTCTATCTGAGTCCCTACTTTTGATTTACTATAGGCTTTTGGATCACCTCCAGCTTTACAGCTACAAGTTTCTCCTGACATGACTAACGGTGCTCCATTTGTACAGTTTGCATCTCCATAACAAGTTACTTTTCCATCGGTTGAATCCTCCGTCCCAGTAGCTATTGTTTTTACATAGCCGATTGACTCTGTAATACCATACTTCAAATCTGGATATAATCTTGAAGGAACTTCCTCAGACGAACCTGTATTTTTATAACAAGGATCACAATCTTCAGGTCCCTTTTTAGTCCACCCTCCTGCATTTATCGAAGAACATTCGAATGTTGCGGTACACTTACAGTCTCCGGCTCCTTCACAAGAATAATTTCCATTATTAAAATCATTATCATTGTCTTTTGCGCCTCCAGTCCCAATAGTTTTTGGATAAGCATTTTCGCTATTGTGAGTAAAACGCCGATGTCCATAACTATCTACCGCGGTTCCAACCGTATCGCCATCACACCCATAATTCCCTCCTCCTCCCCCATCATCACAAAAAGGATCAACCATTGAGGATTCCCCACTACTTCCATTGGCATTTATATCGCAGCTCACCGTAAGCCAATAATCCGTACATCCAACTCTTGGTCCATAGTAGATCTTATCTGATTCTCCCGCACTCATACTTGTATTTACCGAATAATTGAATCCGGAAGTACCTCCTGTGATTAGTGGTGGAAAACTACAGTTATCCTGAATACAGACTCCATTTTGTTCTACATATCCAGGAGCACACTCCAATATACACACTCCATTCTGCTCTACATACCCTGGATCACAACCAATAACACAGACTCCATTTTGCAGCACTGTTCCTTCTGGACATTCAATATTACAGACTTCATTAGATATTACCACGCTTCCATCTGCCTGACAGGTTAGATCCGCGGTACAGTCTCCATCTGTAGAAACAAGATCCGTCTCTGTCGCTGTAATTGGATCTATGGCTGGATAGACATAAAATCTAGATTGAGGACTTGCAAATATCCCTGGAGCACAAGCCGAACAGGTTTCGTTTTGTACTAGTAACTGTCCATTATCACAGAGTAAATCCCCTGTACATCTTCCCACGAGAAGAGGATTTCCAGAGTTAATACTGTCTTCTCCTGTATTACTTATTCCGTCATCTAACTCTGTTGGATTGAGATAAAACTCACTTCCTGGATAGGTGTTACTTGGAGCTACCATCCCGGCTGGACATTGATCTGGTTCAGCTACGTAAATATTCCCTATACAGCTATTGGTCGCCTGTGGAGAGGTAACTAAAAACTGGACCAATCCCGGCCCACTCAATCCATCGTATTGGATTGGATCTACTAATATACTTGTATCTGAGGAAAATACATTCACCCAATGATCTAAAGGAATCCCTGGCACTATCCCTGTATTTACTCCATTTGAGTTATTGATATTGATGGAGACTGCCTCGTTTGTTCCGGGAATAATAGGTATATACAACTGCCCCGATCCAGTCCGAGCAAAGGTAAAGTTTCCAATACCAAGTGCTTGACTCAAATTTTCCTCTGGCTGACAAAATGCAAGCTTTACTGGATTGGTATGACACCCTTGTTCTATCCCGCTTGTAACTTCGACCGTTCCTACTGGACAGACCGCCCCTGTCACTGCTCCTGCCGAGGCAGCCCAACTAGAGAGATCCAATCCCCCTGGCTTGTCACAGAGTCCTAGTTGATAGGTTCCACTTCCTCCACATGAACCACTAGAACCATCTCCGGTATGAGCCGCACTTCCCTGAGCCACAAGAGTGGCTCCTCCCGTACAAACAGGACTGGCATCCATCGCAAAATCAAAAGCTAACTCTGAACTCCAATCCACCGAACTCCAATCATCCTGACACACTCGAAGCATTACGCCCTCTGCAATACCGGTATGTTCCTCAAAATAAATAGATGTCTGTTGCGGATTACAACTTACCTCTGAAAAAGATTTCCCAACATTAAAATCTATTCCTGTAGCTCCTATATTACAATTGAAGGCAAAATCTCCCTGCGAACTTAATACCTCCGCCTCTCCCGTACAACTTCCAGTAATATCTGGAGAAGTAATTGCAAAATTAACCGTCCCTGGTGCTTGAGTTCCATCAAAATGTACTAACGGAATGTAGACCCCGGACTGTCCATCAACCACATATTCGGTATGAGAAACACTAAATCCATTTTGATTTATATTAAAGTCTACAAATCCTTTTGAGACATTGCTCAATAATACCTCTAATCCACCATCTCCCTCTACCCCTGTAACAAAATTTGTATCTCGAATAGGACGAGGCGTCACACAATTAAAATCTCCACTTCCTCTGGGATTTGTTATGGCCGCCTCCCCAGTACATGATCCAGCATTTGCTTGAGTTGAAGTGATTCCAAATGTTTTATTTCCTATTGATTCAATTCCATCATAGGTTATATCCATTTCAATTTCGGTCTCATTTCCACTCAAAACATCATTAAAATCTGCCGTAAATCCTTGCCCCCCAATACTCAGTGTTACTCCCCCTGCTGTAGGATTTAGAATTGGAACCGTTATCTTTCCATCACTTGATGCCCCAAATTCAAATATATCAGGAGAAACTGGATTTGTTCCACAATCAAAATCAAAACCCCCTGATGAATCAGCAATTACTGCCTCTCCTGTACAAGATAAATTTCCTTCCGTAGAGGTGATTTGAAAGGTTCGTGTTCCAGCTACCCCAGTTCCATCAAACGTTATCGGAATTACCACTTCATAACTCGCTTTATTTTCTGGAACCGTCTCTGTGTGTGTAGTTGTAAACCCATTTTGACTAATCGTAAAATTAAGAGGGCCTTGTACTACATTTAGAAGTGTCACCGGGATTGCTCCAACTTTTGTTTCCCCTGTAAAGAAACTTGTAAATGAAACTGGATTTGTCCCACAATCAAAATCAAAACCAGTAGCAACTACATTTGCTTGTGCCGTACAAGTTCCAGTCCCTTCCGAAGATGTTACATCAAACTGAATCAACCCAGGCCCACTAGTACCATCATAAGACAATACTGGCAATGGAAGGGTTGTATCTCCTGGATTTCCTCCACTTGCCCCAATAACTGTTAATGGCTGTGTCGTAGAAAAACCATTCTGATTTATACTCACTGTTACCGAACCTGAACTGGCTCCAGTAATCGGAAAATCTAAAAAGGCCGAACTCGGGGTTCCAAATAAAAATTCTGAACGAGCGGTTGGAATTGGTGGCCCTACACAGTCAAAAGCAAATCCTCCAGTTATAGGGACAACATTAGCTCCCCCAGTACAACTCCCCGAAGCTTCAGGTGAAATAATATCAAATGAAACCAACCCACTCCCTGGAGTCCCATCAAAGGAAAACGGAAGAATGATTTCCAGCTCCCCCCCCAGCAAAAAATGATCGTAGGTTGCCGTAAATCCATTTTGATTTACCTGAAACTTAACCCATCCTGTTTTTGCATTATGAATAGGAACGGAACCAAATCCAGCCGGATTTGAAGTTCCCGACAAAAACGAAATTGGCGTCCAAAAAGATCTATCAACACATTCAAATTCGAACTCCCCAGGAGGCGTCACAATCTCGGCCTCTCCAGTACAACTCCCCGCCCCCGCATCAGAACTAATTGCGAATGTCTGTGTCCCGAGCTCCCCACTCCCATCATAAGATAATGGATATACAATAATCTCATCCTGTCCCTCCTCAAGTAATACCTCCTGAACTGCATAAAAGGCTCCATCCTCTATCTCAATTACAACATTCCCGGCATTCCCCGAGGTCACCGGGACGATAGGAATAGTCAATGATCGATCTGAAAAAGCTCCACGAATAAAATCCTCTGTTGGTGATGGATTTGTTGAACAGCTAAAGGTAAAAGCTCCAGGATTATTCACCTCAATTTCTCCACACAAACCTGACCCATCACAATTTTCCCATAACACTCCATCATAACAACAATGCCTATTTCCATCTGTATTAAATACTACATCTCCAGCCTCTCCGAGAATCAATGGAAAATCAGAATCCTGATATTTCATATTTCTTGTATAGGTTGGCTCAAACGCCCCTCCTGATTGGTCATAAGTCTGCATACAACGACAATCAAGATTAAATACTTTTTGACCATCATAGGGATTCTCTGGCCACGAAGCGTTACTTGATATGGTCTGTATTCCAGATTCGATGGCCCCCGCAGAGATACAATTAAGTCCGTCCTCATCACAATAATAATCAGCTCCCAGACTCCCCTGCACATCAAACTCAAGAGTACTCTCTCCTGAACTTGGGGCTTCTGTATTAATCCCCGCTTTCCCTGTCGAAGTCACATTGAGTACCGATGAAGGACTCGCAACACTTCCATGACTAAACTGCAACATCTCCCCTGTCTCTCCAATTCGCCAATAGTCGGTTGGATATTCTGCATATACGCCAGACAAAAGAATCGATACCACCAATAATAATCCTCCAAGTAATTTATATTTTTTCATGTATTACACTTTGATATTGTTTCCTTAAGAACATTGTAGCCTATCAAGACCATCAAAAAAGCGTTTTTACTGGAAAATTTTACTATATATCGTTTTCTACATATACGCGAAGATCTTTCAATGCACGAAGCTGCATAATTCGTATATTTCCCTCAGTTTTTTCTGAAATTTGTGCTATTTCTTTATTTGAGAAATCCTCCAAATATTTCAACTCCAGTATCTCTCTGTAATTTGGCTTTAATTTTGAAAGATTTTTTCTCATTTTCTCACTTTCAAAGACTTGTTGTAATGCTTCATCTGGACCAGGAGCTCTCTCATCAGGAATTGCATCAAAATATGACTGAAACTCCTCATCTCCCTCCAGAGAGATAAGCACTTCCTTTTTTTTTCGATAATGATCTACTACCTGATTATGAGCGATTCGAAATACCCAGGCACTAAAACTCGCATTTTTTTGTGTCGTATACTTCTGAAGATATTGAACTACTTTTAAAAACACATCAGATACCACATCCTCAATATTCTCACCCTCTACCCGAAAACTTACATATCTATACACCCGAGGAAAAAAATAATCATAGAGTCGAGCAAAGGCCGCCGAATCTCCTTGTTGAGATTCAACTACGAGTGTCTCTGCTTCCTCTTTTGACAAATCCACCTCTCTCATAAAATAATATTAATTCTATATTCCCTTACAGCAACTTCTTGTCAGCTATGTAAAACTCCAAAATTCGTAACGCGGCTAAATCATCGATCCGTTCATCCTTCTGTTTATACGTCAGAACTGAAGAATATTTTTCATTTATAAACTCCACTCTCACCGTATTAGATTGAAACTGTTTTGAAAAACGTTGTATTTCTTTACAGAGAGGATTTAGCCCTCCATCTTGACCTAGAGGTAATCCCATAACCAATATTCCAATCTCTTTTTCTTTAATATAATTTTTAATGACTCCCACCAATGTATTATCACTTTTACAGACTTGAAGAGGAATCATTCCTCCACCCTTACCCATGAAGGCAATCCCTGTAAACTTACTTCCATAGTCAACTCCTAATACATTTGTATCAAGTTCTATTTTTTCTTGATGCTCATGCTCCAATTTCAGATTCTTGAGAATTTTCTGGTTTACTTTCATCTATTTGATTTGTATCTTTTTTCTTCTGAAAAATCCAACGAAAGAAGGTTCCATATTTATTTTGATTCTCTAAATCCCAATTTTCTTTCTCAAAAAAATGCCACTTTGAAATATTAGAAAATCTATCAGAATACTTTCTAATTTTCCCAAAGGCTTCATCAAATCCTTTTAAATCCTTGGATACCAATAAGGTATATTGAGGAGTTGCCATCATTACTGCTGGTATAAGCTCATCTAGTTTTTGACTCAATTGAAAAAAGTCTGACTGCGCCCCACTAAAACGTATCTCAGAAACCAAGAAATCAATATCATCACGAGTTAAATTTGAAAGATTTAATCGTCCTGTTTGTGATGAATGCCAGGCGGAAAGTGAGTCAAAATTTTGAGAGAAATCACTCCCAAATAATATAACATCATAACTTCTCTCCTCAAGAGCTACTTGAAATTCTTGTTCTTCTAATACCGATATATTTATCTCTATATCGAGCTCATCTTCCCAAGTCTTCGTAATGGATTGCAACATTCGAGAATATGAGGCTGGAGCGGTTGCAGTAATAGCATTCAAGACGACTCTCTCCCCCCCTTTTCCAAGTGTTCTGATATCTTCTGCCTTGCTATATGGAAATCCTGAATCCCTTAGAATATTTCGAGCCTCCTTAAAATCATTCACCTGATACCCCGTCTCAATTCCCTCAAAGAAAAATGGGGAATCTATCCGTTGCCAGCCTTTCTCCTTATTTAGTATTTGATCCTTATTTACCCCATAAGATAGGGCTTTTCGAAACTTTGGAAATTTGGTAAATGGACGGTCTAAGTTGAAATGCAAACTTAGATACCGAGGAAGCAGATAATTTTTTTCAATATATTCATTATTGAGTCGATCCTGAAGATCCTGAATATGAAATGACGATATCTGAGAAAGAATGGTGCTTTCAACTTCGTCTGCCTTGAGCTTCTCAATGTCGGGATAGAGATATAGCACTATCTGTGGTATCAATGGCAAATCTCCGTAATAATATGGATTCCGTTCTAAAAACACCCTATATCGCCCTCCTCTATCTAGAATTATATTTTTTAATCTATATGGTCCAGCCCCTATTGGTTTTTGATTATAGGGATAACTCGAATCAATTACCTCATTGATCAACACTTTCTTGAAGTGATAGTGTGGTAAGATCGGGGTGGTTAACATACTCAGAAAAAATACATTTTGCTCTGGCAAGACAAACTGCACCGTCTTGTCATCTACAACGTCTATCGTCACATATTCAAAAGCTTTGTTGAGGTTCTCATTTCCAAAATGAGGATTTTGTATCACTTTTTCAAAAGTAAATAACACATCCTGCATGGTTACTTTTTTCCCATCTGAAAATCGAGCAGAATCTTTGAGTATAACTTCATAGGTTTTCCCATCCTCCCCAATCCGCAACTCTCCCAATCCATCCTCTATTTTTGCGGTTACTGGATTATACTTTAACAATCCTGCAAATATCAAGGATTGAACACCTTGATCAAAAGTACTTTTTTCTTTTGAAAGCGGGTTTAAATTTTGAATCTTTCCAATGATCGATTCTGTATAAATCCCTCCCTCAGAAGGCACCAATTTGGAATGAGCATCAAAAAACTTTCCCCACATGACTACAAACCAAATAATTAGCAAAAGAGCTAAGAGAATAAGCCACAAGGCTTTTTTCTTAAATACTTTCAAGGATTTTATTTTTCGTTTCCTCATTTCACTACAAATTAAAACAGAGACATTGTATCTCTGTTCTATTTCTTGTCACACTTATAACGTAGAAAAAATCTAGAAAACCATCATATAAATCCCAAGCCCTGAAAAGGCAAGCGCTAGTATAATAGTAATCTGATGTAAAAACTTATCAGCCCCTCTCCTAGTTTGTACAATTTCGTCTCCAGAATCCTGCCCCATCATTGAACCAAGTGCTGAACTCTTTTGTTGCAAAAGAATTATAATGATCAATAGCACGGCGATAGCGGTAAAAATAATCTGTAACATAGTTCTCTAAATAATTTAATTCCCTTCGATAGTAGAAATGTTTTGTATTTGTGCAAATACAATAGGTCTATTTTTTGTACTTTATGGAATTATTGTTGCAACAACTCCCATCATAGCTCCCACCAGAACATAAACCCACCAGACAGATACCTCCATAGTTATCCCCACAGAAAGTATATCTAAACTCTTATCTATAATCCAAACTAGACCTGCATTGATCACAATTGAAAACAGTCCAAATGTCAGCAACTGAAAAGGAAGTGTTACCAGCTTTAAGACAGGCTTTAGTATTCCATTCACGAGACTAAAGATAAACCCAACGAAAAGATAGGATGATTGTTTGTCTGGAAGAATCTGAAACTGGTCTGGAAATATATACTCGCCTATAGCCCAAAATGCAGTGGCATAGAGAATAATGTGGACGATGAAGCGATAAATGTATTTCATATTGTATGAATTATTGCTGTTTTTGTATCTAAATCAATTTCAATCACCTGATTATTCATTTTCCAAATGACCAACGACCATAAAAGCCGTTCCTCATTAATGAGAAGCGACTTATCAGGTTTATAAGGAATCCTTTTTACAGTCTTTCTGCAAGATCCAAGATCATTTTCTCTGTTTTTTCCCATCCGAGACATGGATCTGTAATAGAACATCCTGGTTTGAGTTCTGATGCTGAATTATAATTTGTCGCATTTTGTGCCCCTTCTACAAGAAAACTTTCGACCATAAATCCTTTTATATGAGACTTAATTTTTTCGTCTTCATTCATATAGTCAATGACGTGATCTATTACCTCTGGTTGTAGATTTGGATCTTTTTTCCCTGTACTTGGATCAATACAATTCTCATGTGATGCATCTATCAAAATTGATGGATTTTGAATCTTTTTTTCCTGCATTTTTGATATAGCTTTTTCCACTGTTTGGAGGTTATAATTACTTTCTCCATTTCCTCCCCGAAGAATAAGATGTGCGTGTGGATTTCCATCTGTTTTCACCTGTTCTCGATGAATAGCAAATACATGGGAGTGTTGTGCTGCGATGATTGAATTAATTCCTTTGTCTACATCCCCCGCGGTTGTATTTTTGATTCCAACAGGATGATCAATCATTGAGGCCCAGATACGATGTTCTTGATCTTCTGACGAACGAGCCCCAATCGCTACCCATGAAAGCAAATCTACAAAGTAGTTATCGTTGTGTGTGAACAGCGCTTCATCTGCAAGTGCCAGTCCAATTCGAACACATTCGATCATCATCTTACGACAGTAGTAGGTTCCGGCTTCTATATCTGGTTCTGAAAATGGATCTGACTGATTGATCGGACCAAGCCAGCCGATAGTCGTTCTA
Organism: Candidatus Altimarinota bacterium; assembly: GCA_018608565.1. Lineage (GTDB taxonomy): Bacteria > Patescibacteriota > Gracilibacteria > UBA4473 > UBA4473 > JABAZT01. Next base: position 35,703 of record JABAZT010000004.1, read on the forward strand.
GGTTTTTGAAGGTAGGTTCTGAGGACGATTTTAAGCTTATCTGAAACTTTTTCTTCCACGGCCTTTAGTTTCTTTGCATACTCTACTACATCTGTTTCTGGCCAGGCACTACACGGTCCAACTATTAGTAGTTTTCGATCATCTTTTCCTTCTAGTATATCTTTGATTTCTTGCTGATCTCGTTCTACTTGTGCAAATAGTTTTGGATCAAGAGGGAGTTTAGTAAGTACCTCGTGTGCTTTCGGAAGTGGTTTTTGTACAGTGAATGACATGATAAATGGTTAGTAGTTAACAGTTAATTATTATTTTGCGTTAAAAAAAACTCCCACATAGTGTGAGAGGTCTCAAGGTCAGCATTAAAATCTTTTGCTTACGACCGGACTCTCACTCGTGAAGGAGCGAAATAGAAATTCCAGAAATAAAAGAAAAGGTTTTGCATTTACAAATCCAACGATAAGAAGAATCATTCCGCTGTCAAATTTGATAAAATAGATACCTCGCCTATATTCTCTATACCATGATAGAAAAAGCCATCCAAGTTATTACTGAGTTTAAAGCTATTGAAGCTGAATTGGCTAACCCTGAAACTTATCAGGATCAGGCAAAGTCTGTAAAGCTGTCTCAACAGCGAAAGGCTTTTGAGCCTAAGTTTGAGGCAGCCAAAATTTATAAACAATACTACAATCAGAAGACTGATGCTGAAGAAATACTTAAATCAGAAAAGGATTCAGAGATGCTTGAAATGGGAAAAATGGAACTTGATGAAGCCAAGGCAAATCTTCCAGTGGCTGAGGAGAATCTTAAAACAGCTCTTATTCCTAAGGATCCTAATGACGATAAACCCTGTATCGTAGAAATACGAGCTGGAGTTGGAGGAGATGAATCTTGTCTTTTTGCTGAAGAGCTTCAACGAATGGTTCTTCGATACGCAGAACAACAGGAATTTAAATGTGAACTGATGAGTGATAGTATAAATGAAGCGGGAGGTATAAAAGAATGTATCTTTCGAGTTGACGGTTTTGGAGCCTATGGACAGCTAAAATTTGAGGCTGGAGTCCATAGAGTTCAACGAATTCCTGATACGGAATCTCAAGGTCGAGTGCATACATCTGCTGTATCTATAGTCGTAATGCCTGAGGTGGAAGATGCAGAGATAGAGATAAATCCAAATGATGTACGAGTTGATGTTTTTAGATCGAGTGGATGTGGAGGACAGTCGGTCAATACGACAGATTCTGCTGTACGTCTTACTTATGTTCCTACTGGAATGGTAGTAACGTGTCAGGATGAAAAATCACAGCATAAGAACAAAGATAAAGCTTTTAAAGTACTGAGAGCTCGTCTGGCTGCTATTGAGGCTGAGAAGAAGCAAGCCGCACTAGGAGAGAAACGTCTGGCTTCTATCGGTTCAGGAGATCGTTCTGATAAGATCCGAACCTATAACTTTCCACAAGATCGTGTTACGGATCATCGTATCGGACAGAACTTTTCTAATATTCCATCTATCATGGATGGAAATATTGATAAGATCGTGGAAGCGCTTGCGGT
>JABAZT010000004.1:37260-56633 GCA_018608565.1 Candidatus Altimarinota bacterium
GTTTTTCATTGAAAAGGAATAAATAAAAACGCTATATGAATTAACTAGAATAATTTTTATTTGATCTCCTCAATTTTTCAAATAATTACAAGATATTTACTTCTCTTGATGAATAATTTTTAGGGGTAATTATATTTCTCTTTTCTAGCTAATAAAATTAGTAATCCTTGATAATTGTCTTTATCAAATAGAGAAAAAAGCCAAGATCATATGATCTTGGCTTTTTATCCTTAGCTCATGAGATACCTAGTTTTATTCAAATGCTGTGTAAGAAAAACTGGTATCAAATCCTGGAGGAGTCTGTGTGGATACTTTTTGATCTAGTCGTATCACAAATGAATTTTTATTGGAGTAACATCCTCCATCCCCCTCTGGGTCATTAATCTTTTCATCTGTACCTGCGACTATCGAACATTGACCTGAATTATTGGTAACTGTTCCGTCAACAGTATCTGTATCAGAGTATGCAAACTGTCTTACAAAATGAAGATCAAAGATTCTAGCTTCTTTTGTAGCTCGATCTCTATCGGCAAAAAGATCAAAGGACCTTCCCCATGGATCAACGATTCCACTTACTTCTGTCCCATCCTCTTGTTCTGCTTTCCCTAGCTTAGATCCCCCAATAGTATTCTGAGTAAAGAGCGATCCAGTTAGTACTAGTTGTTGCTTGAAATCTCCAGATTTTCCTCTCTCTACATCATCCAGAAGGCTTGGTCTATCCGTATCATAATCGGTTCCTGTTTTAAGCGTGCTTGTGAAAGCCCCATCTGCAAAGTAGGTCCCTACCATTTCTCGCACTCCTGCATTTACATATATGTTTCCATAAAATTCTTGTCCTGGTTTAAGGAATCCTTTGTCGCTTTCAGCTGTTTTTTCAAACTCAGGCATGAAGACCTCTGCATCATTGAGTAATACGAAAGCCCAAGAATCATCTGCTTCGTTTTCATATTCTATATTTCCAGTTATCAGAAGATTTGCGTTCTCAATAATTACCGTATGTTTCCCAGTCAATGTTCCCCCATCAAATACAACTAGTCCATTTTTGCTAGGTTCTGATTTTATGTAGGTGTAATTTCTTTGATGATCTGGTATTACACCACCCACAACCTTGTCTCCATCTAGTGTAAGCTTCAGTGTTAAAATATCATTATTTAATTCATGATCGGCATTGAGTCCTCCTATAAGCGTGTTGATTTCACTTCGCAGTCCATCTCTTAGATTGGATCTATCTGCATCCATTGCATTAAGTTTGAAGGCTTCATTTTTGACATCCCCATCATGAGCTCCTCCTTGATCGGCTTGTGCCTCTTGAGCATCTTTTTGGCTCATTGGTACATATTTTGCGCTATCGGTAAGTTGCATAAATCCTCCCTCTATATCAACCCCTCTCATTGGAACTCGCCCTAATGAAAGATTTGTATTTACTCCACCTGTCAATTCCGCAGTATAATCTACACTACAGAACTTTCGTCCGAAATTAGCACCTGGATATTGAACTGTTACTCCATCTTTAGTTCCTGAAATTTCAGGAGAGATGAAATATTTTACTACCGTACTAAATCCAAAATTTAGATCCGTTCCTTCTCCCCCTAGTGTAAAGTAAGTTGGTTCATTCTTTACCGCTGGGCTATTTGGTTCTCCTTGAAATTCATAGGTTATTGTATCTTTAAAGTCTAGATCTTCCATTTCTACAGCCCCCCCAAGACCTGTAACCTCTACGGTTAGATTTTCTGGAATTGTTGTTGTGGCATTTTGCGTAGAAACTTGGAAATAAATTGGAGTTTCAAGTTCGCCTGGCTTCACAACTGCTTTTACAGGTGGTGGACTATCTATAGCTAACTCTGTACTTAGTAATGGTGCAAACAACACTCCAAGTGAAGAACTATTCACATCACCCTCAGGACCTACTGTAAATGACTGTCTTTGTTGAGAAAGAAATCCTCCAAACTCATCATATGCAGGTAAATTAAACTCAAGTGTGAGTTTTTTATTTGAAGGAGCGTTTAATATATTTAATCGTTTATCTACACATACTGGTAGTGAAACGGCATCTGCAGAAGGTAAGAAACTTACGATATCAAATACTGTTTCTCCTGTTGTATCTGTTGTCGTAGCTAATACATTTGAATTTTTTCCTCCCTGTCTAAATCGAAGTGCATCATAAAAAGCATTTATCCCTCGTTTGATCATGCTGTAGTTTTGTGTTCCAGTTTTATCTGAAATTTTGATGCTATATTTTCCTCGTCCTTCACTTCCTGGAGCAAATTTATTACCATATTTATCTTCTAAATTAATTGTAAATTCACACCCATCAACTCCATCTGAATAGGCAACCCCTGCTTCTTCCCAATTTTGATTTGCATTACAAGCACTTGTAAAAGTTGATTTACTTGCATCTACTGCTGCTGGAACTACTTCCAGATAGTGCTTTGGAGAGTATAAACAATTTCCAGCACGATCACAGACAGAGAGAACGTATTCATATTTTCCTGTTTTCTGGAAAATTGGAGTCGTACCTCCTTTCCACATATGTTGATTCATATTCCAGCTAAAATATGGATAGCCATTAAAACTAATTGATGGATTCACAAATGTTTCAGATTTACCACTTCCAGAGGTCTCTCTTATCGCTACGTGTGAAACCCAGTTCTGAGTGTCATCCGTAAAGTTAATTCCAGAAGTTCCCTGACCAGAAATTGATTTTACTTCATCAAGATAAAACTGAAGTGAAATTTCACCATCATTTGCACGGAAACGACTTCCTTGATCTGATTGGTTTACTGCTGCATTAATCTGCCCAATACCAAGCCCTTTATGTTCTAGGATTAGCCCCCCAAGACACTCTGACTCTGAACCAGTACACTTAGTAAATGGATCATATGAAACTTCACACATCAAAGCTGTTGGGTTCTTATCACAATAAGACTCATCTGGAGTTTTTTTACATGGAAACAATGTTGTATTTTTTGTTGCTACTCCGTTCGTAATTCCACAGAAATCTACCAATGTATATTCTTCTGCTGGTCCAACCCCTGGCACCTTGGTAATTACTTCCGCACATTTCCCATCTACTTCTGTACAACACTTTGGATCTTCTGGCATTCGTTCACAGAACGAAACACATCCATCTACCTCTGGATTTATTACACAGTACTCATTACACCCATCAGCTTCTGGTTTAGCCTGACAGTAGGTTTTTTCTGTTTTTCCTTCACAAGCTAAATCTTCTGGATGAAGTTGACAATATTTTTTACCACAATTTCCTTTATTAGTTCCCATACAGGCTGGTGCACAATCTGTAGAATTTGAGTTCAAAGTACAAATAGCAGGACAACCTTTACTTGTTGGATTAAGCTGACAGTAGTTTTGACATCCATCTGCATATGGTGTTACGTCACAAACTTTTAATTCTTGATTTATATCATCTTGCCCTGTTGTGTCACTATTAACCGAAGCGCCTGTTTCACAAATCTTTGGAGTTACCTTGCAAATATATTCGCAAGATTCATGCTCTGGATTCGCTCCACAAAAGCTAGGACATCCTTCTTCTTGGGGATTTAGTTCGCAATTTTTAAATGTAGTCTTACAAGAAGCCCCTTCCTGATATAAACAAATCCAATTACAAGCCCAATGTGTTGGATTTTCAATACATATATCTATACATTTTTCTTCGTCTAAGGCATGAATACAAAGTGGCATAACTTTATCTGCACAACTTGCTGGATTATCTAGACATTCTCTCGGAACCGTTGTTTGACCGTTTTCATCTACACAAGCTTGTGAGTTCTCAAGACATTCTGGACGACAAAGCCAATGCCCAGGACGTTGTGCACAATAACTTGGATCTAATTCACACTTAAATTCTCCAAATCTATCAACTGCAAATGGATCTATTTCACAAATATCTATTGGCTCTATCTTTTTTTCTCCGACTGGTTCAATATTTTTTGGTACACATCCATAAAATTCTTTTTCTGAAGGACAACTACATTGTGTTCCAAGAATAGATTCACATCCATTTCCCGAAGTACACTGAGTAGAATCATAACTTCCACATGATTCACTATTAGCAGGAATACAAACTACAAATTCATTATCTGAATTTTTTTCTGCAAAACATCCTGGAGTACTATCACATGTTTCGGCTCCTTGCTGATTACAATTTGCTGAGACTACGGTTTCTGCAGAAACACAACTCAAAAAAGTATCACCATCTTCCGTTAGTTCAGACTTACAACCTGCCGTAATTGTACATATATTTTGATTTCTTATCTCAGAACACCCAATACTATCAAATCCTTCCTGACAACCAATAAATACATCGTTTTGACAAGTACAAGCCTTGGCCCCTTCAACCACAGCACAGGTGTCGCTCTCGCTCAAACAAGCCTCTTTGCTCAATGATTTACAACCGGCTACATCCAATGCTTCCGTAATACAAAATTGTGGTGCAACTGCACAAACATAACTACAAGCATTATCTGTAGGATTGTCCAAACAAAACAAAGGACATCCTTCTGCTTTTGGATTTATGGTACACCTTGGATATGCAGGCGTACACTTAGATGGATCTGTCATACAAATAGCATTACATCCCCAATGATTAGGACTCTCTAAACAAAACTCCTGACATGCCGCTAAATCATCCGATGTATTAGCAAATAAACAACTTGGATAGTATAGGTTTTGACTTTTTTCTTCGGCCTGTGGTGGTGGCGCCGCTTCTGCAAATGTTATTAGTCCGAGACTAAAAAAAATAGAGAAAGTGAGTATGGCTATACTCCGACAAGCTGTGTGTTTTATTTTCATGAAAAAAGATAAGCATTTTTAATATTGTAGTATCAATCACCCAATATAAAAAATCTTTTTACTCTTTTAGGTCATTGACTTTTTTGGCCCTTGAAATCCTATAAACTAAATGACGTAATAGCTCTGAGTTATTTTTATTTTGATCATAAAATTCTTTAACCCTAATAGTCCTTATTCCTGTTTTTTCTAATGAATCATCTATTTCATAGTAAAATTGAACTGTATCTTCGACTCCAGGCTGTGTTCCATCAAGAAAGTAAATACTTGAATAAAATTCATTAAAAGAACTAAAAAGAACTAAATCAATATTCTGATCAACTAAATATTCGCTCTCTATTTCCAGCTTATTCTGTTGTCCACCTTGAGAGCAACCGATCATTGAGAGACTTACTATTAATATTAACAAAACCAATATTGAATTCATTTTTGAATGGTAAAAATTAAGCCTACAAACCATGATCTACATTCTATGATATTCATAGCCACACAACAAACTTTATTTTCTCCCTCTTTAGTTTTAACTGACGCAAAAAAGATCAACCAATGGAAGATCTTAATTACCAAATTGAGTTTATTGTATTTTCTATCACCATTTACAAACTTGAACACACTCTTGTGTACATATAATAGACTGATCCGGATTATTTCTACAAGATGAAGCACAGCTATTGAAAGTCCCTTGAACATTAGTACAAATTTCTTCAGTTAGACCTTCACATTCTGAAAACTCTGAAAGCCAGTTTCCGTTATTAGCTTCACAGACAACTTTATTTGTTGCTGAATTTTGATCTATACATGTCCCCCAACATTCGTCCGTACATATAGCTCCAGTACAATTAGAATTTGAGTTACACACCCCTGCATCAACTGAACATATAGTCCCCCCAGAACAATCTGCAGCTGAGGTACAATTAACAACCCCTGTAGCTCCCCCAGTTACGGGTACTTTTGGAACATCTCCACAAGTTACATCTCCACTCGCACATCCTGTATTACAAGTATAATGATTTGGATTTCTCCAGCAAAATCGTCTGGAATCTTCTGGACACTTTGCTTGGGCATATATTTTTGTTGGATAACATGGATTCATTAACGGACATCCAGGAGTCAATGGATCAAGTAAGCAGACGGGATTACTTGTTCCTGGACACCTAGAATGAAATGGGTTTGTGTAACAGTTAATAGGGCCATCAGCCCTACACTTACTTGGGTCGCCAGCTATACAAAGACAATCATTGTCTCCATCATCACAAGTCTTACAGACTCCATCCGCACGCTTACAAACTGCACTATTGTCATATTTCAATGGAGCATCCGATGTATCACATCGACTACAATGACCTGCATTATCACAGACTTGCACCTCACATATATCCCCATGTACCGGTTGTAGTGGATTTGTTATTACTTGAACGGTTGGATTTTCTCCCTGAGGATCATTATAAACGGCTGGAGTATTTTCTTTTTGAGGAATGGGCAAACACCCGGATGCCTGCTCGCCAGTCCCAGCTACATCATTACAGCTATTGATCCAACACTTCAGATCTCCACCATTTGCTGGAAATTCTACTGCCTTATGCCAAGCTAATGGATCCCTATATGATGCTGTACATGTTGGAGGAGTCCTATCTACTGGAGGTGTTGCCGTTGTACAATTACCAGCAAAATCACAAGCCTTAACGGTTTGTGGTTGTGCATCCTTGTCAAACTCAACCGTCACAAAAGTTGACGGATTGCATCCTGACTGAGCATCCACACACACTGGCGTGACAGTTACTGGGCGATCCGTCCAGTTAACCACTGCTGTAACCTTTGGAGGCGTACTATCACATTGTCCTGTATAACTACAAGCACGAACTGCTGGAGATTGATTTCCAGTATGAGAATTTCTCATGATGGTTCGACACTGTTGACGCTGAGTTCCTGTATACTTCTTACACTTTCCTCCGGCACCAAAACCATACCCCGCACTCCAGGCTCCGGTACAAGTACCAAATCCTCCATCACAGACCCGTCTGGGGGCATCTACATTTGCCTGAGCCACAGAGGAAACCCCTATGGACAAAACTCCGACTACAAAACAAGAATTAAGGACGCCGTTTTTCATTGTGTTATTCTTCATATTTAATCAATTTGATAAACTATACCATGAGCTTTTTGACCATCTCTATCCAAAATTTTAAATCCAGCTGGCTCCCAAATTCCGGTATTATAATTAAGCTGCCACCATATTGGATACAATCCTTCTAGTGTTCCCAAACCATCAAACAAGTCTTTTAAGACAACATCATCAAGCGGGAAATCTTCATCCGAATTCACCGACAGCTCTATCATTTTATTCCAATTTTCTTCAGAGAAAAAATCTTTTGCATCTCTTGTAACACCATCAACCTCACCTCCTCTTAAGTTAAACTCAACTTTTGCTGGATTATTTTTTCGAATATAGACGGGCTCACCAGTTTCACTGTTTTTAATGTCTATAAAAGGCATTCCAAAAGTCAAAAACTGATTTCCTAAGACTGCAACCTCATCACCTAGTACGTCTATATTAAGAAACATGTCTTGTATTTCTGATTCTTCTGAAACTGAAAAATAGAATACATCAACTACAATATTATCTTCCACCTTATTTCCAGAAACATCAACAAAGTCTTTAACATTAAAACTAGCCTCTCCACTATTTAGCTCAATTTGAAACGATCCATCATCTTTCTTATTAACTCTCACCCCACGAGCCCCACTCGCCTCTCCCCCAGACAAAGAAACTGAACCATCTGATTCAATCAGCTTGAAATCTAAGTTAACACCATACCCCTCTTCTGGCTCTGTCTCAAAAAGCAAATAATCATCCCCAAAACCAGTTGAATATCCTGATTTTGAAGCAGAAAATCGAAGTTTATTTGGATATATTACTTCATATTCAAATTCATACTTACCATCGCCCTTGGTTGTAGACTCAACCCCATCGTCATTCAATAATCTTACTTTCACTCCTTCTAAATTTCTTCCTCCACTTGTCACACTCCCTTTGATAGAGACTGTTACGGTTCTACATTCTATTGTTGGGCAATATTCTGCTCTTAAGTCTTTTGCATCATCATATCTTCCTGCAAGATTCAAAGCATAATGTGTTTTATAAAACTCATCTTCATCTAATCCATCTAATTTAATATTTTTTAGATATTCAAGGAAAGCATCTTCCTCTTCTGCCCCAGCCAAATGCAATGAATCATGAAAACTCTCCACTTCCGTTGCTTCTTCGGGAACTACCTTATACACCTCTTTTAGTTCTTCTATTTTCTCATTTAACACCTCAATATCTCCGTTACTTTCTTCATAAAGAACTTTTAGATCTACAAGCTCTATACCGTTCCCAGACTCTATCGAAAACTCGGTTTCAGCTTCTACCCCATCCCCATCTTTAAACACAACTTCAGAAGCAAACTCTTCATAGGTCATTTTTTTTTGCACCTCCACGACTGGCTCTTCAATCTCAACGGTTGGAGGATTGATATCAGGTACATCTACATTTTCACTAGTATTACAGCCGTATAAAAATAGTGATCCTAGTATTACAGCTATTTTTGCTTTTGTTTTATTTTTTTTCATCTTCCCTAGGATAGAACCAATATAAATCCAAGGCAAATTGAAATTATATTTTTTATATTAGTTTTTCTTCATAAATGTTTCTTTACACAGAGCCACTTCCCAATCATATTCTTACTCAAAATAAAGATGATTACAGTTTCCAAACAAAGGAAGAATCTAAATATTTTAAAGAACACGTTCATAAATCTAAACAATTTTTTAAAGAATATACCAATTCAATTCGTGGAAATGCACTCATTATCGGCCCAGGTCATATGAGAGATTTACCAAGAAAACACATAGCCCAACAATTTTCTGAACTTACCTTCATAGATATTGATGATCATGGGATAAAACAGTGGCAAAAAGAATTTCCTCAGAAAAAAACAAATGTGTGGATTGAAGACTTTACTCAAATTCAAGGAAATATAATTCGAGAAGTTGATTCTATTAAGGCTCTCTCGCTCTCCGACCTATTACTAAAAATTGCGGAAGTATATAACCGACACTCTTCCCAAAAATTTTCAGACAATCTCCCCCAAACGACTTATGACTTTATTTCTGCAGCCGTTATACTTTCGCAGGTAAATACAAATCTTCAGCATCATTATTTTTCTATCATTGGACAGACAACTCTGGAACATATTTTTCATGAAGGAACCACCCTTGAACAAATGGCGCTCAAAACTCTCGAATCATCTTATGAAAAACTTGCACTAAAGATTCAGATAGATCTTATATCCTGGATGCATAGCCGACTAAATAAAGATGGTACACTCCTCTTAACTATGACTCCGCTTGTATATCAAGACCAATATACACCGAACTCAACGTCCTTAGAATATTCTGAAAAAGCAGTTTTAATTGACCTTGTATCACTACAAAATGAACTTCCTAAGTATTTTGTAAGCATTGATAAACCCTCTATCTGGAAATGGAATCTAACCCCACCCTCACAAGAGAACAACTGGATCCATCGATACTTCAAAGTTCAAGCTCGGATTCTTAAGAAGCGATAATGATCTAATTATTCCCTCCTCCAACTGTTGGAATTTTAGGTATATCCCCACAGGTCACATTCCCACTTCCACACCCAGTATTACAAGTATAATGATTTGGATTCCTTAAGCAGAATCTTTTGGAATCTTCTGGACACTTTGCTTGGGGATATATCTTTGTCGGATAACATGGATTCATCGCCGGACATCCTGGGCTCAGCGGATCCAATAAACACACGGGATTAGCTGTTCCTGGACATCGAGAATGAAATGGATTTGTATAACAGTTAATCGGACCATCATTCCTACACTTACTTAGATCCCCCACTATACAGAGACAATCATTATCTCCCGGATCACAAGCTTTACATATTCCATCAGCACTCTTGCAGACCTGGTAATCATCGTACTTCAATTCAGTAGAAATATACTCCTTACAATTCCCCGCATTATCACATACATTCAACTTACACTGATCCTTATGTACTGGGTCTAAGTCATCCGTAACTACATTTACTACAGGTATAGCCCCTCCAGTATCTGTATACGTAAATCCGTTTTCATAATCTTTTCCATTTTGATATACCGCCAAACAACCTGAATTATCATCTTCACAGATAATCAACCTACACTTTAGTTCTGGAAAACTTTCTGCATTTTTCCATTTTTCTGGTTCATGAAATGAAACAAAACCATGTGGAGGCGTAATATCAAAAGGAGCTGGATAATCCTTACAGTTTCCTGCAAAATCACAGACATTAAATACGGGCTGTTTATTGCTTACATCATAAGGAACTGTGAATCGAAACTCTCCTGTTGCCGGATCATAAGAATAATTATCTCGATCTTGCACCTTACAAAACGTAAGTGCATCTTTACACACTACATCATATTCGAGGAGACGCTCTGCCCAGTCAATGGTTATCGTTACCACTGGTGGAACATTATCCGGAGGAGGTGCTATATTTGCACAATTCCCTGCCTTATCACAGATCCGAACCGTTGCCGTCGGATTACTTGGATCAAAATTGATGGTCGTATAGGTCGAAGGCTTACACCCCGACAGGTTATCGTTACAACTCGCAACCACTACCTTGACAACTCCATTTTCATATACGTACTTTGCAGTTCCCGTTGGAGGAGTTCCATCACATTGAACATGAGAAGTCCCTCCACACTGAGATGCGGGAGGAGCTGCATAAGAATTCGACACAAACCAGTCCATAAATTCACCTGCATCTGCACGTTTCCCACTAGTACAAACCTGCTTACATACTTTACGATTTACTCCATAGTTGACCTTACATCCTTTCACTCCCCCGACACGATGCCAATCATTGGTCACTTTTCGATCACAAACATTATGACACGAATTAGTACACCCTGCATGTACGGTCCCCCCAAAGAGGACAATAGAAAACAAAAAAAGAAACTGGATTCGAATTTGCTTATTCATGTGTATAAAAATTAGTTTGAAAATCTCCCTCTAAATTAAGTATCTTATATTTGCTTGGCTCCCATACCCCTAAATCTTGCCTTAAATTCCACAAAAGACCAAATGATCCCTCCGACTCGGTTCTCCCCAATAAGTCCTCCGTCACACTCCATGTTATCGGAAATGATTCTGATGAAGCTTTTCCATATTCATAAATTGCTTCCCACTCAGCTTTAGTAAAAAACTCAGGAAGCCCCTTATTGTTCGCATAGTTTCGCATAAAACCCGTCACCACTATTGGTGATTTTTTTTGTATTGCCAACCGCTCCCCATCTGAACCTAATACTTTAATATAAGGCATTCCAAATGAAACTAATCCTGCATCCAGCAAATCGAACCCCTCAGAAACTATATCCAATCCCAAAAAGGAATCCTTAATTTCATCTCCATTTGAAAAATAAAACACTTCTATGTCCGCTAATCCCTTATATTGGGATCCATCCTTCGTAAAAATACTATCTTTTTGCAAAACAAAGCTAAATTCTTCCATCACATCAACTTCTATCCCTTCATCAACTGACGAAACCACTACGGAACCATCACTCCCTAATACCTCTACCCCCACTCCACCAATATCCACCTTAACTACCCCTACGGGTTTCAATAAAACGACTGAAAAATCCATCTTCGCAGACTCGCCAAATGCAGTGATCACATACTCATCCAAAAAGGCATCTGCATATCCTTGTTTAGACAGCCGAACTCGTATCTTATCTGGATTACGAACTGATATGATAGCCTCTAACACTCCTTCCTCATCGGACACAAATTCTTTTTCATAATTTAATACCGCTAATGTAACTCCAGAAAGAGCTCCCCCCGCCTCATCCGTCACCCTTCCACTAACAACTAAATCAACTTTCTCAGGACATCCCACTTCCGTATTATCGCACATTTCCTGTTCTAGACTGTTTGCTTTATCATATTCTCCCAAGAGCGTATATGCATAAAGCAAGTATGCATCCTCCGTCACAACCGACGGATCAACCGCAACGCCCTCTTTTTCACTCGCATTTATAACTCTTCGAGCGTTTGGCGAATGAGACTCGATTTCTTCGTGTAAATAATTATGTATCGAAACAGACTCTGGAAGCGCCTCCTCTCCAACCCAAAACACCTGTGTTGACTTAGATATTTCTTCTAACTTCCCCCTCAACACCTCTTGATTCTTACTATGACGGTCATAATACTTCTTCGGATAAAACTCAACGATCCCCTTTTTTGGGTGTTCGTAATCAAGCTGATCTCTATACTCTACTGTTGGCACATCCTCACCCAAAAACACAATAGAAGCATAAAATGCATCAAAGTCTTTATATTTACGTATCTCCACCACCGGCTTTCCCTCTGAGATAGAAGTCTCCGACTGATGTTCTACTTCTTTTTCTACTTCCTCAACGACACTCCCACAGCCAAGTATCAGCAAAGCAAACGGTAGTATTAAGTATTTCATCATTTTATTTTTTATTTATTGTATTCATTGTATGAAAAAAAATTTAATTCTCACATCAGGTATAATACTTATCTTTGCTTTTATTAATCAACTTTTTTTACACAATCATGATACACATTTAAATTTTGATTCGAAATTTTTTCCCACTTTACTCGAAAAACACCCAGAACTCATCTTTGAATTAGAGAAAAAAAATACATTTGTAAATGATACAGCATTGCCGAATTTCTGCCGTATTCCTCGAGCTATGTATGAGCATGGAACTATGCGAATCCTTGTCCCGAATGGACTTAAAACGCAATTGGAAATCCCTCTCATTGGTCACGAATTTGTCCATCACCTTTATTTTCTACAAGCATACAAAGGTCTAGAAATTACGATCCCTCAAGCCCAAGAAATTACTGACACTCTAACCTCTCAAGCCGAATATACCCAGAAAGTAAATCAAAAAATAGGCCTAGCCTCAGCTCGCTGTAAACAAGAACTTGAAGCCTATTACCTGGATCCAGAAGAATTTCTTTCTAGGAGTGTTGAAGCTCTCATGACTCCTTTGGATTATACCACGGAAGAACCGCTCCCTTCCCTGAATCAACAGGTTTTGAAACTTATTTCTCAAATTCAATACAAAGGAAATAGTCTTTTTTCAGACTAGTGGAGATTCCCTACCACCCACCATACCCCAACTGCAAGGATAAATGAACTCCCAATTAACAATAATTTTTGGCTTTGTTTGAACTTTCCAAAAATAAAAACCACAGCTCCAACGATAAATACTAATATCTGTACTATAACCCCCATCATAGCACTCACCGACACTAAATTTGGGATAGCATGACAAGTATTACTTGCCAAAACAAAGAACACTAAAAACCAAGAATATCTATTTATTTTCATTCGTATGTTCTGGTAAATATCCGATATACTGAGAAGACTGTCGATTATAAATCCTATGTCCCAGAATACGGGTATAGTAACATTCACTCCAAGAGCCACACACGATCGATACTCGCTTTCCTTCTATCTGCTTTAAAAATTGTTCCATTTCTGCATCACTCTTATTTCTCATGTGAAACTGTATTTTTTCCTTTGGATCTTTCCAGGATTCATAAAGCAATTCATTAGTTAAAACTACCACATCTGTATTCAATATCTTTCGCCTAGAAATTATCGCATTCCCTGGATAATCCGGTGTTTCTGTCTTTAATGGTCCAATCCAAAATTGATCTCTATATTCTGCATTTTTCTCGAGCCTTGGCCAGACAAATTTAACTCCTCCTCTCAAACTATAGGCCTCAAAATCATGAAATGGATATTTCATTTCAAGCCATTTTCTAGCTTCATATGATCGATCCCCAGTATAACAAATAAATAGTAATTTTCGCTTCTCTTTCATTAACTGCAAATGAAATGCTTTATTGTTAAAAATCTCTCCCAGACGCATCCTAAGATGAGGATGATTAAAGCGACTATAGTCATATTCTTCGTCCTCTCTTACATCTACAATTAAATAATCCTCAGGCGTATTAAAAAAGGATTCTACATCTATTATCCCAGGTCCAAACTCAGAATTTGGTTTTATTGCCAATGACTCTATTTTTTTAAGTATCCTAATATCATGTAAATCATCCAGTAAATGATACCCTATAAAAATCCCTAAAATGATTATGAAACCATAAAAACCCTTCATACTAGAGCATTGTACTCACTATCGTTTTGTTTCCTATTTTTTCCGAACCACCTCTGTCGCATTTGAACGACGCCAGATACATTTGCCTCACGACACAAAATTGCTCAATGCGAAAAAACAGATTTCAGGTTTAAAATTTTTAGAACAAAGGACTCGTTGGAATATATCGAATTATTTCTTAAATTTACTATCTCTATAGATATTCTATTGCTATGCTTGTTCAAGCGTATTAATCCATAACAAAAAACTACGAATTTTTCAGTTCATAGTTTTTGAGCTCCCTTCCATATTTATATCACGATAAAACACTTACTCCTTAGTTATTTTTTTGAACGTTTTTCCCTCTTCCAAATTTTAAATACAAGAAAGGAATCACAAATAAACTTAAGAGCGTTGAAGTAATAAGCCCTCCAATAATCACCACCCCCATTGGATACTCAATTTCATGTCCTGGCAAATCTCCTACAAGAACTATTGGCAAAAGAGCAAACCCTGTGGCAAAAGCCGTCATAAGGATTGGAGCTAGTCGCTCTTGTGCCCCTCGAATAACAAGCTCTTTCCCAAAGATCATATTTTCTTCTTTCTCTAAGTGCTGATAATGACTCAAGAGCATTACCCCATTACGGGTCGCGACCCCAAGAACTGTTAAGAACCCTACAAGTGACCCAAGAGAAATAAGCTGTTCTCCAATCATAAAAGTAGAAAGAACTCCTCCAGCTAGTGCAATTGGAATAATCCCAATTGTTAAGAATGTGAGCCTCCAGTTGTTAAACAATGTAAAGAGCAGACAAAGCATTCCAAGAAATACTCCAATACTCATCAAGAGCAGTTTTGTTTGAGACCTTTGTCTTTCCTCAAACTCCCCTATTAGTTCGAATCGATACTCAAGTGGGAAGTCAATTGTATTAAGAATCTCTTCGACATCACCTGCCACATCTCCAAGATCACCCCCTCGATGATTTGCCTCTACATCGAGCCGTCGAGAATTATTTTCTCGGTAAATAGAACTTGGCGTTGGAGCCAGCTTTATTTCTGCAATCTCTGATAACCGAATATGTTCACCTGACGGGGTACTGATAAGCAGTCGTTCAATATCTGTTTTATCTTTTCGTATATCTTTATCAGACCAAACAAATACTTCGTATACTTTACCATCAACATGAATATCACTTACTTCGGTTCCCGCAATAAAGGCAGCAGCCACACGACGAACATCTCCTGGTTTTACTCCATAAGCTTGAGCCTTTTTCAGATCAACCTTAATTTCTATTTGAGCAATAGACTTTTGGTGATCAAGATGAAGGTCTGAAATTCCTTCAACATCTCTTAGTTTCTCCATAACATTCTGAGCCACCTCTTGAAGCGTCTCTAAATCAGGACCATAAATCCGTACCACAATAGCCGCACTAGATCCTGTAAGAACCTCCCGAATACGCTCCTTTAGGTAGGTTTGTACATCCCGTACAATTCCTGGATAGCCATCAACTGTTGTTTGAATCGCCGTAAGGGTTTTGTCGTAATCAACTTTTGGATCAATACTTACCCAGTTTTCTGTAAAATCAATTCCTACGACTTCGTCGGCCGCAATAGCTCTCCCTACATGAGCTCCAAAATTTCGAACTCCTGGAATCGCTCGTAACTCCTTACTTGATTCAATTGTAATTCGATTCATTTCCTGGCGCGAAGTTCCTGGCCTTGTAAGCCAGTGCATCAAGAAATCTGATTCTTTGAAATTTGGTAATAACTCTTGCCCCAAGAATGGGAAGGCAATTCCGGTTGCAATAAGAAGTCCTAGAATCGAAGCATAAGCTACTTTTGGAACCTTCATCGCTTTTTCAAGTGTTTTAGTATATCGCGGAAGAAGCCACTGCATAAAACGTGACTCTTTATTTTTTTTCACCCCTTTCTGGGCAAAAATCAAAATAAGCACAGGCGTAACGGTCAAGGCAATAATTGGAGAAACAATTGTTGCGATTACATATGACACTGCAAGTGGGTTGAAAAAAGCTCCAGACAAACCATCTAAAAAGAAGACTGGAATCAGCACAATAATCTCCATCAACGATGCATAAATAATTACACTTCGTACCTCAAGAGAGGCACTAAAGATAATACTTTTAATTTTTTTAATACTTTTCTCTCCTTCCAAAAGTCTTAAGCGCCTAGAAATATTTTCTACATCTACAATTGCATCATCTACAATCGCTCCTATCGCAATCATAAGCCCTGATAATACCATTACATTTACACTCAACCCAAAGAAATAAATGATGATGAGAGTAATAACCATCGTCAAAGGAATGATGATCGCACTAATAAGTGCCACACGCCATTCCCATAAGAAAATCAGCAGCACTAAAACCACGAGAACAGAACCTATCAAGAGCGCGTGTTTCAAATTATTAATAGAAGTTTGAATATACGTTGCTGGACGAAAGATAGTCGTATCAATTTCTATATCCTGAAGCCCTGGCTTCATATCGCCTAATACTCTTTCGATCTCCTTGGTTACCTCTAGGGTGTTTCCCCATGGGAATTTCTCTACAATCAGCAAAATCCCAAGTTCATCATTTATAATTCCATCTCCAATCATGGGTTGATTTACCCATACAACCTCTCCAATATCTTTCAAGAGAAGAGGGGTTCCATCTTCCTTTTTTCTGTCATACACACTTATTTCTCCATATTCTTCTGGGGTATGGGCCGAAAAAATATGACGCACACTCAATCTTTGATTTGGCGTATCTACCCACCCTTCAACTTCAGTCTTCCCCCCTGGAGTATAGGACATTAATCCAGTTTCAAGCGTCTCAGATGTTACTTCCAAAACCTCATCTACCGTTACCCCATATCTCTCAAGCTTCTCTGGATCCATATTAAGCGTCAGCATCTTGAACCGCTCTCCCCAGATGGCAACATTCGCAACCCCAGGGATTTGTTTTAGACGTGAAACAATCCTCCAATAAGCCGTCATGGAAAGATCCATAAGTGACATTGTGTCTGAAGAAATCCCAATCTTTAGCATCCGACTGGTAGATGAAAGTGGTGGCAACATTCGCGGTGAATCCGCAGGAGGTACTAAATTAGGAAGCACCGTCATAAGACGTTCTTCTGTTAGCTGCCGGATCTCCATTTGATCTGCTCCTTGCTTAAAAATAAGACGAATAGCCGAAAGCCCCTGTACAGATTTTGATCGAATAACATCTAACCCTGGAACGTTTTGAAACGCCTCCTCCAGCGGAATGGTTACCAAATTTTCAATTTCAAAAGCGGACATTCCTGGTCCTTCTGTTTGAATCTCTACATATGGAGGAGCAAATTCAGGAAATACATCTACTGGCATTTCTCTTAGCCTAAGAACCCCAAATACCACGAGTACCGCCGTTAGAAAAACGACTAGGTATTTATATTTGAGGCAAAGATTTAGTAACCACTTCATATAATTATTTTTTAATCAAAGACTCTTTAATGACCTCCTCCTCCAAAACCAGATTCAATACCGTATAGCTCCATAATCCCTGTAACAACAACCTTCTTAGATGGGTCAACATTATCATGTAAATACACAATCCCATCTTCAATATAGTCAACACTTACGAACTCTCTCTCATACTCTAATTCCTGTGGCTCGGTGTAAATCCATGTTCCTCCTTTTTCATCATAAAAAAGAGCTTTATGAGGAATGGTTGATGTTTGTCCGGTTACGGTTTCAATACCAAGTCTTTCTGCGGCTTTTTGTTCGAGCTTAACTAAATAAAATCCTTTCTCTTCGAGTGGCACCCTATGAGCTGGAGCCTTCACTTCATGATCATCATGGCTTATGGCATTGATGATCGCATTCACAAATAAAACCATAAAAACAAGTACGCAAGCCGTATAAATAAATTTTAATTTCATTTTTTTTCTTGAACAAAAGTTAGATAAAGAAATGGAAGTACTGTAAGCGTTATAAATGCAGACGCTATAAATCCTCCAACAACAATAATGGCCATTGGATATACAAGTTCATTTCCAGCACTATTTCCTATAATAAAAATTGGTAAAAATACTAAGATCGTCGACACCGTTGTGAGCAATACTGGAACAAATCTTTTCCGTGTTCCTTCAGTGATAATATCTTTCGCATTCAGCACGCCTTTTTCTTGAATATTTTTATATGATTTAATAAGTAAAATACCACTTCGGGCTGAAATTCCAGCCACTGGAATGATTCCAATAAGTGATGCCATAACAAATATTCCTCCTCCAAAAAGCAGTCCCATTAAAACTCCTCCACCAACAGCAAAAACGGAAAGAATAAAAAGGAGAGAAGCAGGTTTCCAGCTATCAAGAAGTGCATGTAAGAGAAGCAAAAATCCAACCAGAATAACTAGAATATATATGTAAAATTTGCTCTCTCGCTCTTCCATGAATTCTCCAGAAAGTACGGCGTGGTATTCATGCGGAAGCTCAAGTCCTTTCAATAGAGTCTCTATTTCTTTCACTACAGCCGTCCCCTTTCGCGATTCAACCTCAAAGGTAATATCTTCATATCGAGAAAAGGCTTCTCGCTCAATGACATCAAAGGCTTGTGCCACGCGTATATCTGCAATGTCTTTTAGACGAATATTTTGCCCTACAGATGATCCCACAATTAGTTCCTCAAGACTCGTAATACTCTCTTTTACTCCTTGCTCCCCCTGAACCACAACTTCAAATACTTTTTGCTCCTCAAATAAGTATCCAACAATAAGTCCATTAATTAATATTCCTGACTCTCTCCTTATATCTCCTGGCTTGATACCATATTGCTGAGCTTTTTGGAGATCAACTTCAACCTCAATGACAGGTTTAGTAATTTTGGCTTTCATCTCAAGCTCTGCAACTCCATCTACCGCTGCCACTAGTTCTCTAATTTTTTGTGCTTCTGCCTCAAGTAGCTCAAATTGAGGACCATAAACACGAACTCTCAAATCTTTTTCATCGTGGCCCCAATGTTTATTTGCGATACTATCTGAATAGGAATCAATACTTGTTTTCGCTCCTGGATAGAAGGTCATAATTTCCTCTATATTACCTTTCACCTCTTCATATTTGGCTTTTGGATCAACTCCTATAAATAATTTTGCTTCATTAATTCCAACAATTTCATCCCCTCTAATCGCTCGTCCCATGTGGACAGAAACATGATCAATACCTTCAAGTTTTGAAACCTCTGCTCCAAGTCTTCCTATTATTTTGTCCGAAGAGTCATATGAACCTCCTGGAATTCCTTCCCATGAAATTACAATATTTGGATCTTTAATTGACGGGAGTAATTTTAAGTTAGAAACATTCCAAAGAACAACTCCACAAATAAGCCCA
>JABAZT010000033.1 GCA_018608565.1 Candidatus Altimarinota bacterium
ATATCAAGCGTAATCGGGATTGACCATACAGAGTTGTTGGCCAATCGCATGTCTTTGAGAACACGAGTGAAGTCATCTTTTTTCATAAAACCAGTTATGGGGGCATAAACCCCATGAGCAATATTTTGAATATCTTTTCTGAGTTCAAGGTTTTCAATAACCAGTTTTGGATATGTATCCAAGTTAGAGAAAATAACATCAATTTCTTCGGGAGAGAGGATTTGTTCAGAGGTAGAGGAAGACTTCATTAGAGCGTTTTAGTAAAATCAGTTAGTACTTTATGGAGTATAGTATTGGACGCGGCGATACCAAATGGAATTTTGGTATTTGAAGAAAGGTAGTCAATGGGGAGCCCGTGACAGTCGGAGACAGTGCCTCCCGATTCTTCAAGAATGATTTGTGGAGCACATATATCCCAGAGCCCCATTTTGTCTGTTGGATTAAAAAAAACATCGGCCATTCCTTCTGCCATAAAACCTAATTTTACTCCATTACTACCACACTTTATTAGCCTTAGTTTGTTGTTTTCTGTAAATTTTTGCATACTGTTTGCAAAATGATTTCGACTCGTTATAAAAGAAGCATTTCGGATTGTTTTATTAGTTGAAACTTCTAGCTTGAGAGGCGCTCCATTATTTTTAATAAGATATGCCCCTTTTCCTTTTTCTGCATAATAAATTTTTTGTTTTGCTGGAACTGAAACAATTCCAAATATTGGAATTCCGTCTCTTACTAAACCAATCATTATTGAGAACTCACCAGTTTGTTGGATGAAATCCTTAGTTCCATCAAGAGGGTCAATAACCCAAAAAGTTTTAGTCGTAGATCGATCAAAGTTTTCAGTAGATTCTTCAGAGAGAATAGGATATCCAAAGGGTTTTAGGATTTTTGAGAGCTCTAGGTGAGAGCATATGTCCGCTTGCGTGACAGGCGATGTATCAGATTTATGGTTTACCTCAAAAGATGTATTATATATCCTTAATAACTCTTCTTCAAGTGGGCGAAGCCCTGTGAGAATCAAATCTAGCATGTTTATTTGACCCTAACGAAATAGTCCAAAATCACTATTTTTTATTTTCTTGCAGGAATTTCATGTGGAAGTCTTTTTCCTCGGATATACCAGTAAAGACGATGAATAAATTTTAAAATTCCCTCTCTTTTAAGTAACTGAAGTCCTAAATAAAAATCTTTTTTAGAAGTACTCCGACTTGGTATTATTATTTCAGAAGAGTTTGGGGTTGGCTTTGGGGGTGAGAGTTTTTGAAGATTTGAATTAAGTAAGTCAAGGGAGTGTAACACGGTTGTAAAACCATCGATTGAGCTAGTAGGAGTAGTTTTTATTTTTGAGATTTGAGGGGTAATATGTAATTTTTTCAAAATAAGACTTAGTTCTTGTGTAAATAGTTTAGGATCACAATGTAATTTTAAATATTCGCGGATATTGCTTCGGAGAGAATTCCAGAGATTTTTATCCTGGTACAAATCAATAATTTTATTAGAAAAATCATGAGAGTCTTGGGCGACCATGGCCTCTTTTTTGTTTTCTACCTGGGCCTGTTCTCCAATTAAACTAGTAACAACCGATGGGAGCCCCTTCCCCATAGCTTCATGTAATTTCCACGGGATTCCGGCAGAAAATCTATGAGGGATTACAAACATTTTACAATCGTTATAAAAAGGCTCTATATCTTCAACAAAACCATGTAAAATAACCCGCTCAGATTGGAGACACTTTATTTTTGGAGAATTAATTCTTCCAACAATATGAAATTTTGCATCAGTTTGTTTTTCTACTTCAGGAAAAATTTCTTTTAAAAAATATAAAAGAGCATCCTCATTTGGCATTCCCGGAGCAATCCCACCTCCAACAAATAGAATATCTTTTCTGTCATCAAACCCTTTGCTAGAAAAATCAGCTACCACCGGGTGACCAATTACATGTACGTCCTTCTGGCATCCATAATCCTTAAACATCTGTTGTTCTTTTTGAGAAACTGAGACAATAGAGTCAGCCTTGTTTGCTAAATTAATTTCTTCCTCGATGCTCCACTGCAAGACTTTATGGGTTTTATGATGTTTCGCTTTCAGTGTTTCTCTTATGGCACAAATAGCCTCGGCATCGTATACTATAGGAGTCTTTGGGATATGTTGTTTTAGTATCTCAAAAGCTTTTTGCATATTGTGAGGACGACTGACGAAAACCGCATCAAAAAAATCTAGTCGATCAAGTAGTAATGATTCTAGTTCAAACATTTCGCCATGGAGAACTTCAATTCCTTTTTGTTGTAAAATAGAGGTATAAGGATCAGATTTTGAGCTATCAGACAAAGGAAGAAATGTTACCTGATATCCGAGATTTACAAGTGTGGTTAAAAGTTTGAATGCCCGAGGGTATCCTTGTCCTTTAGATATATCAGGAACTACATCATCTAGGAATAATATTCGCTTCCCAGCAGCAGTATTACTTGCAGAAAGTATGTTTTTAGAGTGAGGTTCAAGCTTGTGTCTGAGATGAGAAGACCATTTCTGACAGAACCTCTCACGATGTTTTTTGATGAGAGGGGCAGCATTAGAACCGACATATCCATTTTCATGATGGAAAACAACCGAATGAGGCTGGTACATGAGCTTATATCCGGCATCTTGGATCATCACACACAGGTCTGTATCTTCGTAGTAAGCTGGATCATAGTTCTCGTCAAATCCACCAATTGCTTCAAGGACTGTTTTATCTACCAATAAAGAGCAGGCAGAGCAGTAATCTACCTCTCGTACAAAGTTGTATCGTGGGTCTAAGGGATTTGCATCTCGACCATACCCGAGAGTGGAGCCATCATTCCAGACAATACTTCCAGCTTCTTGTATTTTGTTGCCACTATGAGAAAAAACCATCTTACTCCCAACCGCTCCAATAGAATCATCTCGTTCGGCAGTTTCTACAAGGCTCACAATGGAATCTTGAGAAAGTACGGTATCCGCATTAAGGAAATATATATACTTTCCTTTTGCTGCCTGAGCTCCCAAGTTACAGAGCTTAGAAAAATTAAACGGTAGATTGGCATCGATCACTTGAATGTGTTCGTGTTTAGAAATGACATGTAATAAAGATTTTGTAGCGGATTCGACGCTTCCATTATCGATACAAAGAATTTCAACATTTTTGTAGGCCGAGGTGTTTAGTATTGATTTTATACATGCCTCTAAGAAATGGGGCTTATCTTTGAAAGGAATAACAATACTGACGAGGGGAAGAAAATTTAGCTTTGAGGCGAAAGGGTATGTAGAGGTACTGCCAGTTAGATCTTTAACAGAATCAAAAATATCCTGTCCTTTGGTAGAAAGATCATTAATCCCCAATTGAGCTTTGATTGCCTCATTTTTTTTGAGAGCATAAGTATAGATCTCTTTGTCTGGAATAATACTTTTAGTTATATAATTTTTAAATAAATTTTCCTGCGTTTGAGTATAGTATTTTTTCTTAGCACTATTCTTTTTACTTGGTATGTATTTGATTCCAAGTTGGTTACAAACAAGAGGGAAATCTTCTTCTGAACGTTCTGTTATACCTATAAAATAAAAGCCATCTAATATTTCTTTAGCCTTTTCAATATTTTGTTTTTTATTTTTTTTTGAAGGAGTTTCTCCAAAAGAATGGAGTAGGTTTACGATATAAAATTCTTCAAAAAAAGATTGGTTTTGTTTATAAATTTCAAGTGGCGGAAGGAGTTTTTTATCTGTATCTAAGATTATCAAATTAGAAACATTTCGATCATGTTCAATATGATTTTGATAGATAAAGTTTATATGAGATAGGATTCGACTAATAGGTTCCCGTAAAAAACAAATATCTTTTACAGATCTATTAGATTTTATTAATAATTCATGAGGAATTGTGTGTCCATAAATTATTCTAATTTGCTGTTTTTGTTCAAGCGAGGGGGCTTCAAAATTACGGAGGAGTTCTGATCGGCTTGAAAACCATTCAGGATGATTTTTATCAACATAGGAAAACATTCGTTGGTTTTTTTTAAATCCTGCAACAATAGATTCCCTCAGTGCTGTTCCGGCTGTTTTGGGGATGTGTAGAAAGCAGTATAGATCATTGGATTGTTGCATGGGGCGTTTTTTCAAAATAAATGGGCAGGGCGTGTGAATTCTTAAATATTAATTTTATATTAGATTTTGGGAATCTGGGAAATAAGAAATTATTTCGAGTTACGGCATTTAGGAGAGTATTTGAGTCCTTGAATATAGGGGGAAAAAAAAGTTCTATCGGAATAATGTTTTTTAATCTCAGGCGCGAGGATTATTTGAATTTCATTAATTTCCTGTGGAGATAGATTGAGTGGGGGCATGGCTCTTGATACGTCTCTTTCTCGATTTCCTACATTGTTTCCCCAATAAACTTGGTTTTTATGTTTTTTTTCATGTTGCAGTAGTGTGTCATTCCACTTGAGGTTCAACATTTTTAATACGGGGACAAGTGTAGATTGAGGATCTTCAAGAAGAGATTCAAAGCGAATCAGAGTGGCTTTGAAATGTTTTGAAAACTTTTCGTACGCCTTTAGCTTGTATTTCCAGACATAAGCTCCAATTGCTACTGTGCTAAGATCAGCAGAGAGTTTTTTGATTTCAGGGAAAAGCGTTGCGAGAGAAGAAAGCTCTATAGGGGCTTGGTCTTCCAGCCACGAAAGTCCATTCGTCATTTTGAGTGAATTCATAGAAGAAATAGTAGAAAACGGGTCTCGAACAATCCATACAATTCGAGCGAGAGGAAAACTGTCTCGGATAAAATCTAAGTCAGCCGTCCTCGTCGGAAGTTTGAAGCAGATATGGTTCTCAGCGTCTTGTAATTGATGTGACAACGGATAATGAGTATCTACTTCACTTTCATCTTTTCCTTGTATCTGTGGATGAGCAGTAAGGACCATATAGGAGAGCGTGGTACCTCCTCTTTGACACCCCAAAACAAGGATCAATTTTTCTGATAGTTTTGGATCTATAAAATGCGATCGGAGGTGAGAGAGTCTCTCGAGGAGTGGGTAATCTTGTCTCATAGATACATTATGATTTATGTTTCTTAGAAGCTCTCATGTATGCATCCATAATTTCTAAAACATCTACAACATGTTCTTTGAAGTTTTGGTTTTCTTTTTGCATTCCTTCGATAGATCCCTGAATTTTTTCATAATCAGCATGATTATTTGAATCTTTTTCCAAGATGTCGAGGAGTTTTTCCATTAATGATTGAAAATTTTCTTTAGACTCAGAATATTGTGCACAGAGAGATTCAAGACCCTCTATAAGAGGTTGGTGATCATGTCTTTTAGCGAAGTCCTGTAGATCACTCGACAAAAGATTTGTCTGATCCTTGAGGCTGGCCGTCTTTTCTGTGAGTGAGGTTTGTTCTATTTGTAGTTTCTCAAGAGAAGAAGTTAGTCCGGAATGTTGATCATTCGAATATTGAAATTGTTTTTGAAGAGAGGCGGTTAGTTCAGAATATTGTTCATTAGAACGTTGGGTTTGTGCTTGAAAAGAAGCGGTTAGTTCAGAATATTGTTTAGTAGTTCGTTGTTTTTGTTCTTTGAATTCCTTATCAATAGTAGAAACAAAACCACTAAAAGTTTGATTTAAGTGTGATTGGATATTGATAAAATCCTGTCGGAGAAGTAATTTTTCTTGATATAGCTCTTGTTGTGTTTTTTGATTTTTAAATTTTTCTTCAAAGCTTAGCTGAAGCCTAAGATACAGCTCCATAACAAGTACCAAAGAAATCAAAAATACGCTCCCTGAAATCAAAATTCCAAAAGCTTCAAACACAAACCAACCATAAACTGTAATTGCCGCAATGAAGAGTAGAGAGAGCAGGACAAGCCATCGAGCTGAATATTGGAGCGAAAAAAGCTTCATTAATAATGTTTCAAAAGAAATATCGAGACGTTATTTGTATTTATATTTTTTTAGAACTCCAGCTTTCAACGTACTAACTTTCGGTATCCCATCGAGTCAAAAATAAGAATGGCCCTATATTATGTTGGGTTCCAGAGAGAATTGTAAAATTATCTATTCGAAGTGCTGCAATTTCTTCTTTTTTATACTCTTGCTTAAGTCTTACATAAATTTCCTGAGGAAAGATAGCTTTCCCGTCAGGATCAAATCCAATAACAGAGTCTCCTATTCCTCGGAATTCAACTGCTCCTTTCAACTCACTTCCCATTTTTTTGTCTATTGATAGTTCGTTTTTAGTTTTATCCACTCTAAGGCATATGAGTTCTCCTTCAGGATTCTTAAACGCCATAAAATTGTGCGTTCCATATACAACCTCTGCAACATCTATATTGCTCTCTCCGCCTCGGATTTGCATATCAAATTGACTAAGAGCCTTAGCAATATCTCCTTTTGGAATATGAAAAGCTTGAGCTTTGGTTTTCTTTACGGGGGTTCCAGCTTGTGCGGAGGCTCTTTTGCTTTTTTCCTCATCAATAAATGTAACCACCAAAACATCATCCGCATACAAAATTGTATCTACCGTTCCGATATTATTTATGGCATCAACTAATGGTTTTTGTAGGTTTGAATCTTTCTTTTGATCCATCTGAAATACTTCTCCATTTAACACGACCAGACCAGATTTATTAAACACTTGCTGCATCCCAGTACATTTTTGAAGTTTTTTATTAACAGGAAAACCTCCAATTGTCACAAAATTCCCACCGTTATCAGGGTCAATAGTAAATAATGAATCATCACGATTCCAGGCATAAAGCCCAGTTCTACCAGTAGGACATATGTCATTAGCATCAAATTTATGATTTGCCATTTGTTTTGTGAGGGTTGGTTTTTCAAACAGGAGCGTTCCATCTTTCTGGAGAGCTATGTTTTTTCCATGCAAGGTGACGGTCCATTGTTCAAGAGGACTTCTGTCGTTATTGTCTCTGAGAATGGTTTCAAGACTCGGAGTATCTTTCTTTGTTGATACTTCTCCTGAGGCGGAAATACCACTAATAGCTTCATCTAGAGCATATGGATCATCAAGTGCTTCAGAAAGAGCTTTGATCTTTTCGGGGGTTAGAGTGGTAGGCGTAACCTCCATTTTAGCTAATTTTGATACACTCGGAGCTGTCCCAAAAATCTTTTCAGATACAAGTTTCAGCCCCTTGACGGCTCTTGGGTAATCCTTGTGATCGGGGTTATTGGCAATAGGTTTCAAGTATTCTGTAAAACGAATAATCGCAGCGCTAGAATCCGGAAAGCTAACTTTGGAAAGTGCAGCATCAATAGAGCCCTCCTTGATTTGATAGTGTAAATCCGTCATAGATTTAAATGGATCATCAGTGTTAAAAGATTTGCGATCAGATTTTAAATCATATAGTCCCCGAATAATTGTGTATATTGGTGGACTTAACTCCTGAGAAAGACTTGCTTCAATTTCTATATTTGGCATTCCCTGTGAATCTGCCCAAGTACGGTAGGCAGCCATAAGGTAGACCAGGTTTTTTTCAGCAGCGTCTTTTGATACAGCCGCTACTCCTCCATTTTTAGTGGCAGTAGTTTGCTGTGCTCCCTTGTAGATGCTGGCATTGGCATTTAGCAGAGATCGAATATAGGCTCCAGTATTTTCTAGGTCTTTTGCGTCAAGATCAAATACCGTTGAGAGTTGTTCCCCCACCATACTAGATCCAATAGCTTGCGCTTGTTTTTCAGGATTAGTGGCTCGTTGGACAATTTCTAGTGCTTGATACATTTCAGAGGGTTGAATATCCATCCAGTCTTTGGCCGCCATTTGACTGTCTAGCGATAGGTTATTAGCGGGAATAGGGTAGATTTTTCCGTTAACGACACATTTTATATGTTGGCCATTAATTCCTACAAAATATACTAAAAGCTCTCGTCCTAGTTTATCCTTGATTTTAACTTCACCATTTGGGGTTAACAGTCGATTTTTAGCCGGATCCAAACTCAGTGCCCCTATTTCTGCGGGTCTATTATCTGAGTCTTGAGCTTTGGATTCTGATCCAACAATAGTCCACATTGTACCAATCATAACAAGATACAAGATTTGATGAAGATACTGGAATTGTATTCGCGCCATCGCATCACCCTGAGTAGATTTCTCGATAGTACCAGTTGTAGCCAAAGCAGACAAAAGCTCCTCCAGATTTTCTTCTGGGGCTTCTACTCGACTCAAGTCTATATCAGTAGGAATGATTTGTTCTATAAGTTGTAACACATCAGATTCTTCGGCAGCTGTAATTTCAGTCTCAAAAGGGTTATCTTTCCAGATAAAATTACAGTGAACTTCAGAAATAAAATCAAGATGAGTAATGTGTTTCATAGAGTATAAAGGAATAGTACTTCAGTTTACATAATATTCACATTGAGAAATAAAAGTCAAATTTAATAAAAATTACTTTTGTACTTATTTCACTCATTTTTTAGAAAGAGATGGGGGAAAAGTCATTGAATCGGAAATTTAAAGAGAAGTATTTTGGAATTATTTTGAAGTTGGCTAAGCTGTTATAAAGCATAACAATATTCTGGATGGAAGATTCATCGGCAAAGATAAAACCACGAGTTCTTCAGAGCGTATTTTTATATAGTTTGGTGTTATTATTTATGTATATAGTTCTTGAGGTTATATCTTGGTCTATCTACAAGCCAGTAACAGATGAGTCTTTTTTATTTGGAACGCAACAGGATAGAAGAATATCAGTAAAGGAATCTCCGGGGCAATCCATCAGTATTCAGGGAATCGCCGCAAGTCAGGCTTTACACTTGAGGACTGAGGCGGTACATCCATATATCGGATTTGTACAAAATCCTCGATTGGTTGATAAGGTTAATGAGTATGGTTTTTTGGGTACAGCACTCCCTCTCAATTCAGAGATTCAACCAGACACAATTTATGTTGCCGTAGTAGGGGGATCGGTGGCGACAAATCTTGTTGATCACAAGGGGGAATTAATTCGTCAGGAGTTAGAAAAAATTGAATCATTTGCCAATAAAAAAATATTCATAGCAAATTTGTCATTGCCGGGTCTAAAGCAGCCACAACAACTGATGGCTATAAATTATTTTTTATCTCTTGGGGCACGTATAGATCTTATAATAAATCTTGATGGATTTAACGAGATGACACTTCCAAGTACTGAGCTTGAAAGAATGGGGGTTTTCCCGTTCTATCCACGGGGATGGGATACCCGAGTTGCAGGAATGACGAATCAGGAGTTACTGAGAGGGGCTGGGCAGATGGCACAACTTGAAAGTACAAGGGCATTAGTTGCTCGCATTTTTGCATCTAGTCCACTACGTTTTTCAATTACTGCCAATCTTTTTTGGGATCGACTAGATTTTCTCTTTGTGCGATCAATAGAAAAAAAACGAGTGACACTAACATTAAAAGTCCTGGAAAATAAAAAACAAGAAGTACAGCCATATCAAGTGTCGGGGCCAAGCCGTAGATATAAATCGGCAGATGATGGATATCAAGACTTAGCAAGGCATTGGAAGAAATCATCAGAGATATTAAATAATTTAGCTCAAGGAAGTGGGATGTATTATTTTCATTTCCTTCAGCCAAACCAGTATGTGCCTGGCAGTAAAATTTTTTCTGAAGAGGAGCGAAAGATTGCACTTCCGGAATTTCATTCATACCAAAATTCAGCTAAAAATGGGTATCCATATTTAATTACCGGAGGGAAGGATCTGCGAGATCAGGGGATTAATTTTACGGATTTAACCAGGATGTTCGCCTCTAATGATCAAGTTCTATATGAGGATGGATGTTGTCATTTTAACCATCTGGGTTCAGAGTTAATTGCAAAGGAGATGGCCAGGGTAATAAAAGAAAAATTAGATAACAAATAATTCAATATTTCCAAACAGCTTGCCATTAATGAGAAATAAAATTAAGGTAGAGGGTAATTTTAGTTAATACTTAAATAACTCATGTTTTGGAATAAGAAAAAGAACGATACCGTGATAGATTTTATATTACCAAAAACTCCAGATGGGAATGAGTTGCCGGTCTCAAATGGACATAGGTCTAAGTTTGGAGGTCTCTAGACCGATACCCAAGAGGCAAAAGAAACACTGAAGAAATTGCAAACACAGGGGGTGGTAGATGCACGGATGGCAGAGAAGATAGATTTTTTTATTGATGAAGGATATGTTATTTTTGAGGGAGCGGTAGATCAATCTCTTTGCGATGAAATCCGGAAGGATGTAGATCGGAGTATTTCCGGGGA
Organism: Candidatus Altimarinota bacterium; assembly: GCA_018608565.1. Lineage (GTDB taxonomy): Bacteria > Patescibacteriota > Gracilibacteria > UBA4473 > UBA4473 > JABAZT01. The sequence continues at coordinate 10,248 of JABAZT010000033.1, forward strand.
GCTGCCTCTTCGGCATATTGAGGGATTTCCTGGAGGTGGACGAGCAAAAGAGCGAGCAGTGTTAGATAAAGAAAATCTGAGTTGGGGAGAAGCAAAGCTACTGGACTTACACGCAACATCTAAAAACGCTCAAAAAGCATTTTTTGAAACAGATATTAAAAAGTTCTTAGAGATTATTTTTGAGGACGAAGTTCTTTCTTTTGCTTCGCTCACATTCAAGCACGGATCCACTCAGCCCGTACATCAAGACTCTACGTATGTGAAAGTAGATTCTCCTTTGAAATTTGCGGCAGCGTGGTTGGCACTTGAGGATATACAGCCTGGAAGTGGCGAGTTGGAATACATTCCTGGAAGTCATAAAATGGAGGAAACACTGTTTAATGAGAAATCAAAATGGTTTGTTCCCAATACGTCAGAAGCAGAAAATTATTCACAAAATCTATACAAAAAAGCAGAGAAATTAGGGTTAAAGTCTGAATTTTTTCTTCCTAAAAAAGGTGATGTTTTGATATGGAGCGCAGACCTAGCTCATGGAGGAGCTCAGGATGCAGATCGTTCAAAAACACGATGGAGTATTGTTTCTCACTTTTGTCCATTGAGTAATAATCCTATGTATTTTTATGCTCGAAATTTTGGTCGAAAAATAAAATCTCCTTTTGGTGGATATTTTTCTTCAAAAGAAAGCAAGGAAGGCGAGCCAACATTTAAATAAGGAGAAAATACAGAGTAACTCAAAG
>JABAZT010000022.1:0-681 GCA_018608565.1 Candidatus Altimarinota bacterium
ATGTATCACCATCTGAATACAAGCCTTTTCCTCATTAGAAAGCTTGGAAAAAGAATTTGCTACTATATTCAGAGCATCATCTTCAATTTGCTTGTAGGTCTGAATTGGAAACCAAGGTTCTTTAGATGTATGCAAATAGTATCCGTTTGAATAACTCCCTTTATCATCAAAATCAAGCTGCTTATCCTCATCTACAATCTCAATCTCTGCTGACTCATAGTAGGAGGTAATGTCTTTTTGTATTATTTTCTGATAATACTCATCACAAACAACAACAAAGTGTAGTTCTCGTTTATAAAACTGTAGCTCAAAAGAAATCATTGGTTTTCCCCAAACCGTTCTTTTTACAAGAATATTATATAAATTCATGTCTCGTGTTTCGTGTAGAGCACGAAAAAATTGCTCCGCTTTTCCTATTTGTTCATGAAAATCCTTTTCAGTTCTTCTTTCATTATCAAGCTTAGAATCATTTCTTGGAAGCGTTATCTTTAGGTGTACCAGCTTGTTAAACTCTTTTCTCCTATGAAAATAGTGCATAAACAATAACCCGAAGGCTAGAAGAAATATAATTCCCCAAGCAATCAAGAACCAGACGTACCAAGGAATTTCACTCATAAGGTAATTTTTATGTATCTCTTTATTTTACCTTATTTTCGAAGATTTCGCAATTGAGTGCAACTT
>JABAZT010000022.1:691-13350 GCA_018608565.1 Candidatus Altimarinota bacterium
ATTATTTCAAAACCGGGAATTCTCCTTCCCGAATATCCCAAATTGATGAATCCCAGCTTTTTACTGGCTCGTTTTGTGGATTTTGAAATTCAATAATTGAATTCATTTCTATTGGCCCTTCTTGGTTGTGTTCATTAAAACCTATTCCTACTGGTCGTTGGTTATTGGTGTGGTTTACCCAATAATTATTCTGATTTGGACGAATACTATTACTTGATCCAATAAAGGCTCCCCCTGTGTTTTGATGTGTTTTTATTACTGGTCCAGCAAATAAACTATTATATATTTCACTAGAATTATGCCCCACTAGTCCTCCGCTAGAATGATTTCCATAGACTGTTGCTATGGCATATGAATCACGGATCACTCCATTAAAATCATGTTCTCCATTATTGGCTCCGGCTATTCCTCCGACTAAAAAAGTACTGGAATCACTTGAAGTCACTTTCCCTGCAAAGAAAACATTTTGAATGATAGCATTATTAGCTCCTACGATCCCTCCTGCCACTCCTATGGTTGTTTCTACTGATGAGTCTAGAACTCCTATATTTTCTATTAATCCGTTATTATCTCCCGCCACAACTCCTCCGTACTGACCAAGAATATAAACATCTGCATCCTCAAATAGAATATTTTTTACAACTCCCATTTCTCCAATTCCAGAAAACAAACCTCCATAACTATCTCCTGCTGCAACTTCAAGATTCAAAATACTATATTTTTGTCCTTCTAATACCCCATTAAATGGGTTTTTTACATCTCCAATTGGATTGAAATTAATCCCCTTACACTCAATGTTATTATTGAGAATATATCTATCTTCCAATAACTCATTATTTTTCCCAATCTGCTGTAAACAGTTACAGTCGCTTATCATTTTATATGATTGGTCTTTGTACGTTGTTGATTCAAAACATTCATTATTACTTTGAATCCCTTTAATCGGTTCTACAACATAAGCACTACTATATGCCTCGTACCCTGAGACTGTATTATCAATAGTGATAATTTTTGTATCTTCTGGGCTCTGATTTGAGATTAATTCTATATTTTGAGAAGCGAATGTATTTATGTTGATACACTCTAAATCTTCTCCATTGTTATATAAAGCTTGCCCCTGTTTACAAGGAAATTTATCAAAAATATTTTTGGGACTCTCGTTTGCGATAATTATTGAATTTTCATTTTGTTCCCCTGATTCTTCTAAATATTTATTTTCCTCAACTTGCTTGTTACTAGCGTTCGCTTCTGACCCTAATTCCACACTGATATTTATTCCCAATAAACTCTTAATCCAATGATACCCCACTAAAAAATCTGATGATCCAGCGTATACATTTTTGGTCGAGAATATAAGCATGATGATTCCCATCAATATTACTGCCTGTTTCTTGTTTTTGGTTTTCTTTCTATTATATATCATTTCATATGATTAATAGAACACTATAACATAGTTTTTGATTCATATCAACCCTCCTAAAAAAAGACCAGTGTATTTCACACTGATCTTTTTTATTATTCTCTTATTACTGGGCTATTGCTCTTGTGCCCAATCGGTTCCTTTGGTCTGCTCTAATCCCGGAGGTGTATCCTCAAGCATTCTAACATCTGCAATAGAGACTATACTCGGTCTTTCCACAAAATTGTTGTTGGAGTCATACTCTCCGATGTATACTCGATTTTCATCTAGTGGATTGAGATCCCCAACTATAGATCCTGCAATTATAAGAGGAAGACTTGATTTTCCTTTTTGATCGGCGGGTCTTACCACTCCTCCAAATACTCGTCTATCTAACTCTATCGCTTTTGTTATAAATATCCCTTCTATTTCTTTTACATAGTCATCAATGATTATGTCTCCTCCGAGGACTATAAATCCGGCAAAACCATTTTTGATCCGGAAGTCTGATAATATTTCTAGGTCATTTCCTTCTATAATGAAGGTTTTTGAGGTACCTTTCATGTCTATATCTCCAGTGATCTGAACATTCCCTGAATCAATATGATACACAGCCGTCTCCGTCTCTGGAATTTTAGAATCTATCAATGTTCCTCCTGGGATTTTCCCAGCGTTAAAGATTAAATTTTTATAGTATTCAATCGTAGAATCATCTTGAACTTGGTTGAAGACTGATCCTTTAAGTGCAGAAGAAAATAGCCCTTCTTGTCCCTCTGAGTGGATAGTTCCAAGACTACTTAATCCTACAGCTCTCACACGAGGCCGTACTAATAATAAGTCTGCTCTGGCTCCTAGTGTTGATTCTGCCATGTATAAATCTGAAATAGAAGCTCCACAACTGGATCCATCTCCGGCCACTTCGTAAGTAAATCGATCTCGCTCAACTACAGAATCATCTGAAAGTATTTCATCATATGCAAACTCGACGGTAGCAAAAGCCACATTTGAAAGCTGAGTTGATAATGTTTCTTCGAATAAAAAGTCTGCTCCCATCTCGTATTCAAGGCTTACCTCTACCTTATTGCCCTGATTTATACGATAGATTTCATCGTTTGTTAGGACTCTCGTATATATTTTACCTCCTGATACAGCATCACGAATTTCCCAACATTCATTTCCAGTAGCTGAACCGTTACAAATTGTTTTGTTTTCAATCCCATCTCGATGCCAAATGAGAGCTGATTCTGCAGGAATTGTGTAGTCATATATATTAACTCGCACATCTCCTCTTCTTCCTATTTTGTATGTATTATAATCTTGTATTCTTAGAGCTACACTTACTTTATATCTTCCATCTTCGCCGTGAGTTATAGGCGCTTCGAGTGCAAATCCAGGAATGTCTTGCTTATCATTGTATATATATTTTGCTATTGAGGTTTCTCTCAATATTGAATCTACATGATTGGTGTGTCTACATTGCGTACCTGGAACTATGACATCTGTTGGCTGAATTGGTCTTGTGGCACATGAATCTGCCAATATTCCTGTTTGTGCACAAGGTTTATGTCCCTCTCGCATTGCCCATTGATAGGCACATTCAGCTTCTGCATTTCCTAGACTTCTACAATTAAGATAGTCGCCCCATGAATTACTTCTTCGATGCGGTCTCATATTAATACACTGTGGAGCTCCATTGAGTGTTCTTGAACACACTCCAATGGTAGAAATTGTTGGTGCAGAACCACCTCCCCCAGATGAGGAAGAAGAACCTCCGCCCCCTCCTCCGCCCCCAGATGAGTTGGGCACGAGTGGATCTGTCCCATTGGTTTGTTCTTGTAGATTTGTAAATCCGTCATTGTCGAAATCCTCGTTTGGATCCAGAATTCCATTATCATTTTCATCTGGAGTTGTGGCGGTACTATCACTGTCCGTATCAAGCGGGTCTGTAAATGACTCTTTGATCTCAAATCCATCTTTTAATGTATCATCATCACTATCTGGATCGAGTGGATCTGTTCCTGCCGTCTGTTCTTCCACATTAGTCAGTCCATCATTATCAAGATCTTCATTTGGATCTAGTATTGAATTATCATTTTCATCTGGAGTTGTTGCTGTACTATCACTGTCTGTGTCTAGTGGATTTGTTTTTGTACTATTTACTTCGAATCCATCTGTCAACGTATCATCGTCACTGTCTGCATCAAGCGGATCTGTTCCTAGTGATTGTTCTTGTATATTAGTAAGTCCATCATTATCAAAATCAGCAGCTCCATCCTGAATTCCATCATCATTTTCATCTGGAGTTGTGGCCGTACTATCACTATCGTTATCAAATGGATCGGTAAATGTAACCGTTATCTCATATATATCAGTCAACCCATCACTATCACTATCAAGTGCACTATCATCAACCAGTGGATCGGTTCCGTTTGCTTGTTCCTGAGTATTTGTAAATCCATCTCCATCTAGATCTTCATCTGGATCTAATATGGTATTATCATTTTCATCTGGTGTAGTAGCTGTACTATCACTATCTGTATCTAGTGGATCTGTAAATGACTCTTTTACTTCAAATCCGTCTTTTAACGTATCATCATCACTATCATCATCTAATGGATCAGTTCCAGCTGCTTGTTCTTCTAGATTTGTGAGCCCATCTGAATCCAGATCTTCATTTGGATCTAATATGGTATTATCATTTTCATCTGGTGTGGTAATCGTACTATCACTATCTGTATCAAGTGGATCTGTGAAACTTTTCTTTACCTCAAATCCATCCAGCAAAGTATCATCATCACTATCTGGATCGAGCGGATCTGTAGAAGCCCCAATCTCTTCCCCATCAAGTAATCCATCATCATCGGAATCACTATCATTGGGATCTGTTCCCGTTACTTGTTCTACTACATTACTAAGTCCATCTCCATCTAGATCTTCATTTGGGTCTAAGATGGTATTATCATTTTCATCTGGTGTAGTAATCGTACTATCACTATCTGTATCAAGTGGATCTGTAAAACTCTTGGTTACTTCAAACCCATCGGTCAACGTGTCATCATCACTATCTGGGTCAAGTGGATCTGTTCCTTTTGCCTGTTCTATAAAATTTGAAAGCCCATCTCCATCCAGATCTTCATCTGGATCTAGAACTGTATTGTCATTTTCATCTGGAGTCGTTGAAGTACTATCACTATCTGTATCTTGTGGATCTGTTTTTGTACTATTTACCTCAAATCCATCCGTTAGGGTGTCATCATCACTATCGGCGTCTAACGGATCCGTTCCAAGAGCTTGTTCTTGTATATTTGTTAGACCATCGTTATCAAAATCCGCATCTCCGTCATCAATTCCGTCATCATTTTCATCTGGTGTTGTAGCCGTACTATTACTGTCTGCATCAAATGGATCTGTAAATGTGACTGTTGTCTCATAGTCATCAGTCAATCCATCCCCATCACTATCAAGTGCCCCGTTTGGAACGAGTGGATCTGTTCCTGCTGTCTGCTCCTCAGCATTAGTAAACCCATCTCCATCTAGATCCTCATCTGGATCTAAGACCGTGTTGTCGTTTTCATCTGGTGTTGTAGCTGTACTATCACTGTCGGTATCTAGTGGGTCGGTAAATGATTCTTTGACCTCAAACCCATCCTTCAATGTATCGTCATCACTATCATCGTCTAAGGGATCTGTCCCTGCCGTTTGTTCTTCTGCATTGGTCAATCCATCATTATCCAGATCCTCATTTGGATCTAGAACTGTATTATCGTTCTCATCTGGCGTGGTGGAAGTACTATCACTGTCCGTATCGTTAGGATCCGTAAACGATTCCTTTACTTCAAATCCATCCTTTAACGTATCGTCATCACTATCATCATCTAAGGGATCCGTTCCCGCCGTTTGTTCTTCCAAATTTGTAAGTCCATCATTATCCAGATCTTCTAGATTATCATTTATGGTATTATCATTTTCATCAGGAACCGTCCCGGCACTATCACTATCATTATCAAAAGGATCTGTTTGAGATTCATTTACCTCAAATCCATTCGTTAGACCATCTGTGTCGTAATCGAGTGCTGGATCAACTTCTACATTGTGACAAACTTGGTTTGAAGTTCTTACCGTTGCGTCATCATCCGCTGTTCCTTCTAACTGAATACATAGATTTGCAGCAGGAATACCATCATCCTCAGATTGAAGTGTAAAATTTAATACTTCAGATCCTTGATATGCAATAGTTCCAAAATCAGCACAAACCGTTCGAGTCCCTGATGTATAGGTAACTCCTGCATCACCAGTAACATATTCTAGCCCTGCAGGTATAACTTCACATACATCGACGCCACTAATAGGCACATTCCCTGTATTGGTGGCTGTTGCCGTATACACAATTTGCTGTGGATAGGTTGACCCCGCATAATCAATGGTCGAACTATGAACCGGGTTTGCGACTATATCCACTGTAAAACTACGATCAACTGGAACGACTGACATTCGGTAGCTAATATAGTTTATATTTCCATATGACCCATCAATATTTCCTATTCCAAGATTTAGTGGATTAGCTGCTGTATGCGTGAGGGCTACCGAGGTAAATCCAGTATCGGTACTTCCACATGCAGTCCCATCTGGAGTTCCATCGGGATCAGTTCTATAGGTTCTTGCCACTACATCTGTTTCAAGCGTATAGTCTCCCGCAAAGGTAAGTCCTACCGTATCGTTAATCGTCCCAGGGACAGCATTGTCCGCTGTAATAGATCCCTGAAGATCAATTGTATTATTAGCTCCATATGTAATACCTGACCAATCTAAACCAGTTATAACGTTAGTTGCAGTATTAAGAGGAGGATTAGCCGTACACTTCTGTTCTGCATTGTTATGTAAATACAAAAGCACTTGTATTTCATCCCCAAGATTAAGTCCGGTCAAATCATGTTTATATTTTTCGTTGGCATCAGCTATGGGATCAAATAATATTTTCCTAGCGGCTAGAAAATCTCTTTCGTCCAAATGATTCGATACTCCGTTGGTATTAGCTTCTGATATTGAATCAGCTCTATTGAGACCAAATGTTACTTGTCGCTTGAGTTGAGCAAAAAAAGAATCGTCAGTAAATAGATTGAATTCAATACTTGTTCCAACCCCTCCCGGATTGGTATCAAAAGTTATCCCTGCCGTCCGATTGGCAGATTGAGTTTTGGGTTCATAATCTCCTGCGGCAGCGAAGACTGAATTTGATACCAAAATAAGTCCGAAAACGAAAGCAAAAATCTTCATATGGGAAAGTGTAATTATAGTCCTTCAGGTAGTTTCATTTTTTTGTCTGGCATCACATTATCTGGATGAGAAAGGAATACTCCCGGCTTATCCTCAGACATACGAACTGGCTCAATAAATGATTGACGCCATTGTTTATATTGCCAGTACCCAAGCGCTCCTAGGAGGATTAATACAAGCAAAACGACTACCAAAATGGTATTTTTTTTCATAAAAAACGTGTTATTTCCCCTCTATACTAATTGATAGTCTTGTTTTGTATTAGAAAAAACGATTGAAATAATTGTTGATATATTTTTTTATACAAAAAAAGCCAGCACGAATGCTGACTCTTTTTTGCTCCTCTTATTAATTACTTTTACTCAATTTGTCCCCAATCACTTCCAAGGGCCTGTTCTAGTCCTGGAGGTGTTGCATCAAGGAGACGAATATCCATTCTTATTTCTACATTTGGCTGAATGTCATCAATAGACGTTCCGATGTATTTCCGTTGCTCAAGCAACTGAGACATATCTCCGACAATCATTCCATCGATCACAAGTTGCTCTTCTTTTCCAGTTCCAATCTCTATGATCTTCCCTGTTTCTGAGATGAAGGCTCCTTGGACTTCCGTCACAGTATCTGAGAAAATGATATTACTCTCTCCATCAGCGTTGTAGACAATCACTGCTAGAAATGCATTTCCTTGGATCTCGATATTATCTCGAACCTCTACATGTCCACCCGTTACGATGATCGTTGTTGGTTTGTCGAGGTTGTATATTTTTTTATCAAAAATGTATCCTTTATCTGCAATCAGTACTCCTGTGTTATCTCCCCCGATTGCTTCTGTTGGATCTAGATAGTGATCTGAATCAACTGAATCTATCAAATATTGGTAGTATTCTTCGACCGTATTTGCCTGAGAGAAGTTACTCGTAGGCTGAAGCGTAGATCCTGCATCTTCATACAGACTATTATCAACTACTACTACTCGCCCTGACACCTCAGTATCTGCCCCAATTAAATCTCCCTGTATTTCTGCAATTTCTTCTCGGATGGTAGCTTCGTCACCAGTCACTCGCTCTACCTGATCATCAGCATCAATCCCTGCATCTCCTCCCTGCGTCCCAACGAATGGTCGAACAAGTGCAAGTGTTGCCTTATCTCCGTATGTAGAGTCTTCTTTTGCAAGATCTGTAAGTTGAACTACATGAGAATCATCACAGAACCCTCCTACTGGAACTTCTATTGGATCACCACTTCTCCACGTATATGTCGTCACTCCTGCAACCGTCGAAGTGATTCTTTGCTTGTAATCATAATGTACAAGAGCGAAGGCATTATTTACTAACTGTGCGGCATCTTTGTTGAATGCGAGATCTGTATTCATTTCATATCGAAGTGTTACGAATCCAGCATCATAATCAGCTTTAGTAAGTCCTTTTTCAAAGTACACCCCTCCTGCTGGTACTCCTTCATTCTCATAATACCATCCATCTTGTGCGTAGATTGAATCTACTCCTGTTTTATACCAGATACTTCCTGATTCTGCTGGTATAGTATAGTCATACACTCGTATATGATTGTTGTTTCCTGCCTCCCAATTTAGTTGGTAGTTTGCTGTATCTTCAATTTGACCAAGATCTATCTTGATTTCATAAGTTGCAACCTCTCCTTTTGCTATTGCTACTTTATCTTGTGGTTGTCCCTGATTATCCAGAATAGATTTAGTTATAACTGGCTCCGTTGTCTTGAAACATCCAGGACAAGCATCAACATAGGCACAAGCCATAGGCGTACTCGGAACAATTGGCGTTGGACTGATTGGCTCTACGAAGATTGGCTCCTCGATACAGTTGTTGCTTCCAGCCCCTAGTACATTATAGCCTCCACTTACCGCCCAAGCGTATGCACACTCTGCTTCGGAGTTCCCTGGATCAGATTTACAAGCGAGATAGTTTTGCCATCCATCAGATCGACGATCTGGTCGTACCGAACTCGTTATAACATCCCCTCTTCCATTAACACTACATACGTCTACTGCTGTGATTACTGGTGCTGAACCTCCTCCACCACTTCCGCCTCCATTAGGATTTCCTGGAAGTGTATGTGTTACTATATTTGAGGTATCACTTACCGTGTTGCTGTTGGTATCTTGTCCTTCTACTCGAGCTTCGTTATTGATGATTCCAGTAGCTTCAATATTTACTGTAACAGTAAAGCTATAGCTCTGAACGCCACCGACTGCTAGATCTCCTACATTGATAGTTACGGTTCCTGCCGCATGACTTACGGCTGTATTAGCCGAAGTTCCATATGTAAGATTTGTGTCGAGCTGATCTGTCACTGTTACTCCAGTAAGATCGAGCTGACCTTTATTTTCTACTCGAAGTGTGTAGGTAATAGTGCTATTTTTTGCTACCTGCGTTCCCGTTACAGGATCTGAAGATTTAGTAATTTCTATCTCTCCGACAAGATTACTGATGACTACTACCGCAGAAGTATCTGTATCGCTTACACTTTTTGTTCCTTGTACGGTTACAGCTGAAGCCGTTGCCGAGTTTTCATTATTTGTGAACGTTGTAGCTGTCACATCCTCAACCGTACATTGGTAAGTGAATGACTCTCCTACGTTGAAGATCTCATCTCCGTTGGTCACCGTGGCGGTTGCTCCAGTGATAACTGTGTTTGTTACTGCGTCTATATGTGCTGGTGTATTGGTATGAATAATACCTATAACATTTCCAGCCGTAAGCTCACAACTTGGAGCCTCTACATCGATTACTACTACGTTTGTTAGATCTGTAGTTCCGTTATTAGTTACCTTTATGGTAAACGTTGCTGTTTTGTTCAATTCTACATTTTGACTATCGTCTCCATCAGCATCTAATGGATCAGCTATTACTGGAGTACTATCATCTTTTACGATTTCGATTGATCCGTTTACGAATACGATATTCGTTGGATCTGTATCTGTAATCTGCGTTGCATCTGGAAGAGTTCCAGTTGCCTTTACTTCGTTATTTCCATTATCAAACGTAAGAAGTCCTACGTTTTCTACACGACAAGTGTAGACAAATGATTCATTTGGATTGAGTACGTTATCACCATTCCCCGTTTTAGCTACGGTCTGAATATCCGTTCGTCCTGCTGGCACCACTTCTGTTGTAAGGATCGTCGCTACCTCTGTCGCGTTAAGATCACAGGTCTCGACTAGATCTAGATCATCTACTGTTACCCCTGTAAGATCTTGGCCTCCGGTATTTGTTACCGTGATTCGGAATGCTGCTGATTCACCATTTACTACTGTTTGAGTATCCGTTCCATCCAGTGCTGATTTTTGAACATCAATTCCTGAATTTACAATAGTTACGAAACTAAACTCTGTTAGAGGCGTCAGCGCTGACCCGTCTGCATCTACCACTCCTGTAACTGTAATATCATTATCCCCGTCTGGAAATGTAGGCGTTGCTCCTTGAGCCGTTACGCTTCCGACTCCACAAGTATAGGCTAATGTTTGTCCTGGTTCGAAGATTGCGTTTGTTAGATCTGTTGGTGGTGTCACTAGTGTAATAGATCCTGGAAGTGGATTTCCTTGAAGGATATCTGAGAATACTGCTGCACTAATCGCACAATCTGGCGCCTCCGCATCTGCTACTGCTATATCTCGTAGATCTGCAGTTCCGTTATTCGTCAGTGTGATCGTAAACGTTGCCGTCCCACCTTCACTTACTTCTTGCGTATCATCTGTATTATCCGCGTCATTTTTATCAATAACGAGTAATGGCACTACCACCGTTGTATTATCTTGGATCGTTAGTGGTGATCCTCCATCCACTGGATGAGCGAAGACTGATACATCGTTATCGTTGTCTGAGAATGAATTTGTTTGTACATTTGGTGCTTCACAGACGTAGCTAAATGTCTCTCCTGGTTCGAGGATTGTGTTCCCTGCCGTAGCTCCTGTTGGAGATACAAAACTCACAATCTGCGGAACTGGATTTACGGCTCCCGTCGTCGCGCCACCAAATAAGATGTAATCAACTTGATTCGTGTTGAGACTACAAGCCGAAGCGATAGGATCTAGATCCGTGATCTCAAATCGTTCAAATCCGATTGTTGAGCTATTGGTTACCGTGATAGTAAATCGTGCCGTCCCTCCGACGATCACAACTTGTTTGTCGTCGCTGTTGTCAGCATCATTTTTTTGTACCGTTAATGCTGGCGTATCAATTACTACTGTACTTGGATCTTCATCTCTGACAGTTGTTGTCTCTCCTACGACCGTTGCTACGACTTCGATATCATTGGCATCTACAGTTGTTGATCCGTCAAACGTTGTATCGTTTACGTTTGCCACTGTACATTGGTAGGTAAAGGTTTCATTCGGATCGAACTCTGTCCCAAGTGCGTTGAGTGCGAGTAATGCGTTTGTTTCTGATACATCTCGATGACAATCAGTCAATCCCGCAGCTATATCTAGATCCGTAATGATTAGATCTTTTAGTGGTGCAAATCCGTTATTGGTTACCGTGATGTTAAATGTTGCAGTTCCTCCGCTTGATACAGTTTGTGAATCATCTATTACTGTATCTGCATCTGCTTTGATTATCTGAATTGAAGCATTTAGGAATGTCACTGGATTGGGATCTGTAACGATAAGCGTTGCCCCTCCTAGCACTACTGTTGCTGTAGCTGTTGCGTCATTATCTACAACCGTATTATCTTCATTTAGGAATGTAAGACTCGTTACTCCTGCTACGTTACATCTGTATTCGAAGAATTCTCCTGGAGCGAAGATGCTTGCTGCATCTGCGTCTGTATTTCGACTGAGTACCGTAATGTCTGCTGGATCTGTAGCATTGTTAGCAAGGATTGCTTGTACCTCTGGTGCGGTAAGCGCACAACTTGGATCAAGTGTACTTGCCTCTGGATCGGATACTGATACATTTGATAGATCCGTTGTTCCTGTATTTTCTACTTTGATAGTAAAGATTGCGGTTCCTCCATTGATAAATTGCTCAACGGCGTCTTGGTTATCTCTATTGTTTTTGATAATTGTTAACCCCGGAGTTTCGATGATTACATCACTTTCGTCATTATCTGTGACTGGAGTTCCTCCTGGAGTAGTAACTCCATTTACGATGATGTCATTATCCGTTGTTGTATCTCCGGCCTCTTGGATAAACTGTCCAACTTGAACATTTGTTCGATCACAGGTGTAAGAGAATGATTCTCCTGAATCAAGCGTCGTATCACCATTTCCTGGATTTCCACTCATTAGTGCTCCCTGAACTAGTGCGTTTAGAGCGGCTCCGCTTCTATTACAATTTGGCGCCTCTGCATCCACTATTTCCGTAAGGTTAATTGCTGCTGGAGAGTTATTGAGGACGAATATAGTAAATGCTACATCACCTCCTGCCAAGATAGTCTGAGAATCGTTATGATCTCGATTATCTCCAAAGTTGTCGTTATCATCTTTGTCTATGATAAGTCTTTGATCTTTACTTGGATCAAACACAGTTACTACCGTAGTATCTGAATCTGGTGTTACAGGTGTAGCGCTTCCGACTGGATTGGCTGTTACCGTTGCTGTATTCACAAATCCTACCGTAAGTGCTGTCGTTACACATGTGTATGAGAATGTTTCTCCTGGATCGAATCCAGTTGTTGCTCCTCCTGCAAATTCTGCGGCTGTTTGAGCCGTTGATCGATTACATGAAACTGAGTTCGCTACTGCGTCTACGATTTCCACTGTATCTAGTGGTACTAGATTGGTTGCTGGTGCCGTTACTTTGATAGTAAATGTTGCGGTTCCATTAATAGCTACCGCTTGTGTATCATCTGTGTTATCTGCATCGTCTTTATCTATTACGATAGTAGGCTGAGTAACAACCACCACTGTCGGATCTGAAACTGGACCGATTGCCCCTCCTCCAATTACTGGATTTGCTGTTACTGACGCTATATTTGTAAATCCTGCACTCACTCCTGACGATACACA
>JABAZT010000022.1:13450-55736 GCA_018608565.1 Candidatus Altimarinota bacterium
CTGTATTGTCTGCATCGTCTTTATCTATCGTTATTACTGGTGTTTCTACTACTACCACTGATGGATCCGTAATTGGCCCCAATGGAGTCCCTCCTCCTACTGGACTTGCTGTTACTGACGCTATATTTGTAAATCCTGCACTCACTCCTGACGATACACATGTATATTGGAATGACTCTAATGGATCAAAATCCGTTGTCGCCCCCCCTGCATACAATGTCGCCGTCACTCCTGGTGCTCTATCACATGTCGATGTCAATGCGTCTTTTACCTCTACTGTATTCAACGCAAGCGTTGTACTTGTATTTGTTACCGTAATTGTAAATGTTGCATCTCCTCCCACCGCCACTGTCTGCGTATCGTCTGTATTGTCTGCATCGTCTTTATCTATCGTTATTACTGGTGTTTCTACTACTACTTGTGATACATCTTCGTCTGTTACTGGTGGCGTAAATGCTGGATTTGTTGTTGGTATGGCTGTCACCGATACATCATTATCTGGTGTTATATCTGATCCATCTGATGCTGCTGTACTATCGGTAAATGGATTGTTTACCGCTACCGTTGCCCCAGTACATCGGTATGAGAAACTCTCTCCCCCCTCAAATACTCCATCCGTATCTCCCGTCACCATCTGTGCATTTGTAATCCCTCCTATGGTTCCCGTCGTTCCGGAAAGAATACTATTTACCTCTGCTGGACTTGGAGCACACGCTGTTGCCTCATCATCTTTTAATGTGATGGTCGTCAATGACACTGCATTTACTGGATTACTTACTGTGATTATAAATCCTGCATTTGCTCCTGCTGCCACCGTCTGAGTATCGGTTGTATCTGTTGCTGTTTTATCTATCTCAATCTGTGCTACGAGCACTGTTGTGTTATCGTTTGAGGTAACTGGTGTTCCAACCGTTACTTGCGTCGCATCTACCTTGATGTCCGTAAGATTATTCACTGGCTGGAATGTAGTTGGCATTACCAGTGTTCTTGTACACATGTAGCTAAATACTTCTCCTGGCTCAAATACTCCATCCGTATCCCCACTCGTCATCCCTGCCCCTGTCACTGTTCCGACTGTTCCCGTCGTTCCGCTTAAGATCGAATTAATCTCTGCCGTACTTAACTCACAACTTGGTGTCAGCTCATTCCCGGCTGGAACTGTTCCTTCTGGATTTGTTATTACTATGTTATCTAGATTTGTGTCTCCGTTATTCGTTACTCGGATTGTAAACGTTGCCGTATCATTTTTTGCTACTGTCTGTGTATCATTCCCATCACTATCTACCGTCCCAATCGTACTATCATCCTTCTCGATCAAAATCGATGGATTTGCTGGCGTTACCACCACTTGCGATACATCTTCGTCTGTTACTACGGTCGCGGCACTCCCAACTGGATTTGCTGTTACTCGGATGTCATTATCGGGCTGATTGAGCCCATCACTTGCATCTGATGCTCGAGTACTATCGATAAAGGTTGTGGTTATAACGCCTGATCTTTTACACTGATACGAAAATGATTCTCCGCCATCCAACAAACCATTTGCATTTTGCAGACCCGTAAGACTCGGAAGTCCCTCAATCTGTGTTGGAAAACCTCCTGTATTATTAGAAAGAATTGCGCTAATCTGCGCCGTTGTTAGATCACAGTTTGGAGCTTCTGCGGCTCCTGCTACTCCACCATCTTCTATAATATCGATGTTAGTAAGTGATGCATTTCCTACAGCGTTTGAAACCGTAACGGTAAATGTTGCCTCTCCTCCTTCTGTTACTACTTGTCGGTCGTTTCCATCGGTATCTGTTGTCCCTGGAGTACTATCGTCTTTTACGATAGTAATTCCTGAAGGTACTACCGTAAGTGGAAGATATATCAGTCGGAAGTTCCCATGTGAACCATTAACCGTCCCGATATTTACTGAAACATTACTATTTGCTTGATCATAGGTTACTCCTGAAAGCGTTGACCCTTCTTCAAGATTTTGGTAATCACTTGGCTCTCGAGCCGTAAAAGGCGCACAAAATTCTTTTGCTGGATTTTTTTGTTCTGTAAGTGTTACAAAATCTTGCTTCTGAAGCGTTAATCCCGCTGGAAGATTAATTCGAACATCGTCAGTAATAACTGATGGTGTTGCATTAGACGAGCTTACACGACCTCGAACTGTTCCTGCTACTTCATCCCAGTCAAAAGAGGCTGTTACCCCCAGTGCGGCATTTCCTCCTCCAGGACATTCCTGATAGGCATTATTATGTACATATAACATGAGAAAAATTGTCTGTCCTGCTGTCAACGGTGTTGCTGGTGTGGTGTTGGCTGCATTAAACACCGGAACCGTTACTCCTCCAATAGTAGTTGTATCTCCTGTATACACTGATAAAAACTGTCGTTCATCTATATCACCCAAAAGCACGTTGTCGTTCATATACTTCATTTGAGAAGTAGCTGTACCTCCTGCCGCATCTGGAACTTTTCCTTTGAGTCGACCATAGAACAGATTATCTCGAAAGAGATTAAACTGTACGGCTTTATCATGAGCCCTGATTGGATCTGCTGAATTATCAGGGGTCGCTGAGTTCGTATACCTTCCGAGCCCATAAGGACAATTTACTACTCCTGCGAATGGATCCACAGTAGAATAGTTTACATTATATTTAATCCCATTCGCCCGCATATTCACTCCGCCTGAAGCGTCGTCTTGGCAGTCATCTATGGCCGCATGTGCCATATAGGAAACAAAAAATGAAGGAAGTACAAGTGCCGAGAGTAAGAGCCGAACAATGGTTTTTTTCATGAATTATATTATTATTCAATATGTTATATATAGTTTTTTGATATTTATGTCAAGTAATTTTAATTGCACCATAAACTACTTATCCCCATTTTAAACAGCCATTTCCTTTTATTGCTTTTCATTCTTTTTGTTTTTTATATTAAAATTGTACTTGTTCCCAGCCCTCTCCGAGGAACTGTTCTAACCCTGGTGGTGTTTGTTCCACCATCCTGATATCAAATAAAAATCGGACGTTGGGTTCAAGACTCTGATCTGGATCATCTCCAATATAGTTTCTGTTTTTTAGTAACTGATATACATCTCCGATAAAGGCTCCTGAAACTACCAGCTGTCGATCACTTTCTCCGTTCGAGAGGAAAGCTCCGCTTTCGGTTATATAGACTCCTTCAACGGAACTGACATCTGAATCCACCATTATATCTCCGTTAAGTACCACAAAGGCGACAAAACCGTTTTGTATCTGGAAATCTCCGTTAATAGATAGATCTCCACTCTTTATAATTATCGTGTATGACTCTCCCCCCAGATCTGCATCTGTTTGGTTGAGCTCTAGATCTCCGTTGTAGATGAGCACGTTCTCACCGTCAGGTGAAGTTTCAAATTCTACACCATTAATGAAATCTAATTCAACCGTCTCAAAAGTATTAAGGAGTAAGGCGTCTAATATTTCTTGATCCTCTCCTTCTATAAAATTACTTACTGCTTCAAGATCCTCTTGTACTACCTGTTCCTTGAAATCAAAATCTCCATTGTTTTCATCTGGGATATACACCCGTCCAGAAGTTATGGTTACCATTTCATCATTGTTCACCGTTGACTCAATGGCTTCTACATTTCCAGTTATATTTCCTGATTCACTATCTGCCATCGATTCAAATCCTACATTTCCTCCAGATTTGGCATCAATATATGGACGAATCACGTTGATGGTTGCGGTTGCTCCCATTGTAGAAATTTCATTATCATACGTTCTATTTGGTTTACAGATATCTTCCCCCGTTTCCGAAATCCCAACACTCTTATCAACATAGGTAATATCCCCAGTAACTGGATCTTTAATCTTGTATTTGAAGTCTACAATGGCAAAGGCTACGTTTTTGAGCTGTGCGATATCTTCATCAAAGGCAAGCTCTGAATCCATTACATACTCTATCTCGGTTGAGACCTTTTTCCCTCTATTAATATTCTTTATATTTTTGATCGGAACTGGTTCAAAATGCTTATTGATAACTGAGTATTTTACAGCTCCAATTCCTTTTCGATTCCAGATATTTCCAGATTCTGCAGGGATTGTAATGTCGTAAAAAGTAACATTTCCACTTATTACTTCTTGGTATGGCTTATCAAAACCGCCAAGATCTAAATTTAGTTTGTAACTGACTTCGTCACCTCTTACTATATTTGCTTGGTCGGCCCACTCTCCATTTTTTCGTTTTACCAGTTTTGAGATCTCTGCGTTCCCAAAACATCCAGGACAGTGCTGACAACTAAATTCAGGACTTAGGTCACATTGATCCGCAAATACATGCGGCTGTGGTTCTGCCTGAAAAGGCACTTCTGGTTCGATTGATATTTGTGGACTAGGAGTCCAACCACAGGTTGGATATCCTTTTGATTCGGCCCAAAGAGATAGACAGATTTTATATCCTTGCTTGGTTCGTCCCTCACTCTCTAGACAAGCCTCATAGGCTCCATAAGCAGAATCCGTTCTTCGGTCCGGGTATCGAGGCAAACATTGAGGATTTCCTTGTTTGTTAACGACACATGTTCCGATTTGTGGATTGAGTGGAGCACTTCCACCTCCGCCTCCGCCACCTCCTCCACCGCCTCCAGGAGTTACTCCTGGTCCCCCCTCTACCGTACAATTATTATTACAACCATCATTGGTTATCGTATTCCCATCATCACACTGCTCAGAACCTTCTACTAAACTATTTCCACAAATCCCACAATCTTGGTAACAGCTATTTGCCGTTTCGTCTCCGTTACACATCCCATCTCCACAGGTTGAACAATCACTTGGACAGGTCATAGCATTTTCTGGTGAAGTACAGAGACCATCTCCACAAGACCCACAGTCTTGATAACAAGATGAAGCATTTTCTGGTGAGGTACAAAGTCCATCTCCACAGGTTGAACAATCCCCAGGGCATGACTCTGCTGTTTCGGTCCCCGTACAGAGTCCATCTCCACAGGCGCTTGTACAATCCCCTGAACATCCATCCCCATTCAACATATTACCATCATCACAAACTTCCTTAATTACCTCAGATCCATCACATGAAAAATCGGCATCAGTTCCAGTATTACAACTAGCTCGTCGAACATAGGAGTCTACAATCCCATTTCCGCAGGCTCCTCCCGTCATACAATCGGAGGAACAAAGATCTCCGTCCAGTGTATTCCCATCATCGCAGATTTCTTGTATTGGACTACATGGTTCGGTAACACAAACGATTGGATGTTGATCTACTACTCCGTTTCCACATCGTCCTATGCTTTTACAATCAGAAGCACACGTATCTCCGTTGAGAGTATTCCCATCATCACAAACTTCTCCATCCTCTACATTTCCATTTCCACAGGCTATAGTCACCTCTATGTCGTGACATACCTTGTTTGAAGTTATTTCAGGCGCACTCTCTAGCTCTGCCGTATTACAAACCTCAAGAGGTTCACCAAATCTTCCTCCAAATGCTTTTACTTGAAATGAAATTGTCTTTTTTTCTCCTGGATTAATTGTTCCAAAATCAAGTTTCAAAACGGTCGGGAAGCACCCGAAATATCCACCGGCAAGTTCTTCAGGGGTAACTCCTTGTCCAGGATCTACACATATTATTGCCTCTTCTCCGATTTGTGGATTTGCTGGACCGATATACCTCACATTTGAAGGCAAATTATCTACTATTGTAATACCCGTCGCTGGGAACTGCCCAATATTTTTTACCGTAACATTGTACGTTATGGTATCTCCATCCATTATGGTTGAATTATGCTCAGGTTCAGATGTCATCGTTATTTCAATTCCTCTGTCTTTTTTCACGACTTTGAATTCGGCATATAATACTCGAAGGTTCCCATAAGAACCTGCGATATCTCCAAGTGAATACGAAGCCTTATTCAGCTGTGTATCATAAGGGGTAACCATGCTCGTTTTAAATCCTTGCTCTGTACTCCCACAATGATGTCCCTGAGGCGTTCCATCGGGATCTTTTCGTTGTAGTAATTTTGTATTTTGTAGCTCTAGCGTAAAATCTCCCGTAAATGAAATTCCTACTGGATCATTGATTATTGTTGGAACGGCATTATCGGCCATGATACTACTTACAATTCGCTCATCATCCCATGATAGATGTACGTTTGTATTCTTTGCAAAGTTGGCTCCTCCACATTTCTGTGGAGCATTATTATGTACGAGTGTCGCCACTTTTATGGTTTCTCCTTCTTCCAGATTATAGATCCTGTGCTCATAGGGTATTTTTGCATCCACTCTTGGGTCAGGATGAACTCTTCGAATCGTCAAGAACTCTCGCTCATCTATTTGGTTAAGTTTGTTATGTGTTTTCGCAAATAAAATTCCATCCTCTCTATTTAGACCGGCTGGAAGTTGTCGCTTGATCCACCCCCAGAATGTATCATCCATATATCGGTTAAACTCAATAGCATTGAGTCCATCTGGATGTGTATCATAAGTAACTCCAGGCCTAACTGGAAAGTAATCGCCTACTGGTGTCTGAATAATATCTGGATTTTTTGGAATCACTTCGAATTCAGTCACTACTACTCGCACACTTCCATAAGAACCTGCAACCACTCCTACATTAGCCGAAGCTGATGTTTTGCCTTGAATATTCATAGGAAGTGAATTAATTTCAAATCCTTGATTGGTGCTTCCACACTCTTGACCTGAAGGCGTTCCATCTGGGTCAATCCGATTCATAAGAGAGCTACTGATAAGCTTCAGCGTGAAATCTCCGTTGTATGAAATTTTAAGTTTATCCGTTATTTGTTTTGGCTGACTTTTGTACGAAGTTATGCTCCCACTAATATTCGTTTCGGCTGACCAGTCATAAGAGACTGTTACGTCCTGTGCATAATTACCTCCTCCACAGTTTTGAGGTGCGTTATTATGCACTAATGTTACTATTTTAATTTTCTCGCCTCGCCCCAGATTATAAAGTCCATGTTCATACGGGATTTTGCTATCTATCCTTACATTTGGATGTACTCGTCGTACCGCCAAAAAGTCTCTCTCATCGAGATGTCCCAATTTATCATAACTTTGTGCATACTGGATGGCTTTTTCTCGAACCAGACCATCTGGGATCTGACGCTTGATCCATCCCCAGAATGTATTATCTATAAAACGATTAAACTCAACCTCTGACGCCCCCCCCGGATGAGATTCATATGTCATCCCTGACCTGGCTGGACTGTAGTCACCCCCAGAAGGACTGAATGGTGCCACCATAAGGGCTTGAGCGTCCCAGAAAACTAGAAGGGCCATAAGGCTAAAGCACTGGTATAAAAAGAATCGTTTTGTTTTGCTGTTCATATACAGAAGATTTATGCATCAAAAAATCTAATGATTATAACACAGTTTTATGTAAAAATCTAGTACTGTTCTTATTATTTGAAAGTAATTGTAAATTATATAGCTCTAGACTATTAGCAATCAGTTGACACATCTGCTAAAAATAACTAAAATTTATTGGAAATAATGCACTCTAACTCTTCAGAGTTTTCCGCATTCTATGTATCTCTTTTTACTGCCATATGAGTGATTACTATGACGTCCTTGGAGTTTCTAAATCTTCTGATAAAGCAGAGATAAAGAAAGCCTTTCGAGATAAAGCTAAAAAATATCATCCTGATAAGGGCGGTGATGAAGCTAAATTTAAAGAAATTAATGAAGCGTATGAGACACTAGGAGACGATCAAAAACGAGCTCAATATGATCAATTTGGAAGTGCTGGAGGCAATTTTGGAGGTGGTGGTGGAGGGGCCGGAGGCTTTCAAGGAGGATTTAATGCTTCTGGATTTGGAGGTGTTGATGATATCTTTTCTAGTTTTTTTGGTGGCGGTGGAGGAGGACGTTCTCAATCTCGGACGGCTAACACCAAAGGATCTGATTTAGAAGTTTCTATAGAGCTTACGTTTGAGGAATCTATCAATGGAACAGAAAAACACTTTGCTGCTGCTCATTTTGTATCTTGTAAGAAATGTGATGAGAAAGGAGGAGAAGGAAAAAAATCTTGTGAAACGTGTCAGGGAACCGGAGGTGTTGCTCAAAAATTTCAAACTCCTTTTGGGGTAGTTCAGCAACAAACAACTTGCCCCACCTGTAAGGGTGGTGGGACTAGTTTTGAAAAAACATGTTCCTCTTGTCATGGAGAAGGACGATCTGAAAAAAGAGATAAAATAGAAGTCGAAATTCCTGCTGGAATAGACCAAGGACAAACACTCCGATTTAAAGGAAAAGGTGATGCTGGAATCCGAGGAGGAACCGCCGGAGATCTCTATGTTCATATACAAATTCGATCTTCTCGAGTATTTCACCGTCAAGGTCTTGATTTGGTTTCAGAGATTGAAGTCCCGATTATTGATGCTATTTTGGGAACGGTGGTTGAAGCCGAAACCTTTTGGGGGAAAGTTGATCTCACTATTCCTGAGAATACGAGAGAATATCAGATGCTGAGAGCCAAAGACAAAGGAGTTCGAAAAGATGGACAACAAGGAGATCACCTCTTTAAGGTAAAATATGTCATGCCAAAAAAGATTTCTAGCAAACTAAGAAAAGATCTAGAAGAAGCTCGCAAGCATGTGTAGCAGAATACAAATAATACCTTCTATATAAAAAGCAGTCATAGATATGACTGCTTTTATATAACTTTTAAATTTGATAGTAAAGAGGAAATTAACAATTCAATCCTTTTTCTCGTAGAGCGGCTCTTCGAGCTCGTAGATTTGCTTTATTTCTTCGTTTCCCAAGGAATGATTTAGATCGTCGTTGGTTGATCTCATGTCCTCCGTGTTGTTTGGAACCGCCACCTCGATTTGTCATAGTGTGTGTTGATTAGCTCTCGAGAAGTTAGTGAAGTATTTTTTTTTGTCAATTAATATCTAGCTTGAACTCTCTACGCTTAAAATATACCCCTACAAAAATTGATCAAATCATAAAAAAACTTATACATAATTCATGAGCCAATACGAAAAAGTTATTATCTTGGATTTTGGAGGTCAGTATGCCCACTTGATCGCCAGTCGAATTCGACGTGAACAGGTTTTAGCCGAAATATATAATCCTGACGAAGTTACCCCCGAAGAACTCAACAAACCTGAAATCAAAGGAATCATCCTCTCGGGAGGGCCTCAAAGTGTCTATGAAGATGGATCGCCTCAGTGCGACCTAGCCATTTTTAAACTTGGAAAACCAGTCCTTGGAATCTGCTATGGACATCAATACCTCTCTCAATCTCTTGGCGGGACCGTAACCCCAGGGAAACATGGCAAAGAATATGGACGTGCAGAAGTAAAAATTGATGAAAATTGTCCTCTTTTTAAGGATATTCCAAAAGAATCTGTTTTCTGGATGAGCCACGGAGATAGTGTTACAAAGCTAGGTGATGGATTTAGCACCTGTGGATCTAGTGAAAACTGTCCTCAAGCTGCAGTGTGGGATAAAGATAGAAACCTGTATGGAATCCAGTTCCATCCTGAGGTAACACATTCTAAATATGGAAGTCAGTTACTCAAAAACTTTCTCGACATCTGTGCCGTAAAAGGAGATTGGACCATAGAACAATATCTCGATGATCAAGCTGATGTTTTACGTAAAAAAATTGGCGATAAAAATATAATCCTTTTTGTTTCTGGTGGAGTTGATTCTACCGTTTGTTTTTCATTTCTTTCCAAAATAATTGGGAAGGATCGAGTTAAAGGATTATTTGTAGATACAGGACTTCTCCGACATGAAGAGGTTGAATTTGTCGAACGAGAAATTCGCAATATTGGAGCGGACCTAACCGTCCTAAGAGAGTCTAACACGTTCCTAGGAAACCTAGAGGGAAAAACTGATCCAGAAGAAAAACGAGAAATTATTGGAAACACATTTCTGGAAGTCCAACGAAAGTATTTTTCTGATAATCAGATCGGGGATGACACACTCCTTGCTCAAGGAACCATCTATCCGGATACCATTGAAACTGGTGCTACCAAAAATTCGGTAAAAATTAAGACACATCACAATCGAGTGCCTGAAATTCAAAAACTTATTGATGATGGAAAGGTTATCGAACCTATTGCTGATCTCTACAAAGATGAGGTTCGTGCCCTAGGAGAAGCTCTTGGTCTTCCGAAAGAACTTGTTTGGAGACATCCATTTCCTGGACCAGGACTCGGAGTACGAATACTTTGCTCTGCTGAAAAAATTGAAAAACTCTCGTTAGCTGTTACGGACTATAAATATGTACAGTATAGAACTTTACCTCTCAAGTCCGTAGGAGTTCAGGGAGATTTCCGAACGTATAGAAACCCAGCTATTCTTGAAACGAAAGAAAGAGATCTAGAAACTTTAGAAAAAATCTCAACCGAATTAATCAACAAAAGCGAAATAATAAATCGAGTACTATACCCCCTCAGTGATAATAAATTTGAAACCTGTGAAGTAATTTCTTGTGATCTGGATCCTGCACGAGTGCAACGACTCCAAAAAGCTGACCACATCGTTTCGCAGGTTTTACTTGAAATGAATCTCTATAGTGAGATCTGGCAATTCCCCGTGGTGCTAGCGCCGATTAGTTTTGATGGAAAGGGTATTGAGTCTGTTATCTTACGCCCTATTGATAGTATTGATGCTATGAGTGCTACTGTTGGAAAACTTCCTTGGGAATTTTTTGAAACGGTGACAAATAAAATATTGTCTGATACGGATATTTCGTCTGTATTCTTGGATATAACGAGCAAACCTCCTGGAACAATCGAGTGGGAGTAGAAGAGGACGACAAACCAAATATCTTTCCCTCATTATCCCTCTCTACGCCAAAATGAAGTACGAACTCAATACAACCCTCTCTCTCCGACTAGGAGTCCCTGACGAAGAACGAGCCACTCCTCAGGATGTAATTATCACTGTTAGGTTTGAGATAGATACAGCCGAGGCAGAAAAATCTGATGATGTATCTGATTGTCCTATTAACTACCAAGATATTTATGATCTAGTTCATAAATACTCTGATAAAGAATTTCATCTTTTAGAGTCTCTTCACCGATCTATCTCTTTGGACTTAGAAGCATCCTTTGACTTGGTCAAGATTTGGAATGTCGAAATATGCAAAAAACCATGGAACAATGGAAGTGTCAAAATTTTTTGATAATTTCTTTTACTCTGCTACAGTTGAGTTCATGAAACGAAACATCCTCCGACTTATGCTTATCAGCTCTAGTGTCTTTATTTTATCTGGTTGTAATCTTTCGGATAAAATCCAAGCAACAGTGATAAATCGAGATACAAATAGAGAAGAAACTTCTTATGTTCCTACTGACGTAAGTGATTTTGAAAATAAAGCATATGAGGATGACGAAGGAAATCTTTTGAATTTCCGACTCCTCAGACCACTTGAACCAGAAGAAGGGAAGAGTTATCCCACTGTTGTTGTATTTCCTGATGGACCAAATGATCAAGCTTTGGATAATCTTTTTTCTGACACGGAATTTCGAACCAATAAGCAAATGTATGTTGTGATTCCTGAACTTCTTCCCACGAGTACCGACGAAGAACTGTATTTACTTGCAGGATTATTAGATGAATTAGATCTGTATTATCAAAATTTAAACTATGAAAAAATTTATCTATTTGGAAATAGATCTGGAGTTGCAACCGGAGCAAATTATCTAGGTTCAAACTCAGATTTCATAGCGGCTTCGGTATTCCTAGTTTCTAGACTATCAAACATAAACCTTAGCCCACAACAGATTAAAAAAATCTCAAATCAACCTTCGTGGATATTTGGGTTTGATGGCGACGTAAACTCTGGCGCCCCTGGAGGAAACCTCCAAATTCAACTTCGACCTCAAAACACTGCCCTTAAAGCAACTTTTTATCCTGGAACCCCAGAAGAAGCTCTTGCTCGGACTTTCGCGAATGAATTAATGTGGAAATGGCTTTTTACTAAATAATTGACCCCTTTTATACATGTCTGTTGCCTCTGATATTGCGACTCTTCTTCTCGAACAGCAAGCCGTTAAAATCTCAACCAATCCTCCATTTACCTGGACGAGTGGGATCAAGTCTCCAATTTATTGTGATAACCGACTACTTATTTCTTCTGTAGAAGGTCGAAAGATAGTTATAGATGGTTTCAAACAAATTATTTTAGACCAAAACATCCAGTTTGATATTGTTGCAGGAACCGCCACTGCCGCTATCCCATGGGCGGCTTTTCTAGCCGCAGAACTAGATATACCAATGACCTATGTCCGTACAAAACCCAAAGGACATGGGGCTGGTAAGCAAGTAGAGGGAACCATGAAACCTGGATCTAAAGTTTTAATTGTTGAGGATTTATTTTCTACTGGAGGCAGCTCTATCAATTCGGCTGAAGCCTGTCGAAGAGAATATGAAGCTGACGTTGTTGGGGCTCTTGCAATTTTTTCTTATGGATTCCCAATCGCGAGTGAAGGATTTAAGGCTGCAAAGCTACCTTTTTTTACTCTTTCAAATCTTGATACCTTGGTAAACCAACTTTCACTTTCTCAGGAGGAAAAAGAGGTTATCAAGGATTTTTCCGCCGACCCAAAAGGTTGGGCGGAACGCAATGGAATATAATTCAACATATTCTAATAGAGATGGAAACATCCTTGTATAATACCTTGAAACTAATTTTGACAAATTCTTTTCCCTTATTAGTATCTGTCAGCTCTTTGGATTAATCGTCATTTAATATGCTTGCTTGGTTACTTATCCCGTGTGGAGTGCTGGTCATTGTCTTTGCTGATCGAATCTTCAATCTATTTGGAGAGATTGATTTTGCTGAGAAATACATGCCTTCTGGTGGGACCATTGGATTTATCAAAGTCCTTGGATTATTTCTTTCTGTTGGGGCCTTTCTTTGGATCCTAGGAGGAAAAGATGCATTCGAGTCTGCTATTAAACCATTCACTTTTTAATACGGGGCCTTAGCTCAGCTGGCTAGAGCGCCTGCCTTGCACGCAGGAGGTCAACGGTTCGACTCCGTTAGGCTCCACCATTTTAAATTTAGTTGGATGGAAATGACTATTATGACTTTTAAGAAAAAGTCTTTTATTCTTTGAGCCATTGTCGGGTTGGTAGCTCAGTGGTAGAGCAGTTGGCTTTTAACCAATTGGCCGTGGGTTCGAACCTCACCCAACCCACCATTTTGAAAATTAGATAAGCCCTTTAGGGTTTATTTTTTATTGTGTCATAGAATCCTTTGAGATTGTCGACTCTTTTTATATTCCCTGATAGTAACAGAAACTTCAGAATACTCCTTAACAAATAGCTTTTTTTATGGTACACTGTCTTGATGCGCAAAGCTTTTACAACTCTCAGTCTCTCACTTCTTCTTTTTTCAGGAGTATTTTCTATATTCATTCCACTCTTTTCGGCTCAGGCAGATTTTCTTCCTTTACCGAAAAAAGACCAGTTTGACGAAGCTCTTCAAGAAAATCGTATTGAAACCGCAACCGCAGATGCCACTGACTTCCGAGAGATACTCTTTGGAGATAAGAAAGGAGATGGGACCGACAGCGAAGGGATTATAAATAAAGATAATTTTCGGACAGCTGGACGAGTTGTTGGAGCGATTGCAATTGTTTATCTATTTGCGTTGGGAATTCAGTTTTTCTTCTCTGGAGGGAAGGACGAAAATGTAACGAAATACAAAAAAGAATTTGTGAACATAGCCCTGGGACTGATTATTGTTTCGGCCTCATTTTTTATTGGGAGTGAGCTCCTGAGTGCAACACAGTCTACCATCGGGATAGAGGGACAGGACGAAGAAACCTTCAAAGCGTTTCAAGGAAAGTACAGTGAGCTTTTTCAATGGGTTCCTCAGATTTTTGCAGGAGTATCGCTGGTAATGATTACTCTTGCTGGATTTAATATGGTACTGCGAGGGCAAGAAGATGATGTGGTCCAGAGAGAAAAAACATTTCTTAAGTCATTTCTCATTGGATTTTTTATTTTCATCCTGGGGCTTGCTATATCTCAGATCATGTCGTTCAATAGTCGGCTTGATGGTGAAAAAGGAATCAATGACACTAATCAGCTAGAATACTCTGAAATTATACAACAAGGATTTGAACAAGGAGACGCGATCAAATCTTCGAAAGAAGCTATCTTTGAGATCGTAGGGATGACAAGCTACCTTCTTACATACCTTATGGTCTCTACATTAATAATGCTCGTTATCGCAAGCTTGTATTTTGTAACGAATTTTGGGAACGAAGAACAAACCAGCAAAGCCAAGCGACTTATTATTGCTTGTATTGTTGCCTTGATAGTATCATTCTCAGCCTATACGCTCTTTCAACTCTTTTTCAATGCATAAAAAAACTATTATTTCTCTTCTCTTGGCGCTAAGTGTTCTCTCTGGAGGAACTGCCTTGGCACAAAAATTTGAGACGACTGGATCTGACCAATTTTTTAATGATGGAACTCATAGTCCAAAATCTGATGACAGTGATATCGTGAAAGACATCATAATCGAATCAAGTAATGATGCTAAAACTGGAGGTCTTACTGGGAATGAAGAGGGAGCCGAAGGTTTTGCGGCGATTATGAAAATCATACGAAATTACTTTAAGCCATTCTTGCTCATTGTTGCCTCATTTATGGTTACTTGGGCTGGTATAGAACTAGTCATTGGACGTAAAGGAGAAGATGAAAACTGGAAAGAAAATATACGAGAAGTCCTATGGGTTGGGTTGGGATTATTTGTAATTACGGCTTCGATTTTTGTAGTGGAAAATATCTTCTTTGGAACCCAAGGAGAACTAGTTGGAACTGAGGTTGATGAAAATCAATTCCAGCCTTTTGGAAAACGTGGATATGATGAAATGGCAGGAGTTACTATGTTCTTAACTTCTTTGGTTATTGCCGCAGGAGTAATTTTGACGATTATATCCTCTTTTCAGCTTATCTTCATGGGACATAGCGAAGAACAAATGACTAAGCTCAAACAACGTATTATTTGGGGAATCGTAGGAACATTAGTCGTCTTTATGTCTAAGACTTTCATCATCGAAAAATACTTCTTCCCAGACGTAACAAATAAAACCACGCCGCAACTCAAACCACCAAAGTTTCAGGAGGTTATTGCCGACATTGTAGATTGGATCAGCTTCTTTGCCGGCTATATCTCTCTTATCGCTGTTGTCGCCATAATTGCCGCAGGAATCTATATGATTGTTCATTTTGGAGATGAAGAAAAAATCACCAAAAGTAAAAATATCATCAAATGGTGTATAGTTGGTCTCATCCTTGCTTTCTCGGCTTGGACGATCATTTACTTCTTTGGAGCCCCAACTGCTGATGTTTCAGGAGCTGGAACACCGTAATTATTGAGTCGACTTCAGCTCATTCCTCCGTCGGAGGACGATTCCAACTGGTTTTATAAATATTATAAGGTCGAGCCAGAGTGACCATTTTTTTAGATAGTAGAGCTCAAATTTCATTTCTTCCTCAAAACTAAGATTCGAAAGTCCGTTGATCTGTGCAAACCCTGTCATTCCAGGTTTTACTCCGATTAGTCTTCTATCCTCATCCGTATATCGCTTTACCTCCTCTGGAAGGTGTGGACGAGGCCCAACCCAGCTCATCTCCCCTCTCAGTACATTCCAGATCTGTGGGAGTTCGTCGAGTGATGTATGCCTAAGAAATTTCCCAAATTTAGTAACACGAGGATCATCTTTCATTTTGAAGAAAACACCCCCCTTTCTTTCGTTTTCTTCCATAAGTTGTTTTTTCAGTTCATCCGCATTTTCTACCATTGATCGAAATTTGAGACATTTGAAATATTTTCCGTTTTTCCCAACTCTATCTGCGGTATAAATCACTGAAGACTTCGGATCACTCATTTTTATTTTCAAAGCTATTCCTGCCAATATAGGACTAATCATGATTCCAGCTACGATCGCAATAATGTAATCTGCTATTGTTTTTATCAGCAACCCCCATCCCATCATCCGAGTGTTCAGGATTGTGATTAATGGCTGATCCTGGATCACAGAAACCTGAACTGAGGTCAAATCTACATCTATGGCATCTGGGAAAAATTGAAATTGAATTCCACGTATATGACATAGCTGAATAATTTTTTGGATAGATTTATTATGTAAGTCATCTCCCGCAAGGATTAACTGATCGATTGATTCCTTTTCGATAATTTTTTCAAATTCATCATATGAACCTAATATTTTTTCGCCCTTCTTGGATAGCTCTTTTTCTGTAAGAAATCCTATAAAATTAAATCTCACATCATCGTTTAAAATTTGGGATATTTTTTTCCCAACCTTATTATTTCCTAAAATTAAAACTCGATCTCGTCCTTTTCCTCTTTTTAGAGCTTGCTGCTTTATACTCCTGATAAGAATCCGTCCGCACAATAATAAAACATATCCACAAACCCATGCCATCCCCACAATGAATCGAGAAAAGAATTGATACTTGAGAAAGAAAAATAAAATAATTAGAAGTGCAAATCCTGCAGAAAAACTCCAAAGTATATTGGCCCATTCTTCTCTTATTTTCTGATCTACCCCAAACTTATACCGTCCATTTAGTGCGAAAATTAATAATAAAAACAAACTCACATTCAAAGAAAATCTAATAAATCCTTCGAATGAAATAAGCGTCTCTGGTGGGGCAATCCCAAATGTTTCATACCAAACCATACGAACACCATACGCTATCAATAGACCAAAAAATGTCATCATCGTATCGATGACCATTCTTCCAAAAACTTCGATTAATTGTATTTTTTTCATTCGAGGGAGTACTACTTTGTCACCTTACTGACATTTTTCCTCTCGAAAAATTTTTAATAGCCAGTACATTAGTTTCACTGTGTAATTAACACCAATATGAAAATATATATCTTTTTTGCTATTCTCTCTACTTTCGGTCTTCACCACATAACACTTGCTGGATTTGTTGACATTCGACCTAACCAAGAAGTTTATGACAGTGTCCAATATTTTGTGGAAAAAAACATCATAAATGATCAAGGGCGATTCTCTCCTGATAGTATCGTGACACATAACTTCTTTTGGATGTTACTCATAAGCGAAGCTGGGTTTTCCAATGGAATTACTTCTGGTGATCTTCCCTCAAATATTAATCCTGATTCTATTATTGCTCCATTCCTTAGACAGGCCTCACGACTTGGACTACTCAATACAAATAAAGAGTATCTCGAAAATACTCCTGTTACAGAGCTAGAAGCTCTCAAGATAATTCTTGCCTCAAAAAATATTGATATCCCGAATCGTCCCTCCGTACGATTTAGAAAAAAAGTAGGAAAAATATCTCCTCGAAGTGGAGCTATACGATATATGGAAGCTGGACATGCTTCTCATATACTTTCTGCTCTTGATGTTTCTACGTTTGCCCCTCACCGGAACCTAAGCCGAAAGAAGTTTGTTACCTGGCTGCATAACTATGTAGTAGGTGGAGAGAAGCAAGAATCTACAATCGAAACTTCACGATACAGTAGTAATAATCCAAATCGAAGAAGTTTTGCCGATCTTCAAAAAAGAGAACAAACAAAAGTCCCAAAAGCACTTAAAAATGCATCTCAAACACTTACTATTCCTGACGGAAAAATCCTAGAAGCGGTTTTAGCACAGATTGAGAGTAGTTTTCGATTTGATGACCAGCTCACGGTTGAAAAAAAACGAGACATGATCAATGCTGGAATTCGTGCGATGGTAGAAGCTATGGACGATAAATATAGCAGCTATATCCAACCAAAAGATGTTTCTAAATTTAAAGATAGCTTAGATGGGAAATTTAGTGGAGTTGGGGCGTTTGTAGATATGATCGATGGAAAGTTTACCATAGAGTCTCCCATCAAAGGAAGTCCAGCTGAAGATGCTGGACTTGAACCTGGAGATATTGTGATAGAGGTAGATGGAGAAAATATCGAAAGTGAAGATACTCACACTATTGTGAATATGATTAAAGGAGAAGCTGGAACTGATGTAACACTCAATATACTGCGGGAGGGACGACGAATTGATTTTACTATCACTCGTGGAGAAATCACTGTCCCCGCTCTTGATCTAAAATGGGAGAAAGCCATTCCTATCATTGGAATCCATCAGTTTAGTCGAAATACTGGAACCCAGCTCAAACAAATGATTGCCAATGATATTCTGCCTAAGAATCCCCGTGGTATTATCATCGATGTTCGGAGTAACCCTGGAGGATACCTGACAACGGCCGTACAGGTATCTAGCTTATTTTTTGAAGAAGGACGAGAACTCTTCCATGTTGAATATCGAAAGCAAAAAGAAACCTACAAAGCCCCTAATGATGGTATTCTAAAGGGATTTGATAACATTGTACTACTTCAAAACAAGGGAAGTGCTTCAGCTTCTGAGATTTTAGCCGCGGTTCTTAAAGACTATAATAGAGCTACTATTATTGGAACCCCAAGCCTTGGAAAAGGAACGGTGCAGGATGTAACGAATTTTAATAACGGAGGGGTTCTCAAGCTCACCGTTGCTAAATGGCTGAGCCCAAAAGGAAATTGGGTTCATGAGACGGGAGTTATTCCTGACATTGAAATGGAAGCTCAGACGGTTGAACAGCGACGAGCTGATATAGATCCGCCATTAGACAGAGCTATTAATGCCGTGCTAGGTCGATAGTTTTATCAAAAATTGTTGTCCCCTATTTAAGCCCCTACATACATTCCTCTGGCCAATTATTTGTACTTCTCTTCTTATTTCTAATTTTCTGAACAAAAAATTTGACCACATGCGTAATAGGAATTAGATTAAGTGAGACTTAGTCTTAAAAGACACAAATAAAACAAATATTGTAATGCTTGAATCGCTTTGGCTCGGCCTCCTCAGTCTTGTAAATGTAGAAGGTGACGTCCTCTATACTGGAACACTCAATATCCCAAAAGGAGAATATGTAATTTCTGTTGATCATCCGTTTAACTCTCTTTCAATACAGAATGAGGATGGAGATCTTCCAGAACTTTTTATTTGGAATAATGATAATTATGAAAAATGGGAGGCAGACCATCATGATTCTACTTTTTCTGAATTGTTTTTTTCTGCTGATGACAAGGATCAATTACAAATCAAGTCAGATGAAGCATTTACTGCCAAAATTCATGCGGTAGACCTTGATGAAACAAAGGAATACCAAGCTTCCTCTAGTGATATAGAGATGGGAAACGCCAACTCTGCACATAAGTTTTTTTCTCGAAGTTTCAGAGGAAAAGTTCCTCGATATTATACTCGCTCTGACTGGGGTGCTGATGAGAGTTTGAGAGTTCGGGGATTTGGAAGAGCTATCAAGGACGTATTTGGATTTAGAACCTCAGCCCCCGAAGCTAAGAAACTTCCATCTAAATTTAAACCTAAGGTTGTTGCACGGAAAAATGATCAAGGACAATCCCTCTCATGGCCGATAGAAGAGAATCAAGTTATAAAGAAAATTGTAGTACACCACACAGCAGAACATGTTGATGAAAAACGGAGTCCGTTTGAACTCATGAGAGCCATATACTACTACCACACCAAAACTCGTGGATGGGGAGATATTGGATATAACTTTGTGATTGACGCTCATGGGAATATTTACGAAGGAAGAGCTGGAGGTCCTACGGCTGTTGGAGCTCACACTGCATATCATAATGTAGGAAGTATTGGAATATCCCTCATGGGGAATTTTCAGAAAGAAAATCCTACGGCCTACCAACAAAAATCCCTTGAGATATTAATTGCAGACCAAGCGCTTCGATTTGGAATTAATCCTATCACGCAAACTCATTTCCTACATACGAATTCCTATAATATATCTGGTCATAGAGATGTCGCGATAGAAGGTCATGGGACGGCATGTCCCGGAGCCAACCTACATGCCCTACTGCCTGAAATAAGAGAGAATACAGCCTCAATTCTCCAGATATTAAAAGAAAAAGTACGAACTTCTACTCGAGACCGAATTGGTCGTAAAAGCACTGCGGCACCAAAAGTACGTGGGAATATTGAACGTGACATATCCCCAGATTTTGAAGTTGCACAGGTCTTAAAACGAAAAATTTTACGCCGAGGAGATAAAGCTGTGCTGGAAATAAAAGTCCGAAATAATTCTCAAACAACCTGGAATAAAGGCTCAACTGTACGAGTCAATGGAACTCCGGAGGGGATGACCATTTCCCATTTTCGTTCGGTAGAACCAATTGGGGCTGGATTTACCGGAATATTTCGAGCACAAGCTACCATAAATGACACTCCAAATGGTCAATATGAAATTGGTCTTGAAGAGGCTATCCTAAACGCTCGAACGAGTGAAAAAGGTATTTTCTTTCCACTACAGGTTTCTGGAGAACGAAGTGTAATTGGGCGTACTTTCAACACCTCTAATAACAAGATTGTATCAAAAGGATCTACAAAAAAACTAGGAATTAGATCACTACAGGCAAATTCTTTTAATCGAGATGTTAAAACCAAAAAAGAAACCTCACTGGAAAGATACTCGTTTGAAGAAGCCACCACTGACTTTGGTCCCTATACCAAAATAAAACTATCCTACTTTGATGAAAATTTTGCTCTTGTAAGCTCAAAAGACCGGATGAGACTCTATGAAAGAAATAAAGTTATTGCGGATATTGATCCGAATGTTCCTGTTACAATTATCCCTGATAGTAATAAATTTATCGTTCGAGCTGAAGATGGAGGTTCATGGCTCATCAATGACCCACAGCTTCGAACCTTTACCAATAACGGAGTTCTTAAAATCAGTAATTACGATCGAAAACTTGGTGCTACCGCCTATAATCAATTTAGATGGAAACTTAATTTCTATAAAAATTCTGATAGAAAACTTTTTATTGTAAATGAGCTTCCTCTCGAAAAATATCTATGGGGACTTTCTGAACAACCTTCTACAGAGCCTATGGAGAAAAAACATGCCATTCATGTTCTGGCTCGAAGCTATGCTCATGTGTATGGAGGTTCAAGAAGAAAATTCAAAACAAATCTTTACGATCTAGAAGATTCCCCTCGTACCTCACAGTTCTATCTTGGTTATGAATGGGAAAGATACCATCACGAACAAAAAGCGCTTGTCACTGAGACACATGGATATCTATTAACCGTTGATGGAACTCCTGTCATTGGTCCATATTTCACGCAAAGCTCTGGATATAGTGTTAACCCTTGGATCTCTCAATATCCTTGGGCGAGAGTTCGAGAACTTCCGTTTGATCAAGGATTAAAACAAAAAGGACATGGAGTTGGACTTTCCGGAAATTCATCTCGTCGTCTCGCAGAACTTGGATATGATTATCATGCTATTTTAGATTACTTTTTTGAAGGGGTAGAAGTGCAAAAAAAATATTAGGGAGCCGGGGTATTTCTGGTACTATATTGATTGATGAAGCTTCTTTGCTCTATTGTATTGTTTGGACTCGTCTTCCTGCTTAATGCTTTGCCTGTGCTTGCCATAGAAGAAGATTCTGTAGTGGGACTAAAAACTAAGCTCCTTATCCCTCCAGTAACTGCTGAAATTGTTTCTTTTGAGGGCCCTAAATATTTTGTATCTCATAACGAAACAGCCACGCTCTCGTTTCAGGGAAAAATAACTCCAAGTATTTCAAAAAGCTTTGGCCTTAATGTTAAAGTTGGATTTGACGCTGATTCTGCCAAGGAAGGATTTGCCTACGAAGAAGATGTCTTGGTTATGCCAGACAGAGATGGTGATTTTGAGGCATCAATTTATTTTTCCCCTTTTATGGATTTGTCTCAAGTTTTTGTCGTAACTGAGCTATATCAAGATGATAAAAGTATTTTTAAACAAGGATGGAGTACTCCAAAACTAAAAAAAGATACTCGCCCAAAACCAAGCGAAACCCTGGAACAAATAGTGGCTGATCCAATTCCTATTCCAGGAAATGAATCCAATGAAATTAAAACCCGTATTGAGGTTCCCCCTGTAATTTCTGAATCACCCTCGTTCAACACACTAATTCAATCTCACTCATCTAATCCATTTGTTAAATATTGGGGCTTAATAGGTACTTTTTTGATTTTATGTCTTTGTTTTATCTGGATCGGCACATCCAAGTGGAAGTCACGAAAGCAACTCTCGCTTATACTTTTTTTTGTTTCATTATTGTCTTTCGGAACTACTCAGGCCCAATCGGTAGCCTTGAGTGAGGCCTACTTCTCTCTTCCTACCGTTTCACCTCTTGCCTATTACAGTACCAACACTGATAGCCCTTTATCTGTTTTAACCATAAAGGGCGGGGCGGCGCATGACGATGAAGGTTTGTTTTCGAAGGGAACCGTTACAAGACTGCGGCTTATTTTTGATAAAGATAAGAATTTCTTTGTAGCTCCAATTATTGAATTTAATAACGTGGATACTAATACAAATAATAATTTTGATCTTGATATTGCACAAAGTGGTTCAGGGAAAAATGTAGATTTTTTGTTTTCCGTTCCATTTAGTCGTCTCCCAGATATTGATGACGGACTCTGGGGATTTGAACTACAATTCTTTGTAGTTCCAGATATCAATACTCCTTCAAATGGAACTTGGTATGGTATGAATTTTGGAGGAAATATAGCGATAGATTCTGTTCCCCCGCTGATTGATATTGAATACTGGAATCATGATGACTCTGCCGGAGCTTGGGATATCTCTAATTATACTAATAACGTTAGTGATTTTGTGGTTGATTTTCAAAATGATGATTCAACAGTTCGTCCATACACACGATACCCAATTCAGGTAAAACTTACTTGTACTGATGTTTCTGGATTTGATGACACTAAGGAGGGAAATAATGAACCTATAGCTAATCCGTCTTTCAATACGTTTGATCCCGCCAATTGTATGGCAAGTGATGGAAATATCGTTAACGCCTATGACACAGATTTTCTTGTTCGAGGAAATTTTTGTCCTGACCCTCGAGAGTGTGACACGCTTGGATCTCGAACTCTTGAAGTTTGTGATTTTGCCGGAAATTGTACCGAGCAGGAAATCATGACCAATTGGTATGATCCTATTCCTCCCAAACTAAATGAAGTTATTAATAATCGAGTTCTAGGAGCTTATGGTTTAGGATTCAAAGGACTTCAATTTTATCGAGAAGACAGAACTTCTACTCTCAATGATTTATACCTTTCAGGACTATCTCCTGCTGCAACCATCGCGGCTGATGGCATTAACCGGATTATTTTTGCCTTGGATGATAACGATCACTATGTAGACAACACTGGACAGTGCTATGGAACCTGTCCTATCCCTGAAAACCAAAAAGAAGAAGCAAGTGACGCACTCTATGATAAAGATGCCTGCGGGTCTGTTGACCTTGCCGGAACACTCAATGACAAACTATACCGAGGCGAGGATCTAGGTATTTGTGAGGATCTCTATAAATCTTGTATCAACTCTCAAGGATTCACCGGCCAGATTGATATTGTGAGTCGAACCTGTGTACCTGATTGTCCTCCTATGTACGTTGAAAATGCTGGAACCTGTGAACCTGAAAATTCAGAATGGGGAACCTGGAATGGATCTTATGGAATTTGCGAAGCCGTTGGAACACCTCAATGGGGCTCTGATTGTTCTACTCAATGTGGTCCAGGAAGTCTTACCTGTGAAGATAATGCTGGAATTAAATCCCCAAATCTCACCTGTGAGTATATTGGAATACAAATCCCTATTGAGAACTGTGACCCCTCTACTGCCCCAGGAAGCTCTGAATCATGTGTTGTTGCTTGTTCTGGTGATGGGAGCTGTAATGTCCAATCATGTACTTATACCGCGGATGCAGAATGTAGTGATATTTTTATAAATACAGGAGAAGGTGATTATATCCCGTGTAATACCGGAGAACTTTGCGATCGAAATAATGGTGATACTTTATCGGCCATTAATACTTTTGGAGCCTGCTCTCTCGGAGCTTCTGTTAATACAAGTAACTGGAATCTAATTGATTCGAACACGGCCGCCTCCGTCCAGTGTAATAACCCTGACAATCCTGGTCTTGTAACAATTACTGGTGCTATATTTGAATGTACTATCACTCCATGAGTATTTTAAAAAAACAGTATCATTATTTCCTGAGAGGACTCTGTGTCCTAGGAATACTAGTAACTGGACATGTCGATGTACAAGCGTATATAGGAGAATGTGGCCCTGCTGCTAGTACCCCATCAGAAACTCGAACCTGGTCATATCCACCTGGGTCAGAACTTAATGTTCCTGGAAATCTCTGCTCCCGTGGAAATCCGTCTGATATTCCTCCTTACGGAGATTCTGATACATTGCTGTATACTTGGACTTGTGATGGTCCTAGTGGTTCTGCTAGCTGTGAGGCAAGCATCCCTGGAGAGTATAAAATAGGAAGATGTGGATCAGCTACCTATAATTATAGTAATGGGTTTTCTCAGCCAGAATTAGACCCTCAATCCTATTCTATTCCTCCCCAGGTAGATTTATGTTATTTATTTGTTCCTGGAGTTGATTGTCCACTTCCAACTCAACCAGGCTGTATTCCTCAATACTATGGAGGAATTGCTTTTGAAAACCCCCCTGCACTCAATACCTCAAATTCGACATTTAGCTGGGATTGTCGAGGAGTGGGAGGTGGATCTGATTTTCAAGGATGTACCGCAAACTATGTACCCCCCGTGTGTGATACCCCTGCCCCATCTAAAACACAACCGAATAGAACCGACC
Organism: Candidatus Altimarinota bacterium; assembly: GCA_018608565.1. Lineage (GTDB taxonomy): Bacteria > Patescibacteriota > Gracilibacteria > UBA4473 > UBA4473 > JABAZT01. The sequence continues at coordinate 38,194 of JABAZT010000022.1, forward strand.
TTTGTGTAGAGGATCGAGGAATTCCTACGGTTATAACTGAAAATGAGGTTTCAGGACTGTATGAATGGACTTGTAAGGGGGCTCATGAGCCAGACAATGTGAACTGTAGCTCTGTATGGATCCGTGACGCACAATGTGGTAGTGCTGAATCTAAATCATATGAAGCTGGAGTAACTCCTGGCGGTGAAGATTTTTGTAGTATTGGAACATATCAAAATGATATAGACGAAGTCGGTAATACCTTCACTTGGTCTTGTAATGGTATAAATGGAGGTATCCCTGTAAGTGACTGTGCTGCCGCAACTCATGAAAATGGTTCCTGCGGAACCGCGACATCAGAAATACATTCTACTGCTCCTACTCAAAATCTATGTTTAAATGGAGCCCTCAATACAGGCCTTGGTGTAACTCAGAATGGCGATGGATCACTTTATGAATGGCAGTGTAATGGAATTAATAATGGCAGCCTGCCTAGTCAGCAATTAGCCACAAACTCTCCTACCTGTAGTGCTACGCGGAATATTCCTGGAATTTGTGGTGACGCTGATGACTCAACTGGAGCTGATATGGATTATCAATATGTTTTGGATATAAATCCTTCTGACTTTTGTAGTGTTGGGACCGAGGATAACTTTGCAGAAGATACTAATGCTCAAACTTATACGTGGGATTGTGTTGGGAGTGCCGGAACCCCTGACTCGCAATGTATTGCGACACTAACTCCACCACCCCCTCCCATTGATGGATCATGTGGATCTGACAATACTTCCCCAAATAATTTTCGAAATCCTCCGAATAATCCTAGCACTATGTGTGGTTATTCTTCTGTGACGCCAGTAGCTACTGAAAACACAAGTACAGGATATTGGGAATGGGATTGTATTGGTTCTGGTGGTGGGATAACCCCTCCTACCTGTACAGCAAATATCACTCGTGATGCGGAATGTGGAAGTGCTGCAGGAATAAATGTCTATGCCTCTGATGAACCTGGGGATCCAGATCTTTGTGAAATAGGAAATTCAAATACTGGAGTAAGTGAATTAGTCGGTACTTTTTCTTGGGGGTGCCCTGGGATATTTGGAGGAAATCCAGAAAACAACTGTACTGCTAATATTATTTCAAATGGAGCTTGTGCCCTAGCTGTTCATACTAAAAACCTATCAGATCCATATTCTGTTACTCTTTGTGACATTGGTAGTCCAACTAATATTGATTCTGACGGAGCCAAACATACCTGGCATTGTGAGGGAGACAATGGTGGAAATATTGAGGAAAGTTGTTGGGCTAATGTGCAAATTAATGGAAGCTGTGGTGGTTCTAACGGAAAAACATTCCCATCAACTCCAACGTCAAATCTCTGTAACCAAGGAGATTTATCAATTCTCCCTGAAACAAATACTCAGTATAAATGGACTTGTGGAGGAACAAACGGAGGTTCTGAAGGGATCTGTACGGCTGAAAAATCTGGTACTGCCGAGTGTGGAATAGCTAATAATACAAATCATTACCTTGCTACCGATATCCTGACAGAAGACACCTGTCTTACTAGTTCGGTAGATAATCCAAGTATCGTAGAGAATACTGGCTCTCTTGAATTTACCTGGATCTGTGCGGGTTTAAATCCCGGGGATATGGATGCCAATTGTATCGCTCATAAAAAAGTAGATGGGGCCTGTGGTGAAGCTAAAACAAATACCACGCTACACCCCTTTGAAACTCCTCCAGAAAGTGATCTATGTACCACTGGGACTGCCAGTAGAGTCCGACGTGGCGGAACGAATACAAATCCTACATATGATTGGGACTGCCTTGGTGAAAATGAGGGAATTGAAGAACTCAATTGTAGTGCTCCAGCTCTTGGAAAGATTGGATCTGTTCAATCTGATATAGATGAAGCTCTTTCTACTCTCCGAGTTCAATACACGGCTGGGCCAGGAGCCAATCCAAATTTTACGTGTCTTAATCAGTCTTCTCCCGACTTTACACTACAACTAAATGAATCACCTCTCAGTGGATTGGATTTTGATGGAGTCGAAGAAGCTATTGTTTCAAACTGTATGAATCAAAGTGGGGCTTATACATTTACACTCACGATCCAAGATGTTGCTGGAAACCCACCAGTCACCGAAATCTATCGTCTAGAAGTTCTTGCTGGGAATGTAGAAGTAAATCGGACTGAAGACTCTTTTGATAACTGTGATGATGAGATTGACCCACTCTATGATCGAAACGATCTACTCGCCACCCCAAACCTCACCCCAGACTCAGAAAATCCTACCCTTGTCGCAAATGGACGTTCAACTTGTATCTTCAATATCCTACCCAAAGATCGTGAAGGAAATGAAGTGGTTCAATCTTCAACTACTAAAATATATAGTGGAGATACTGACATATTCCCTCTTTCAAGTGAAGGCTTTGGTGATGGTAATAATGCTGATGGAAGCTCTCTTTCTTTTCTAGAAGGGCTCCGTATTTCAAAAGATGGAGGCGTTAACACACTCAAGAGCACAAGGCTAACTGCTGACACGCTCTCTGATATCAATTCAGCAAATCCAGGATTTGATTTTACTATTAGTGCTTTAGCTCCTTCTATCATGAAACTTGGCAATACAGGGAAAGCCCAATATGTTGCGGCCCTCTCTCCTGCCACGCTAGATTTAACCTTTATGTTTCCAAAGATAGATCAATATGGAAATGAAATTTTAGATGGTGGTGATATTGACCTAAATAATGTTACGGAAATCACTCAGCCAACCGCGCTTCTATTTTATCCTCTTTTTCAACTGCAACCGAAGGTTCTTGAATACATAGACGATGAGGGCAATGAACAGGTTGTGGCCTTTGCTGATAGTCCGATTCCTATTGATTCACATCTGATTGAGAATAAAAATGATGATGGATTTGGAGATCCTATTATTGAAAGTGCCGATGTAAATGCATGGCTTTTTACAACACTTGGATTTGAAGAAATGAACTTTCAAAATGAAGACATAAATCCTGCTGATGATGAAAATGATGCTGATCTTGAGTATGACACTTTTGGTTATACTTTTGGTCCACAAAATGATGATCCGGTTGAAGGGATCACTGGTCCATATCTAGAAAGTGAAGATCCTAATGATGGAGATTTTGAGAACTTTATCTATACAAGTGCTTCGGGATACCAAGGACAAGAGATAAACCTTGCCACCAAAATTCAATATGAAATAATTGATCCGTTAGATGATGTTCCCACTAGTATTTCCTATCCTTCTGGATTCTTGGGAAGTTATGAAAGTCTTGGATTCCCAGAAGATTTCAATCTTGGTGGAGGTTTAATTTTGTTTGGAGTTGATGATGTATTTTTCTTTCGTTTTGTTGGGGCTACGATTGAGGGAGGTGTGATTGGGCAAGTTGAAAAACTATCTCTTGCAGGAACCAGTGATGTTGAAAGAAATGAAACTTATTCGACCTATATCTCTGATGGGCTCTCTGCCAATGAAGCCCGAGAAGCTATGCGGGAGAGAGCCTTTGAGCTAACGATTGGTCTTGGGACTGCGCCCAATATTATTAGCTGTGAAGATGAATTAGACTTCTCTTCTTTTGAACATGTATTTGATGACTATGATGTTGTCTATGTTCATGACTGTGATATCCGAATTGATGGAGAAGTAGCAGTTGATCCATTTGGTTCTCTTACTGATGATGAAAAAGGAAAATATAATCACCTTACTCAAAAGTTAGCAACAACACTCCCTATAGGTCAAAACACACTCGTAATCAAAAATGGAAATTTATTTCTTGATAATGATCTATGGTATGAATCATGGGCCGAAGATTCTTTTGGTTTTGTCTTATTTAACGAGGATTTAGACTCTTACCCAATCACGAGCAATGTATTTGTTAAATATCCTGTCAAACGTCTTGTTGGAAGTTATTCTCTTGAAGGAGGAATCTTTACTTATAAAGGAGGAACAACCCCTGCAGATTTTGACCCATCCTTTGCAGATGAAGAAGATGACGATGATGATGACACGGTCGATGAAACTAGTGATATTATTTCTAATACGGCGGATATACCTCCAAATGACATGACTGGTGGAACCAATATCGCCACTATACTACAGCAACAGATAGAAGATTTTAACAGAACACAGTTGATCCTTCATGGAACTGTTCTTTCTTTCAATACCCTTGGAGGATTTCACATCAAACACTCTGAGATTCCCTTCTTAGCTGAGAACTTCTTTACTCCTTGGCAGAACTTTCCTAACGCTGGAGATAATGCTGATGCCAGAAAGATTTCTATTCAATATGACATTCATTATCTACGACGATTTAATATCCATGATCGAGGAACTGGATTTGTATGTGAATCGATTAAACCATCTGAAATTCAAATGGGACTTTGTCTCAAGGATAATCTTGATGACCAAGGAAATGCTGTTCCTGGGGGGGATGGGACTAATGATTACCTTCAGGATGTGGTAGATACTGACGGAGTTCCATCTCAGAATGGTTATCTGGACTATTCAGATGGCGGATTTGCTTCTGCCCGATGTACTCCTGATCTGGAAGATCTATGGATTGAATATGATGGTGATGCTACTACTGGAGACGGATTTGTAGATTGTGATCCAAACCCAAATGCCTTTGTACTTCGAAATGATCAAAAAATTGCCAACTTCCCTCCTCCGGGATTTGAAATTATAGAATCTATGGATCTGAGTGAATAAACTACTGTACTGGCGGATACTCGTAGTCTGGAATAAATATTTTTTGAGGTTTTGTTTGCTGAAGTTCTTGAGAAATTATTAGATATAGCTTTGTTTTAGGGACAGAAATTGTATTTGTAAATCCTTGCTGTTTTTGAACGGGAAGGAACTCAACACATCGTGCTTTTTCTTCTAATAATGTTTTTCTTTCTGTTCGAATTAGGCTCTCTCCATCTACACAAAACACTGCATCTCCAAAAGAATTAAGTATAAACTCTGCCTCGACCCCCTCTGCTTTCAATAAGGCCTTTACTACTTTGTCAGCTCGTACTTGATAAATTGGGAGATCTAACTTCAGACTCAATGCGTTTAAAATCACCCCAGAAACACGAAGATTGGAAAACCCCCCTGGACCAGAAACACCTCCAATAAATTGGATTTCCTTCCACTGTTTTTTGTGTTTCTCTAAAAATGCCCAGGTTGATTCCCCTGCTTTCTTAAAATCTTCCCAGATATTTTGATCTATTATTTTGTTATCTTGAATTAAGGCACATCCAAATGGTTCAAGTGAGGTATTTATGACGAATTGCATTCAAATATTTTATATCTATATTCTTAGATTATGGGCCCAGCAATACAAGTCGAATTTTAAAATATTTACTGATACTACTTCGCATCCTCAAAATATGTTTTGTAGAATTTAAGGGCTTGCTTCATTCCTTCTAGTACTTTTTCATCATCCCCTTCATTGATTTGATCTGGGGCCACTCTTAGAGTGATATGACCTTTGTACTTCACTGATTTCAACTTTGTAAGAAAATTTTCTAATGGAAGAATTCCTCGATCTGGAAGTGCGTATGGTTGCTCTTTGTAATAATTCGAAAGATAAATGTGTTTTAGTTGTTTCCCAAAATACGGAATTGTTCGCATGATTTCTTGATTTGATGCTGCCATAGAACTTACGTCAAGACATACATCTCCTGACTCTTTCAAAGAACTGAGAGACATTTTTTGACGAGATGGAATAATCCCCACCACATTTTGACTTTGTGCATTTCTTCGACAAGCCACAAGATTGTATTTTTTGGCTAGACGTGGAACAATTTCCTCCATCCACTTTTTATACTTTCCTCCAAATGATCGTGGTGGAACGAGTATCATATGACTTTTTGGGAATTCTCGAACCGTCACCTGAAAGGCTCGAAAGAGTGATTCTTCCGTTCCTTCTGCTATTGAAAAGGCTTTTACTTTTATCTTATATCGTTTTTCAAGTTTACGAATATAGTCGGGAGTTTGTGTATCAAAACAAGTGTTGATCGAAAGCTCAATTCCTTTGAATCCTGCTTCTTTCGCCAGTTCAAAGATACGTTCAAGTCCGTAGTGAGGTAAGTTCTCTGTGTGAAAAAGCAACATAAGGGCGAATTAATAATAATATTTAATCTCTTCATTATATCACAGATTTCGCTTTATTTCAATGAATATTGGTATATTGTTTAGTTAGTTTATAAGTGAATTAATAATGGTTTATAATCCGCATCTCAAACTTGGAATTCTCGGTGGTGGTCAGCTCGGTCAGATGATGATTGGAGAATCTATTGGACTTGGAATTAAACCTTATTTTCTTGACCCCAATCCAGACTGCTCTGTTTCAAGTTATACTAGTCGCCTGAGGGTCGGTGATTTTAGTGATTTTGATACAGTGTATGCTTTTGGAAAAGATAAGGATGTTGTTACAGTTGAGATAGAACACGTCAATGTTGAAGCCCTTGAAGCCCTTGAGGCTGACGGAGTCTCTGTTCATCCCTCGAGCAAGGTTCTTCGAATTGTCCAAGACAAAGGCCTGCAAAAACAATTTTATATGGATAACAATATCCCTACGAGTGATTTTGAGCTGATAGAAAGTAGTACGCAAATAACTGATAGTAAATGGGAAATACCATTTGTTCAGAAGATGAGGAAGGGAGGATATGATGGGAAAGGAGTACAACTTATTAAAAATGAAACTGATTTAGAGACGGCCTTTGAGGTTCCATCAGTCCTCGAGTCGATGATTGATATGGAAAAAGAAATTGCAGTCATTGTTGCACGTGGAGCAGATGGCTCCATGGAGAGTTATCCTGTTGTGGAGATGGTATTTGATTCTGAAACGAATCTTGTGACGCAACTCATTGCCCCATCCACCATTTCTTCTGAAATTACAGCGCAAGCGGAAAACATTGCTCGAGATCTAACCGAAAAGATAGAAATGGTCGGACTGCTGGCGGTAGAGATGTTTTTGACCAAGGATGGAAAACTTCTCGTCAATGAAGTCGCTCCTCGTCCTCACAACTCTGGTCATCATACCATTGAGGCAAACTACACTTCTCAGTTTGGACAACATCTACGAGCCGTATGCGGACTTCCTCTTGGAAGCACCCAAATGATAGCCCCTGCCGTCATGATCAATCTACTAGGCGATGAGGATACTGAGACCGGAACGGCTCAATACTATGGATTTGATAGTGTACTTGAGGCGGAAGGTGCTTTTTTACACCTATATGGAAAAGAAACGGTGAAACCATCTCGTAAGATGGGCCACCTAACGGTCTTGGATGCTGATATAACCTCTGCAATTAACAAGGTAGAACAAATTCAAGAGAACATTTCTATACGGTCGTAGAGAGCCTCTCTATGGTTTCATTGCCTGATTCTGTGATTTTCTTATTATTTGTTTGAATATTGTTTATCCAAACTACATGTCCAAACCTCTCGTCGGTGTCATCATGGGAAGTGATTCAGATCTCAAAGTTATGCATAAGGCCATTGAGGCATTGCAGTATTTTGATATTCCTTATGAGGTTGCAATTGTCAGCGCTCATCGAACTCCAGAGAAAATGGTAGAGTATGGAAAAACTGCTCGTAAACGAGGACTCAAAGTCATCATTGCGGGTGCTGGTGGCGCCGCTCACCTTCCTGGAATGATAGCGTCTTGTACCACACTCCCTGTTATTGGGGTTCCGGTAAAATCTCGAAATTCTATCGAGGGAATTGATAGTTTGCTCTCTATCGTTCAGATGCCAGGAGGAGTTCCTGTCGCTACGATGGCGGTAGATGGGGCTAAAAATGCAGGACTGTATGCCGTACAGATTCTTGGAATTGAGAATGCGAATCTTGCTGACAGACTGATCTCCTACAAAGAAGAGCTCAAACAAAAGGTTGAGGCCATGAATGAAGGACTGTAGATAGGTCTTATTATTTTGTGTTGAAATACAGTGTATAAATGTCTTTTTTAATGTATCTTCATGAATTCTTTAGATTTTTTAATTGTAGGAGCATGATACAAATAGGTTCTAATGCTTGGACTTTTACATTCGCTTTCTTTGTTTGGACTCAATGCAGAAACGGTTGAAATTGAAGTTGACAGTCATCGCGGACTGCCACGTTTTGCGATTGTAGGACTAGGGGATGCCGCCATCCAAGAATCCAAAGAAAGAATCCGATCCGCAATCAAAAATAGTGGATATGAATTTCCAAACGGAGCCATCACCGTCAATCTAGCTCCTGCGGATTTAAAAAAACATGGACCACGATTTGATCTCCCAATTGCCTTGGGAATTCTCCATCGAAGTGGACAAATTCATCTCCCTGAGAAAGTACAGGAAAATATTTTCCTGGGAGAACTCAGTTTTACTGGAGAACTACGAGCAGTTAATGGTGTACTTCCTACTACCGCAGAAGCCGCGGGAAAAGACTATAAATCTATCTATGTCCCGACGGCAAATGCTGATGAAGCCGCTCTGATACAAAACATAGAGGTCTATGGTGTAAAGGACCTCAAATCTATCTGTAATCACCTGGAAGGTTCTACGCTCATAGAAAAAAATGAACACAATGTCCTTCAGCGCTTGAACCAAAATACAATCACTGATCATGACATGTGTCACATAAAAGGAAATGAACATGCCAAACGAGCGATGGAAATTGCAGCTGCAGGAGGTCATAATCTTCTTTTCTCTGGGCCCCCAGGATCTGGAAAGACCATGCTCGCCCAAGCAATTTCAACGATTCTGCCCAAACTCTCCATAGAAGAAGCCCTAGAAATCACCAAAGTTCACTCTGTCGCAGGACTAACCAATGATAAATGCTCTGTTATATCTGAACGTCCTTTTCGAACGGTTCACCATACCGCCTCTAGTATTGCTATTGTTGGGGGAGGAAATCCTCCAAAACCAGGAGAAATTTCGCTCGCACATAGAGGAATCTTATTTCTCGATGAATTCCCAGAATTCCCTATCAAGACACTTGAAGTTCTCCGACAACCTCTAGAAGATGGTCGTGTTACTATTTCTCGTGCATCAGGAAGTTGTGATTATCCTGCACAAATGATGCTCGTGGCAGCTATGAATCCAACTCCTAGTGGGTATGACACTGATGATCCTCGGTGTACTTCGACTCCTTTTGAGATTCAGCGATATCAAAATAAAATCTCTGGTCCTCTCCTGGACCGAATTGATCTACACATCCATGTACCAAGAGTTGATTTTGAAAAACTCAAAAGTCTTGAAGTCTCAGAGGCATCTCATGCCGTACAAAACAGAGTCCAGACTGCACGTGATATCCAGACTGATCGATTTACTTCAGACTTGGTACGGACAAATTCTGAAATGAGCTCCGCTCAGGTAAAACAACATTGTGTCCTTCCTGATGATGCGATGCAGCTACTCAAAACGGCGGTAGAACAATATGATCTGAGTGGTAGGGCCTATTTTCGTATTTTGAAAGTAGCTCAAACTATTGCAGACCTTGCTGGTGCAGATGAGATTCAACTCCCTCATGTAGCGGAATCCATTGGCTATCGACATCAGAGCAATGTTAATTCTTAGGATTCTACTATTTCTTTGTCCCTTCTATTTCTCAGTCGAGTTCGTGCTTCCTGTGATCTTTTGGATGTGTTTCTATGAATAGCTTTACGCACTTTAAAACTTATACTACCCATGTATTCGGAAAATCTTTCCGGCATCGGCCGTGTATCTCTATCTTCCCAGGACCTACAAATAACGAACGATATAAATTTAGCCAGTCGAGGTTCTTTTAGTAGGATATTTTTGATGGCATCCGGTATCCCAAGTACTTTATTGGGATCTTGTTCTTGCAGTCTCTCGTGAAGATCTCTTCGACTCAAATCCTGAATTGACTCGAATATTGATGCAAATGTAGCTACATCCTCTTTTGATAACTTTATTGTTTGGCGTTCTCCTTTGTGCTCAAGATTTACTATTATTTTGTTAGGCCTACATTCTAGACTCATTTCTAATAAAGCTGGTAATATGCTTCCTTCCTCTGGAGTTTCATCTGATGGCTCACGCACTATCAAACACTTTTCTTTTACAGCTGTATCAATGTGAGTGGTTAGGATCATATCTCCTGCAACACTTGTAATAGCCTTTAGACCATCTTGATCGTTCACTGTTCTTCCTATGATTTCGGGCGTTGGGATCATTTCCCAAGTTCCTTCTAGATCTAAAATTGAACCTTCTGGAAGATGATCCATCCTCTCAAGCCAAATGTATCTGTTTTTATGCAGTGTCTGCTTATAATTCTGTTGCTTCATCGAACCATTATACCACAAAAAACCTCATCAGTAAATTATCTCCTTGGGCTGTTACTGTGTGGAAAAAGATATTTTTTTTACCTGAAATGGGAAAAATCAGTCTATATTCTCAAGAAATTCTACTACTCTAGAGTCTTCATCTCCAGTCGTGTATTTAACGGCCATTTTATAGTACTCAGCGAAACAAATACAAGGAGTCATATTCAATGTTTCTTTTTCGTGTCTATCCCCATCTCCAAATAAAGCGAAATTCACCAATAACCATGGATGAATCCACGGAAATAATTTAAGTTGTTCTTTATCCCTTAGTTTTAGCTCTACCTCTCTCTGTATTCTAAACGATAATATCCCAAGGGGACGCATTATTTTTTCTACTTCTGAATATTCGGGTTGACGATCTCTGTCACCAAATGCCGTAATAACTGTATCTACAATTCCTTTTGATGTTTGCTCCGGCATAGTCTCATTGTATTTGTATTTACCAGAAATTAAAACGTCACATTTAATCTAAGTTTGGCAAGTCGCTAGCAATCGAGTATCATCTCGGTAATGAAAAAAATACTTCTCCTCACCCTTGTTGCGCTCTTTTCTGTTGGATGTACTAGTTCGTCTTCGCTGGAAACACCAAACACTCCAACCGAAACTGAAATGATGAAGTTTGATCTAACGACTATTCCTGAATTGAAAACACTTCTAGATGAACGAGTTTCTCAATCGGAATCTCTTTTGAAATATCTTTCTGAAAATAATTTATTTGAAGAAGGAGTACAAATACCACTCCGAAACTCAATTCAAACCGTTAAAGATTCAAACTCCGTTGAATCACAAAATAAGCTTAGTCAAATACTAAAAGGAAGTTTTGAAGTATTGTTTCGTAATGATGAAACACAGTTAAATGAAATGGTTGGTGGATATGCTACGCTCATTGGAACTAAAGAGTCTGAAATTAAGGCTTTTCTCCGTAAATACAATGAAACTGCAACACAAAAAATTGGAATTCTTGTTGGAAGTGACTTGATTCCAAAACCATAGTGCAGGTCAAAATACTGGGACTAGATGAAACTCCCCCTGACAATGTTATTTTTCCTCAACAAACTCATAGCTGTAATATTACTGAAGTTGTTTCTGGGGAAGAAAATCTGTCTGAATGTGACGGCGTCTGGTCTCTCGACTCACGCGCTATTCCCCTTGGCATAAAAACCGCTGACTGTGCTCCTATTGCTTTTTTTGATTCAAAAAAATATGGAGTTCTACATTGTGGATGGCGAGGACTGGTAGGTGGAATAATAGAGAATATGCTTAGTATATTTGATAGTCCAGAAACTAAAATATTTGTTGGACCGATGCTTCCTCTTTTTGAAATACAAAAAGATTTTTGTTTTGAAGCTATTAAGAAGAAATTTGGAGATCAATTCTTTATAGAACAGGAGAAACAAATCCTCTTTAATTTTGAATCTGCCCTTGCCTCATTGCTCCCTCCTCAGACTCAATGGGATGGACGATCTACCTCTAATGAAAAAGATCTCGCCAGTTGGAGGCGAGATCAGAATAGTGAACGGAATGTGATGGTGATCTATACCTAACTAGGCAATATTTTTAAACCGAGAAATATTTGATGTTACGTAATGGTGCATTTTATCAGGACCACCAAGTCGTTTTTCATGTTTAACTAAATCTATCACTTTATATTTCATGACCGCCTTTTTCAGATTTGTTATATCATTGGGTGTTCCAAGACTAAGGCTTGATTCATTTTTGGCTCTCGTTTGAATATACTCCGAAACTGACATTTCCTTATTTCCAAATTTTTCACGCATATACATTATAGCATTTGTGTAGGTAAATTGAGGCACTCGTCCTGTTAAGCTTTTGGTAAATGATGCCAGTGGAAAAGTTCCACTGGCTACCTGTAATATTTTCTTTGTTTGTGGATCTAATGTTTGATTACTATTTTTTGCTAATTTTTCTGCGAACTCTAAGTATGTAGTTGGTTCATTTGCTTCCTGTTCTAACTTGGTAATCAAGGATCTAGTTTCTCTATATACTTCTTTATTTGCTTCAGCTGCTCTTATTTCTTGTACAATAGAAAGAACAACTATTTCATCATATCCTAGATGGTTGTAATGTGTTGAAATACGATTCACGTTAAATTTATCAACTGAAACCATTTTTTCTCCCGATATTTTTTCATATCGATATCGAAAAAGATCTACGGCAGACCTTTGTTTTTTATCTGATAGAAGAGTTTTTACTTCTCCTTGAGTGAGACTGATTCCTTTTGATTCTGCTAATAATAACGCAAATTCCCCTAAAGGCATAGTGCCTGGGAATTGCTCTCTTGCTCCATCTGTTATAAATTGTGCTTTGGTATAATTATCACCAGTCCGACGATTCCCGTTTGTATCTATTACTCCAACCTGTGATTCGGCTTCTCTTCTCATTAGCCCCAAATAATCAGTTGCTCTAATTCTATCTTCACTCGGGACTGTAACATTGTAATACGTATCTTTTATCTCCGCTGGTGTGGCAGACCGATTTAATCCAGCACTGTACGGATGTTTTTTTATCCCATCAAAGTCTTCTTTTATTGACTTTTGTAATTCTTCGAATGATTTTTTTCGTGTTGTATGATAAATGTTTTCTGCCCCTGAAGGAGCAGTCTTCTCTACTTGCTGTTTCAGTTGATTGTATCGATGAAACTTTGTCCAAGACAGCTGATTTCTCTGCTGAGGACTAATGTCTAACTTATTAAAATTATGGTTTTGAACTTCACTATTAGGACTTCCCTCAATTTTTCTATTGTAGATCATTATTTTTGTTACCGTGCTGGTTGCTCTTTGTAAAAACTTCATCGGATCTAATAATTTAATCTCCTGATTATATCATAAATTCACTCGAAAATCTAGTTTCTACCCTATTAGTTTTAATCCAATGACTCCTAGAAGGATTATGAAAACCGCGGTCCATTGTTTTATGTTGAGTTTTTCTTGATAGAGCCACCATGCTAAAAATGCACTAAATACCATTTCTAATGTTCCAAAGACAGCTAAAATTCCAACTGGCCCCAGAGTTGAAGCCAGAAAAAAGGCTCCCGTTCCGATTACGGTAGGAGATGAATATACGATAACCTGACGAAACTGTTTCCAAGAAATACGCTCTACCCCTCGACCGCCAAATGTCCTACGAACTCCCCCTACGACCAGTGCTGCTACTCCAATCATAATTTCCCAGAGATACCCTGCCATCCAAGGATTGGCCTGACGTGCTACATCTGCGATAATTATAACTCCTACGGCCAGAGTCAGCGCCTGAAGAAAAACTAAGAATATAAGTTTCTGAGCACACTTGTATTTCAAATGCGCGGCATGATGCTTTTGTAAGCTCAGAAAAATAATCCCGAGGATCGTCACCCCAACAAAAAGGATTTGTCCTATGTTCAAATACTCCTGAAAAAACCACATCCCCAAAATCGTGGTCAAAATTACTTTAAAACTACTGGCCCAAGCGGAAGCAATTCCCAGCGGTAAATACTTTAGAGTATAGTATGAGAGCACGTTAGTAAGCATTACAATACTACCAGCCAAAACTATCTGAGGCCAATATGCGAAAGCCTCATAAGCCTCTTGTTTTGTCACACATAAAAATATTATAGGTAAAAAACTGATCCCGAGTGAAAACCCCCGATACATCGTCATTGAAACTGCGTCATGCGATCTTGCAAATCGCAACATAAGTGCTGTCTGAAACGCATAACCAATCGGAGCTATAATTGCTAGAATCCAAAACATGTGACTATATTATAAGGTTGATAGTTAATCGCGAACCTAATCAAAAAATTTCCCAAACCTGAAGGCTTGAGAAATTTTTCTGGTGGGCAGTAAAGGATTCGAACCTTTGAAGGCGGAGCCGTCTGATTTACAGTCAGATGCGTTTGACCACTTCGCTAACTACCCGTTACTTAAATTAAGCCAAGCGAGTGTATAAATGTCTCTCATCTTGTCAATTTTCCTTATTGTCCAAATTCTTTGATTGCAGTCCGAGCCTCTTCCCCTCCTCGCTCTGAAGCCACATGTAATGTTGCCTTTAAAAATCCAGTCTTGTCACCTGTATCGTACCTAGAACCCTCAAGGATACGTCCTTGGATTGATTTATCATCTGCTAAATACTCCATAAATGCATTCGCAAGACGAATCTCTCCATCAGCTCCTGGCTTTGTTTTTTTGAGGTATCTAATTAACTCTGGAGTAATAAGATATTTACCAACCGCGGCTAAATTTGATGGAGCCTTATCTGGTGCTGGTTTTTCTACGAAATTTTTAATAACCCCTCGTTCGGAATTAATCATTTCTAAGTCAACAATTCCATACTTGGAGGTATCCTCCGGTCGAACCGCCTCAAGTAATACGACTGGATCACCTGTTTCTTCATAGGTTTCTATGAGTTGTTGTACGGCATTTTTTCCATCTTTGTTGAAAACCAAGTCATCTCCAAAAAGTATTACGACTGGTTCATCCTCAGCAATCATAGCTGCTGCACAAAGAATTGCATGCCCATCCCCAAGAGGCTCTGGTTGCCTTACATACGCAAAACTGGCCATATCAGAAATACTCTTAACTAATTTCAATTCCTCTGTTTTTCCTTTTTGCTCAAGACTATATTCAAGCTCAAAATTACTATCAAAGTGATCTTCTATCGCTCGTTTATTTCGTCCTGTAACAATAATAATCTCCTCTATTCCTGCTTCTACCGCGTCTTCTACAATAAACTGGATGGCTGGTGTGTCATATATGGGCAACATCTCTTTTGGCTGCGCTTTTGTTGCGGGGAGAAATCTAGTTCCCATGCCCGCTACTGGCAGTATCGCTTTCCTTACTTTTTTCATATTATTTTTGTTATATCTGCTTACTTTTTTGAATATGGTTTGAAGCTTCTAATAGTGAATCATGTGTTCCACAATCAAACCAACACCCTTCAACAATATTGGCTTTTAGGGTTCCCTCTTTTCTATATTGGTCTGAAATTTCCGTAATTTCAAGCTCTCCACGAGCACTTGGCTTGAGATGTCTCGCTTTTTCTATAACACTATTGTCATATATATAGAGTCCCGTATGTGCATAGTCTGATTTAGGCGCATCAGGTTTTTCTTCAATGGACAAAACCTGACCATTTTCATCAAATTCTACGACCCCAAAACGTTGTACGTCTGAAACTTTTTTACAAAAAATTTGTGCTCCTTTTTCAAAACTTCTAATTGAGCTCGAAAAATCATCTTCATAAATATTATCTCCTAATATTAAAGCTACGTCGTCATCCCCTATAAATGTATCTGCAATCAAAAAAGACTGTGCAATTCCTTTTGGTTCATCTTGAATTTCATATGAAATTTTTACGCCCCACTCTTGACCACTTCCAAGTAGGTTTAAAAAATGTCCCGCATATTGTGGCGCTATAATAACTAATATATCCTTAACTCCACCCTGAATTAATGTCTCCAATGGATAAAAAATCATTGGTTTATCATAAACAGGCAGTAACTGTTTTGAGGTAATTTTGGTCAATGGCATCAATCTTGTACCACTTCCTCCTGCTAGAATTATTCCTTTCATCACCTTTGTTTATAAAGAATATTTTTGCTTATACCAGTCAATTGTACCCTGAAGCATTTGATCAAAATCCTTTCGAGGACTCCAATTGAGTTCTTTTTTTATTTTTGAAGCATCTACAGCATACCTGAAATCATGCCCGGGCCTGTCTTCCACAAATTCTATCAATTCGTCTGACTTTCCGAGAAGTTGAAGTACTTTTTTTACAAGTTCTATATTGGTTTGTTCGTTATTTCCTCCGACATTATAGGTCTCCCCCGCCCCCCCTTCCTCAAACACCTTAAAGATAGCTGCTACATGATCTTCTACGTATAACCAATCACGGATATTCTGCCCTTTACCATAGACTGGAATATTTTTACCGGTTAGTGCATTCAACATTGTCTTAGGGAGTAGCTTGGTAGCGTCTTGGTGTGGTCCATAATTATTTGAACATCGGGTTATACAAGTATGCAGTCCAAATGTCTCGTGATAAGACTGTACGAGCATGTCACTTCCAGCCTTTGAGGCGGAATAAGGAGATCTAGGGGCTAATGCGGTAGCCTCCGTAAAACCGGGGGCTTCTAAATCAAGATGACCATATACTTCGTCTGTAGAAATATGAATAAACTTTGAAATATTATATTTGAGCGATAGATCTAATAAGTTTTGAGTCCCAAGCACGTTTGTCTGAACAAAAATAGATGGATTTTTGATCGATAGATCAACGTGTGTTTCGGCGGCAAGATGAAGAACTGCGTCAAATTCTTCTGCTTCAAACATACCAGTAAGATTGGCTCTATCACAAATGTCGCCCTGTATAAATTTGTATCCTGTTTCCCCCGAAACTGTATCTAAAAAAGAAAGATCTGAAGCGTAGTTGAGAATATCAAAATTTACGACTTCATGCCCGCGAGATATTGCTTCTCGGACCACATGAGATCCTATAAAGCCAGCGCCACCGGTGATGAGGAGTTTCATGGTCTAATTAATTAATTTTTCAACATCGTATCGATTTACATCTCCAACTCCTAGTAGGGCAAACAACTTCTGATTACCGGCTTCATATTTTTTTATGATTTCCTTTCTCTGCTTCAGCGATATGGGAATCCCATACTCTGAATTGCCAAATGACTTTCTAGCTACCTCCAACATAGCCTTTCTCTTTTCTTCGTCATCCGTATATGTTTTTGTAATTCTCATTATCTCGAGCATCGGATATGTAGGTCTACGGTTTAGAACTTGCTGTATTTTTTTTAGCGGATCCATATTTAAACCAATAAATCTACAAATTTGCTTAACACTATCACCATCCTCATGAAATAAAAGATGAACCGATCTTTTCCCAAATACATCAATCCACTTATTCAGTGATTTATGATAGTTTATATCTTTACTCGTTATTCCTGGGTCTTTTAATGCTTCCTCAAGCGTCATTGTAAATTTACTCCATACACTTTTTATATTTTGAGAATAGGAAGACAGTATCATTTCATCGGGCCTTCTCAGGAATGCAATAATATGAACTTGATAGTTGTGAAAAATATTCCTTATCTTTTGAATATATTCTAAATCTAGTGTGAAAAATTCTTCACTTGAAATAATTATGTTCTGTTGTTTTGATTTTTTGATTTCATCTTGTAGTAATTGAATTTCTGTCTCAAAATTTATTCGAAT
>JABAZT010000039.1:0-52906 GCA_018608565.1 Candidatus Altimarinota bacterium
TGCACATAAATCCATTTAATACCACTCCTGTAATAGGCTTAGTGGTATTTTTTTTTGTACCAAAAAATACAATTCCTCAGAACAAAAAAGTATCTATTCTAAAAACACACATGAAAAAGATACTATTTTGCATACTAATCTTCCCCGTCATCGGGATTTTAGTCATACTTTTTGGTCATCACCTGACATTCCAGACTCCATCACTTACTCGAGACTGGAATCCAGACCAGCAACTACTCGCCTCCAGCCAAATCCAAGAAAAAAAAATCACAATCAAAAACATCAGAAATTTTGACTACACCACACCCTCAGAATTTACGATCCAATACTACAATGAAACCTTTAATCCAAAAAACATAACCAGAGCTTGGTATATCATAGAACCATTTGGAGCAAAAGACGGCCCAGCCCACACCATAATCAGCTTTGATTTTAGCGATGGAAAACATCTCTCCATTTCCCCAGAAATTAGAAAAGAAAAAGGAGAATCATTTTCAGCGATCAACGGACTCTTCAATCAATACGAAATCGTCTATATGATCGGAAACGAACGAGACCTACTCCGGCTCAGATCAAACTACCGAAACAACGACGTCTATATGTATCCACTCAAAATCTCGGAACAAGGACTACAAGATCTATTTCTGAGCATGATAAAGCGAGCCGAAAGACTACGAACCCAGCCCGAGTTTTATCACACCATCTGGAACACCTGTGTTACCTCACTGCAAGGACATGCCAACCATTTATTAGAAAAAAATATTCACTGGAGCAAAAAAATACTGCTCCCCCAAACTTCTGATGAAATACTATTTGAGAGAAGGCTCATCGACACCAATCTTACCCTCGACGAAGCCCGAAAATACTATCTAATAAATCAGCGCGCCCAGGAAGCAGATCAAGATCCAGAATTTAGTAAAAAAATAAGACCTCAAATACAATAATGCCCTACTATCTCTATATCCTCAAATGTGATGACAACACCCTCTACACCGGTATCACCACCGACCTAGAACGAAGAGTCAAAGAACATAACCGGCAACTCCCTGGAGGCGCAAAATATACTCGATCAAGAACCCCAGTAACCATCGTATACCAAGCCACATACGAAAACCGATCAGAAGCCTCCAAAGAAGAATACCGCATCAAAAAACTCAGCAAAACTGAAAAAGAAATTCTTATAGATAAATCCCCCTAAATCTCACTTTATAAAGGGATACTTCGTTCCCCTCCTTGTCAAAGGAGGAACAGGGTGGATTTCTTTCAAACAACTCATACAAACCCAATGACCGAAACCAAACCAAAACGTGCCAGCCTCAAACAATTCATCGAAGCCTTTCGGGCACTTTCGAGACAGAGACAGGATGCATTTCTCAAGGCGATTTATGATCAATCACCCCAAAACAAAGCGCTCTTCAAAGTCTATCTCAACAACGACAACAAATCCGTTCTCGACGATCTTCTCAAAGACATCCAAAAAGAAACCACCAAACGAATCGGTCGATACCGAAAAATCAGGTTTGCAAAAATAAATGAGATTCTCCGAAATGCAGAAAAATTTGCGCTCAATCCACTCCAGATCATAGAACTCAGAAGAGAAACCTGGACTGGAATTCTTGCCTACAATATTTCTAGATCCTACATCCCCGAACGATACCATGTCGCCTGTGCACGACATCTAGATCTATACATCTCCGCCGTCAAAGATCACGTACTAGAAACCTCAGAAAAAGAAGAAATCCTAGAAAAAGACAAAGCCATCCTCATCGCCTTATTCAAAAAACACTACATTCCTTGGATCGAAGACGTGTATATAAAACACTTCAATCCCTAAAAATCAGTTCTCATACTTTTCCCCATATTCTGTTTAATCTGTTCGCTTACGTAGCCAGTAAGTTTCTGCTGAATCTCTATCATTTGTAACATAGCTGATTGAACATCTATAGAAGGTTCTGTCCCTGATACTTTCTTCTTCAATTCATCTAATTCTCCATTCATCTGGCTAAATAATTCACTTTGCTCAAATAACCCCCTATCAGAAATCCCTCTCTCAATAGGTACATGTAAGTATCCAGAACTAGAAGCTTTATTTTTATGCTCTACATCTACATACATAAGAGCACTTCTTGTTCTTCCATGATCCATAAGAAGTTCATCTAATTTTGGCATATGTTTAAATCGAAACGAAAACCGTGGAGCCCCATACCTTTCACCTGATTTAATTTCATTAGAATTCATATATTCCAAAAGCCGACTGACTGAATCTCCAACTAAGTCTATCTCTGATTTTATAGCAACAATTCCCTTAGAAGTAATACAATCGTCAGGAAGAGAATGTCTTTTATGAATTTCTGCAGGAATATTTTTAGCACCTTCATACAAAATTTGGGTAGTATTCACCTCTGCCAAAATTTCATCAGAAATAGGAGAAAGTATTCTGCTATTATTAGAGGATTTTGAGGCAATTCCTTTCAAATGACTCGTAACTTCTTCAGCTTTCTTTGTCAAAAAACTAACAGCCGGACCAACTGGACCAAGAGCATTAACCCCAACTCCAACACCTGCATTAACAGCTCCCTGAATAGCAGCCCTAAGCCTATAAGGATCTTCATTATCCAAAGTTCCTACACCTTTAATTAAAGTTCTAAAAGCAAAACTAGAAGCTAAATCTCCTCGTCGAATATCAAAACCATTATACACAAGAACAATTCTTATAGTAAAATTTAAGCTTTCAGACTCAATATCATTAGAAAAAGCAGGTAAAATAATTTTACCAAAAGTATTTGGACCATCTCCATATCGACTATCTGGCCCATGAGTAATGGTCGCCACGTATTTATCCTTTGGGAAATTTTTTGGAAGCGTCTCTAATAGCATTTCGAAACAATGTATACACAAGAATAAAACAAAAAACAAGTAAACAAAAAGCAAAGACTAAATAGTCTTTGCTTTAAAAAATTTAATCTCATCCCCTAAGTTCTACCAACTAAACAAGGCATACCAAGGTCGTTTTACCTTGATCAAATTCCCACTCTCATCCAGCTTCACCTGTACATCCAGCTCTACCGGAAACAGACCAAATACTGATCGAGACTCAACTCCAGACACCTCTACGGTTAGAGTTCCATCGATATCTTCAACCAATACTGGGGTTTTGTTATCTACATCGATATTCCCCGAAACCTGCTGTACCACGTGCGTCAATTCATGAGCTAATACTTCTTGATCTTTTTCTGGACAGAGCTGACCCGGTTGGATCATGGTTCCATCTGGACACAGTATATACGAAGCCTTTACTTCTAGCTCTGACTCTACTTCAACCGCTACATCTTCATCCGTAGCATTATTCACAGGCTTGGTAGTTGTATTGTGATTGGCTCTTTCCTCTATCTCTCCATCACAATCATTATCTTCTCCATCACAGTCATCATCTTTTGATTTGATGATCGTAACATGTCCGTCTGTTTTCACTTCAGCCTCTGCTGCTACTCCATCACAGTCATCATCTTCTCCATCACAGTCATCATCTTTTGATTTGATGATCGTAACATGTCCGTCTGTTTTCACTGCAGCCTCTGCCACTACTCCATCACAATCATTATCTACTCCATCACAATCATCATCCGAATCTAAGGCCTCAACACGATCATCGTCATCATCCACGTCATTCATAAGAGGCTCAGCTAACTTCGGACTCGATCTATCAATTTCCTTGATAACCTCTATATCACGGATCGTTGTTTCTCCTTTTGTTCTTCGAACATCGCTGTCATCACCTTCTACACCATCACAATCATTATCTAATTCATCGCAATCAACCTCTTGTGATTTAATGAGCGTCACATGTCCATCCAGTTCAGCTGACACAGTCTCTGATTCTTTTTCAGGACACTTTTCTCCTGGCTGAATCATCGTCCCATCTGGACACAATATATAGGCGGCTTTATCCTCAGATTCACCCTTAATATCTCCTATTTTTATATAACCAGTAATCTGTGCTTCCGCTTCAACTATTGGATCCTCCTCAAATACGGTAGTAGGTTGTAACCCAATAGCTTTCTCATCTTTTTCAGGACATCTTTCTCCAGGCTGGATCATTGTCCCATCTGGACACAATATATAGGCCGCTTTATCCTGGGATTCTCCTTTTATATCGTCAATTTTGATGTAGGTCTTTACTTGCACTGACGCTGTATCTGTTGGCTCTAGTATTGCCGCAGTCTTCACGACTGAAGTCTCTCCTGTTACCGCCACCCGCTTGGCATAAATAAAATTTAATGACACAGAAGACAAAATAACAACCGACAACAGAAAACGAATATGCATAAAAAAAAGAGGCTAATAATATACACTTTTATAGGTTTTTAAGGCAATAAATGCAACTCAATCTACTAAAACACGACTTATAAAAAAAGCAGGGATATCCCTGCTTTTAAAATTTAGATAAGATCCTAAAACTCCTCTCGAATAGTTTTAATTTCTTCAAGCTTCACTTTCTCTTTATAAATTTCTTCATCATTTACCTTTAGGAAAAATTCATGATCTGGATTTTCTTCTACCGATTGCTCAATCTGGTTCACCACCGAGTGAATCCGAGGCGCCATCTCAATCCCCTTGTACGTAATAAAACTCAACGCCAACAACCACGCCAAGGCAAGAACCCCAAACAACCACGCCGTCATAGTTTTTCTTCGAAACAACACCCCAATCCCTCCTAGGAAAATTACAATCGTCGGAATAATAAAAACACCATAGATCATAAACGCCAGGAAGATCATCTCATTTCGAGAAACATCTAGTCCAGCTAGAAACTGAGCCGTAACCTGATCCATACTCAGATCAAAATTTCCAAACAAGACGCCCATCAACATCGTCGAAAACAAAAACAACACCATCACCGAAACCCCAATCAACCCAACTCCCAGAATCACCCGCAGGGCCGGAACAATTTTCTCCAAAAAACTAACAAACAACGTCCCCAACGTCAGGAGAAACTGACCTATTTTGTGAAATATATTCTTCGCCGGAACCGACGTAATCTTGTCCTGCATATAGTCCCGTATCCCTTGAAGATTTATAGGATCTCCCTGAGAAGCCAATTTTTCCGAGGCATTCGTCGCCTTGGGCACGATCAACCACAATATAATATACGCCAACAACCCAAATCCTCCCCAAAACGTAAACACCACAAACAAAATCCGAGGAATCACTGGATCGATATTGAAGTAGTTGGCGATCCCTGCGGCGACACCTCCGAGCATCTCATTGTCCTCATCTCGATAGAGTCGTCGAGCGGCAGTCTGTTTTGGGACGATTTCATCAGATTCCTCTTCCTCAAAATCGGCCACACTCCCCAGCTCTTCCACTACCACCTCTACATCACTTGCGGTGATAGCTTTCTTGAGACTTCGCTTCCGAGCCAAAAATTTTTCTGCGATACTAGATTCGATATCCTGTGTGATTTCTGCTCCGGCTTCTCGGTTTTTGAAATACTGTTCGATCTGATCCAGATACGATTTGAGTTTTGTATAGGCTGGTTTCTCGATCGAGAATACAACGCCTCCGATAGTGATGTTGATTATTTCTTTCATTATTTAGTGAGTTTATTAATTGATTTTGAGAGACTCTTCCACGTCTTATCCAGTTCCACCAGTGTTGAATCCCCTAGCTCGGTGAGACGATAGTATTTTCGTGGTGGACCACTGGTGGATTCTTTCCACTTGTACTCCAGCAGTCCCTCTCGCTTAAACCGATTGAGCAAAGGATACAACGTCCCCTCTACCACGATCAGATCTGCTTTCTTGAGCGTTTCGAGGATCGTCGCGGTGTAGGCTTCATCTTGCTTGATACTGCACAAGACGGCGTAGCCGAGCAGGCCTTTCCGCATTTGTGCTTGTTTGATCAGGATGTCATTTATGGTTTCCATGATTTGATCGTAACATATAGTACCTTGTGATGCAAGGTAGTTATTTATACACCAAAATAATATGCTTAACATAATTATCCATTCTCGAAGAATCATGCGTGAGAAGACTGTCTAACTTTGAGATCAAGAACAAATAAATATAATTCAAATAATGGGAACAACTATTGAAGATGCACAATCAGCTTTCTCAGAAGCTGAAAATTGGGAAGAAAGTGGCAACTTTTGGGAAGTTGGCAATGCCTGTGAGAAAGCATTAAAAATTCTCGCGAAAGTGAAGAAAACACCTGAAAGTGATAAATTGAGGCGGATATTAAAAGAAAAGCTCAGGAACTCTAATATCGAGATTCAAAAAACTTTCAAAAAACACCAGTTCAAGGCAGAAATTCCAGAAGAGAAGATGCGAGAGTTCATCGACACTTTTGTGAAAGATGGAGATGAAGATCTTGAGCCAACATTTCAAAGAATTGTGGAACACCTGCCGTTGTTTTGCCCAAATTTTGACGAGGTTGAAAAAAATTCACAAAAGCACTTTCCAGTTTCAATGCACTTTTGTTCGGGAAAGGTTGTTAGTGATGAGGGAGATATCGTAAGAAAATCTCAAAACTCTGAATGGCATTGGTTCTGCCAAAACTATATGTGGCAACAAGATTTTGTTCTAAAGGTTTACATCTACAATATTTTTCACGAACTCGAGACAAAAGAATTATTTGATGCGAAGAATTTTAAAGGTGTTTTCCATGCGCAAGGATTTTTACATCAAGACTTTCAAGAGATTTTTGGGAGAGCCATAGACCGTTTCTTTGAAAAGGATTATATATCTGCAATTCATATTTTAGTACCACAATTTGAAAGAATTTTTTTAGCTTTAACAAAGGCAATAAATACCGAAATTGATGACATTGCTAGTAGAGAAGAAAAAGGTGGGCGTGGAGAGTTCTATACACAAAAACGAACACTTTCAGAGCCATTTTTATCATCTCCCGAAGTACAAAGTGTCTGGGGCAAGAACTTTTGCGAGCAGATTAAGTTTGTATTTTTTGAACCTCTTGGTTACCGACTTCGTCACAAAATAGCACACGGAGAGATGAGTGCTTCGGAATGCAATTTCACTTCGTGTTCCTTGGTGCTATATTTTTACATTATTGTCGTAATGGGTGTTCACCCTGAGCAATAGAAATTTTAAGCAAAAAACAGTATTTCACCCTGCTTCATCATGATTGGAATCACTCCTCCTCTAATCCTTCTTCCCCCATCGCCAACGCAACTCACCCCTCGGTCCTAAAGCTTACCAAACTATAAAACCTCTATCGCTTTCTTCCTGAATTTTTCTGCATCACCGGTTTCACCATACGCGAATTCACATTAGGCCCTTGAGAATGGATCATCCCTGTAGGCTTCGTTCCAACAGGAGCAACTTCCATTTCTTTAGGTACATATTTTTTATTTCGGACTTTCTTTTTTTTCTTGGTAGACATAGGAATTATAGATAATAAATAGTAAACAATCGCAATCACACTCAGAAGATTTTATGAGAGGAAGAGTGTTAGTCCTTTTTCCCCCATCGCCAAGCAAGTTCCCCCTCCGTCTTAGACTTAGTAAGCCGAAAAAACACAGCCACGAGAACCCCTACATAGGTCAAAAAATAAACCACATGAATCGCCGGTGGCTCCTCAGAACCTCCAAATAGATATATCCCACCACCCGCAACTACGACTGCAAAAAGAAGGGTAGCCAGCCATCCTTTTGCCGAACAGGGCGTGACACCGTATCCATAGGTTTTTTGTCGAAACCAATACTTAGATGCAGGACTATTTTGTGAATCATTATTTTTCATCCAACCCATACTAGACCATATCAAGCAAAAAGAAAGAATCCCTTATTCAACACAAAGCCTAAACCACCTCTTTCACAAAAAAATATCCACCTGTATCCAGAACCCCAGTCCAGTTTTTATCACTCTCGGCAATAACTTGTTTTAGATGTGGCATGTTGGATTTTTCATCCGCAATCAGCACAAGCCCACCATCTACCGTGTACAATAACAATCGACGCAATACTTCAATCTGATCCTCCTTCTCCAACATATGCAACGTCCTATCGATCAATATAACATCATACGATTTCGTCGGAACAAAGTCACATACATCCGCCACGACCGTCTCAATCTCTAGATTTTCAGCCAGAGCATCTTCCGCTAGCTGAGCAATCCCGGTAGGAGACAAATCCATCGCCGTAACCCGATGACCCAATCGAGCTATAAAAAGCGCATCTCTTCCCTGACCACATCCAACATCTAGAACAGAAACATTTTTTCTCTCATACTTAGCAAAAAAATCAACAAACACATCTGTTGGTTTTCCCAAACCATGAGGAGATTGTGTGTAAAATTTTTCATAATCAAAACTCATCCACTCTACCCTAGCAAATCCTCCAAATAAAACGAAACACTATTACTAGCCATTCATGATAATTTAATCTATGATTCTCCTCGAAAACATAACACTTCATAAAATGAAAAAAACACTCATCATAACACTCATAGCACTTCTAATCATAGGAGTCGCAATCGCACTACTTGGTATGTACAAATTCAACCATTTAGCCAACCAACCTGGATACAACGTCGATGGTAATAAAATCAAAGACTATATCGGACTATCGGTAGAAGAAGCACAAAAACTAGCACAATCAAACGGAGTACCATTTCGAGTCGTCATGAAAGATGACCAACCACTCCCAGCCACAATGGACTGGAGACCAGGACGGATCAACGCCGAAGTAAAATCTGACATCGTAACAGGCTACCAAATCGAAGGACAAGAAACAGAAGAAGAAGTTCAGACCTTTGACCAAAATAGCTGGAAAGAAATTATTGCTGACGATTGTCAGTCTTTTTCTGATGGATGTAACAACTGTCGAAGAGAAGCCGGAAGTGACGTGGCAGCCTGTACTCGAAAAGCATGTCAGAACTACGAAAAACCAAAATGTCTCGATACAGAAGAATAATTTTTATAGCTCAAATCCCAGAGAGAGAGATACTTTTACTGCATCATGAAAAAACAAATATCAGCCTCATTCCTCATAAGTGTTGGGTTGATATTAACAGGATGCAACATGGATCAATCCAGTCCTCTAACCCAAGAAATTACAATCCCTACTACAATAGAAAAACCTATTGAATCAGAAACCAACCCAATCATCCCGCCAGCACAAAAAGAAAACAAAAAAAAAGAGATCCAACCAGTAACAATACAAGGAGAAAATCATCCCCTTTCACTTAAGTCTTTTATCGAAGGCGAATTTATAGGAACAGATTTTACCCTCGGACAATTACTCACCGACTGGCGAACCCACAAAAGCTACTACGCCACCTATAGAAGTAACGGACTAAAAATTTCTGCAACCTGGCACGTTCCAAATGGAGAAGGACCGTTTCCTCTCTTGATTCTCAATCATGGATACTTCCCTCCTCAGACCTATACCAACGGATACGGTTTTGGACGAGAACAAAAATATTTCGCTCGCCAAGGATACGCTGTATTGCATATAGACTATCGTGGATATGCCTATTCTGAAAAAGACCCAGAAGCACTAACTGGACGTCGACTCAGCTATACCGGATATAGTGCTGATGCAGTCAATGCTATCAAAGCCATTGAATCGGCTCGCCTCCCCTTCATTGATTTTTCAAGAGTAGGAATGTTTGGACATTCAATGGGAGGAGCCGTCACCATCAACGCGGCTCTAGCTGCACCAGATCTCATAGACGCAGCGGTTGTGTGGGGGCCAGTGAG
Source organism: Candidatus Altimarinota bacterium (assembly GCA_018608565.1). Lineage (GTDB taxonomy): Bacteria > Patescibacteriota > Gracilibacteria > UBA4473 > UBA4473 > JABAZT01. The sequence continues at coordinate 9,721 of JABAZT010000039.1, forward strand.
TGCTAATTTTGAGGACAACTATCTAAAATGGACCAAGGATCGAATGACTCCAGAATCAAATAAAATATTCGAATCTGTATTTGGATCACTTGACGATTCATCCTCATTCCAAGCCCTTTCACCACTTACCTATATCGACCAACTAACCGTCCCACTCCTCATCCAACACGGTACCGCCGACGAGAGCTGTCCTATAGAGTGGTCACAAACACTAGACCAAGCCCTCTCAAAAACCAACGCTAATTACAAATACATTGAATACGAAGATTTCCCACATGTCTTCTGGAACAAAAATTGGGACATCGCTATCACAGAAGCAACAAAGTTTTTTGAAGACAATCTATAAACAAAAAACTAAGAATCCTGACAAAATTTTATTTCCTTGAGTATCAACTCATAGTCCCCTCCCAATCCATCATTAAGGATAATACCTATTTCACGAGCCTGATTTTTATTAAACCCATCCGCCAAAACCCTTCTTCCAAAAAATGCTGGCTTCAGATCTTCAAAACGAATTTCAACCTCTTGCCAGTCATCACCCACCATCAAGTCCAAAGCCAAACGATGTGATAATCGTCTTCGATTTTGATCCCGAAATGTTAGCTGATATCCACGTCCATCACTTTTGGCGGTAACTAATACAGAATCAAAATCAGATAACACTTGAGGTGAAAGTGGAGCTCTCACGGACGTAAAACCACCTCCATTGAGATTGATAGAACCACGAAGCACCATCATCTCCTCCTCAAAATCATACCTCCCATCCGATCTTCCTCCCATCACATTATCATTAACCCGTTGCCATCCTACATTTTGCCTTCCACTAAAATCATCAAACACTTCACAAAAACGATCTTCCACCTCTGGATTCTCGGCTTTCTCAGGCTCAACCACAACCGCACTTCTTGCCACCTGATTATCTATCAAAACACTATTTTCTTCGACGACTAGTTCAACTTCCTCGACTTCAGACAAAGATTTTGTTGCTGATGGAGGGGTAATACTACAACCACAAAAAAATAAGAGGCTCAATACTGTAAAATTTTTTAGCATGTCTAGTACAGGATAATTGATACAACTAAAAAACAAAGAATAATGCGAAAACAAAAGACTTATGCTATGGTAAAATCAATGAATTCTCCATCTGGCTGGAAACCGATTCCTATATCGCTCAAAATTATTTTTGTCCTCATATCACTCTGGGTTGTCGGATCCATATTCGCAATACCAATGAGAGCCGAATCAGGACTTCCCTTTTTTGGACTTTATCTCTACGGAGTTCCCGCGATCCTTATACTGGCACTCCTCGATATTGTCGCTCCGATCATATTCTTGGTAGGACTCTACAAAAGAAAATCATGGGCTCCATGCGTCGCGTATATCTATATGTCTGTATTTGTACTCAACAGCCTTGTTGCACTCTTTACCGTACGAGAAGAACTAGGAACCATGCCCATAGTGATGCCAGCCCTATTCACGCTTATTTTCATGGGCGTAATTTATAGAAGGAGAGATTATTTTGAACAAAAGTAATTCTAAGACTCAAGTACAAACAATAACGCAGTCTAAACATTTGATCCACAGGGATTCTATCTTTACTAAAACCCAAAAAAATTTACATTAAAGATAAATAGTATTTTTGATATAAAAATTAGATGTGTGAAAATTCTTATGGTTCTGTGTCAAGAATCCAAAAAGGAGAGGAGACTATATATCAAGTTGATACAAATCAACAACTCCCAATAAATCTTCCTGACGAAATAGGTCACAAAATATTTCTGTGCCTAAAAGGATGGAATCAAAAAGATGTATTAACCCAAAGATACCCAGAACTAAAGAATCTAAACTGTCATGGGATTCAAAAATGGATCTCAAAAGACAGCAGAAATATGCCTTCCTTTGTGAGTCGAATGGAGATCACACAAATCCTTAAAACAATAAAACCCCAAGAAATTGAGACAGAATCAAAATTTCCTTTTCATCTAGTGATCAAATCCGCTGGAAAAATAATTCATTCTTTATTGGTCCTCGGAAAAACAGAAGAAACCAACGATATTATTATATTTGAAAAAGCAGGATCCAGCGATCAAAGTCAATATCCAATTCGCATAGCAACTCTAGAAACAGCATTATCTACATATCTCAATCGAAATAATCTAACATTTTACATCACTCCTTTTGGAGAAATGTTTACCGATTCCTAGGAAAAAATAAAAGCAGAAGAAAAGTAACAACCACCCCCAAAAAAGCCCTCGAATATTCGAGGGCTTTTGAGTATACTAAAAACAATGGAATCTTTATTACTGATATCAACACTATGTGTCTTGGGCTATGTCACAACCTGGTTCATCTTCTCTCTCATATTCAAACGCAATGACATCATGGATATCGCCTGGGGGATAGGATACATACTCCTCTGTGGACTCTATACACAAATCGCCGAAACCTCTCCCAGAGCCTGGCTACTCTATCTCCTCGTCCTCATTTGGGGACTCCGGCTTTCTATCCATATCTGCCTACGCAATAAAGGAAAAACCGAAGACTTCCGATACAAGCAATGGCGCAATGACTGGGGAAAATGGTTTTATATACGATCCTATGGACAGATCTATCTACTACAGGGATTTCTACTTTTACTGATTATATCACCCATCACGATTTCTGTGACTCAACCCTCCAGTCCCCTTTCCCTCATAAACTACATCGGTGTTGGTGTTTGGATTACAGGCTTCTTCTTTGAATCCATAGGCGATACTCAACTCACAAAATTTAAATCTAACCCAGAAAACAAAGGAAAAATAATACAAAACGGACTCTGGAAATACACCCGTCACCCAAACTATTTTGGAGAAGTCACACTCTGGTGGGGTATATGGATGGTCAGTCTTGGAAATATATTCTCATGGCTAAGTCTTGTTGGCCCACTAACCATAACCATCCTCATATTATTTGTATCAGGCATCCCTATGCTCGAAAAAAAATACAAAGGAAATCGTGAATTTGAAAATTACAAAAAAAGAACCAGCCCCTTCTTCCCACTTCCTCAAAAAAAATAATAGATACCCAACCCCACAAAAACGGTAAAATTGTAGGAACTAAGATTTAATATAAAATTAGTACATAATGAAATTTCAATATCTTCTCATTTCACTAGTACTCCTTATATTTCTCTCCGTCGCAATCCCAGGAAAATACGTCGAATCAGACATGAACATGGTACTCACTTCACTAGTCCTCATTAGTGCCGTATTTACAATTCATGGGAAAGGAAAAAGATTTTGGTGGACCATTGGTATTTTCAGCGTGACCATGATACTCAATTTCATGAGTTTTTTTATTGAAAACCAAACATTACTAGTCACAAGTCTTATAAGCAAAATCATATTTTTCATGTGGGAAGTTTTGGCTATCTGGCATTCAATATCTCGAAAAAATTTCTCTCTAGAACAACGAATCCTTGGTTCCATCTGTATCTATCTTCTGATCGGACTCGTATGGGCAAGACTATACGCACTTGTTGAGATTTTTCAGTCGCCAGCCTTTCAAAATTTCCAAGGAAATCCAGTCTCTAGTCTTGATAATCTCATCTACTACAGCTACGCCACACTTACCACCCTCGGATATGGAGATATTATTCCTATTAGTCCCATAGCAAAAATCCTTTCAGCCCTAGAGTCTGTCGTGGGAATGCTATATCTTTCAATCTGGATGGCACTTCTAGTGAGTATCTATAGTTCAAAACAAAATTTATTTTCCAATGACGACTAAAAAGAGTCACTCAATGAGTGACCCTTTTATCGTAAGAAAATACCACCTATCGTCTCAAAACAGCTTTAATCTTCAAATTTTTATCAACCGCATTCTTTCCTCTCTGAAGCCGAGTCGTATGCCGAATTGTTCGAGTAGGATTCACCTTTGGTTTCACCGAAATAACATTCGTCCGACTAGATCTATAAAGAGGAGCTCTGCTCGGAGCTGCAGTATATTCATCAGCCCCTTTCTTCCCTTTTACAATTCCATAATATTTTGTACTACCATTACGATCAACATAGGTTTTGACTTGATATGGTTTATTCGCATTCAACTTTGCCACAAAAGCCTTGCTCTCAGCCTCAGTTGCCCCCATACCTCCCTTAAGAAGATCCTCTCTTCTCATCCCAGCCCATCGACTTCCAGCCTTTCCACTCCCAGAGCTCTGTCTTGCATTGACCCCCGTCCCCAAAGGTCTAACTACTACTGGATTTGTACTAGCTACTGATGGAGCAACTACAGGAACTGAAACAATAACTGGAACTATTACCAACTCTGTTTTATCTTCTGCCACCGAATTTTCATTTGAGTCAGACACAATCTGATCATAAGAACTAGAGGTGAAAATATCTAAAATCGCCTGATTATAAGTCCTTCCCTCCACAGACCAATTATGAACATATGCCTCCATAGTAAAAACGAAAGGCACTCTCATATTAGAAGCAAGATATAAATCTCGTAAAACCAAAGTATCATTCGGCCCATTGGTAGTTTCAATCGTAAGATTCCCTGGAAAACTCTCTGGCAAAAAAAATGTAAGCCCAAGAGGAAGCATATGACTGATTCGAGCATTTTCTAAAGTTTGAGAACTATTGTTTGAAATAGAAAACGTATAGGTCACCGTATCGCCCTGACGAACCGTCTCAGGAAATACCGTCAAACCAAAATCAACACCCTCCAGAGATGTTTGACTCTGGTTATCCAAAATTTCTTGAACCAATACATCTTGAAAAGATATTTCTTCATCAAGCACTCCAACTTCTGCCATAGAAATCGAAGTAAACAAAACTCCAAAACAAACTAACAACGAAAGCCTATACATACATAGATTCATATAAAACCAAGATTAAATAACTAACTGTGCCGTCCAACATTAGTAAAATGAAGAAAGACATCACTATTTTTTTGCACCCAACGAGTAAACTGCTTATGCACTTCCAAGGAAAGATCATCATGAGTACCATACAATCCCATAGTCCGAACTCGAAGCATCACTCCATCATTACTCGCTTCACTCCATGACTTCAGCTCAAGATCGACCGCCTCATAAGGAGTCTGTCGTATAATCTTAGAAGACTTATCCGCAATCATAGCGAGAACTTCCCCATTTGCTTCTGTCACAATTTCAACAAGCTTAGATTCTGCCAAATCCAGATCTGAGTTTTCTGAAAGTAGAAACTCAACTTCCACAGGAACCAGTCCCATATTATGAGAATGATGCACTATTTTTCCTTCAAAAATAACCTTATTAGGAAACGTAACCAGTTTCCCAGTAGGATATCCATTTGTTCTATCCTCAAGCACAGTAATAAGTGGCTTTACCTCAATAACCTTCCCCACCACATCCCCTATTCCCACGACCTGCCCACTCCGATACCCTCGCTCGCCCCCAATAACAAACCAAGCAATAAAAGACGAAATCGTATCCCGAACCGCAAAGGCAAGCCCCGTACCAATTATCGCCAGAAATGGAAGGAAGGTACTAACCTGAGAAAAGAATAATCCCAAAAGAATAATGACTAAAATAACCGTAAAAATAATCTTATTAAGTTTCAAAAGGGTTCGTTGACGATTTTCATTAAAATGAGCCGAAAGCTTCAAAATCAATTTTCCACTAAGCCATTGAAATGTCCGAAAGAAAAGGACAAGACTCACCACAATAATAGTATAATTGAGAACCTGTGTTCCTTTCGTACGAATAAACCTCCACTGCTTAGATTTTTCTTCTTGGAGGTCTTCCAGTGAATCCCTCAGCAATACAATGTTCTCTTGTTGCTTATTCTTCCTATTTTCATACCGAGTTTGGTATTCTGCACGTTCTAATTGTAGAGCCGCTATCACCTCCTGTTTTTCAGCAATCAAACTCTCAACTAAAACTTCATCTGATTCATCAAATTCTCCTTCACGCCTTTCTATAACTGCCTTAAATTTATCCTCTAGCGCGGTTAACTCTCCCTCTTTAGCTAACAAAATCGCATCAACTCTCTCAATTTCCAACAAACTTGGAAACGTAAGCTCCTGCTCAAATTTAAGGGCTATTTCTTTTTGAGTCACCTGTCCTGCAATATCCTGCAATGAAGAAATCGCCCTAAGAAAAGTACTCAATATTCCCTGTCCTTCCGAAGAAGTAGATACAGAAGTATTAGCATGTACTGAAAAAGGAAGAACCAAGACCAATAACGCAGTCAAAATAAATCTATTCATAGTAAAACGGTTATACGCTATTTTCAATACTCACACAAGAGTAGAGAGAAGTATTTAATATAATAAAATTATTGCTATAATACGATTATGAAACGAAATCTCACGACTACACAGCAAAAATTAGGGCAATCTCCAGGAGAAATGATCTACACTGGAGTAGCCCAAAAGGCGTCGATAAAAATAACTCAACGACTATATAATAATGACGGAGTGAGCGAAGAAGACAAATCTCAATTACAAAAATTAAAATCCAAAAAAGACCAAAAAAATTGGATTCACGTAGAAGGAGTCCACGATATAAACGTATTAAAAAAAATAGGAGATCAATTTGAAATTCACAACCTATTTCTCGAAGATGTTGCCAACGTAGATAAACGTTCAAGCACAGAGTTCATGGAACCTTATTTGTTTGTAACCATCAAATATCTAACCTTCAACTCCTACCAAGTACTCAAATCACATTCTGTAAATATTATAGTAGATGAAGATAAACTTATTTCTTTTTGTGAGTCAGGACAAAGCGATTGGATCAAACCCGTAATAAAACGACTCCAAGGCTCAAAAAATCCAATACGAACAAGAAGCACCTACTACCTACTCTATGCATTAATGGATGTATTAGTAGATCAGTTTTTTGTAGTCCTAGAAGAGGTCGAAGCACAAGTAGAAGCTATGGAAAGAATCATCACCCAAAATCCTTCAAAAGATCATCTTGATAAACTCTATCAACTAAAAAAAGAACTCTTGGATTTCAGAAAACAAACGATAATCATCCCCGAACTCATACGAGTTATAGAAGATGAAATCGATGAAACCCAATGGAATCCAGTACAGATTTATTTTAAAGATCTTCTAGATCACGCACTACACGTACAAGAAACTACCAAAAATAATATCGACATACTTTCAGGCATGTTTGATCTTTATTTTTCATTGATCAACCTCAAAATGAATCAAACTATTCACGTTCTGACCATTATCACGGTAGTGTTTCTACCACTCTCTCTCTTGACCGGGATATATGGAATGAATTTTATTTCCATGCCAGGTATCCAAAATGAACAAGGATTTTGGATCTTAGTAGGAGTTATGGGACTAATTGTAATATCTATACTCTGTTGGTTCAAGCAACAAAAATGGTTCTAAATCTTCTATGCAGTATCTCTTTCCCCAAATTCTCGAAGATTTTTCTGTAAAATCTTTTCATATTTTTTTGGTCGAGGCACATACATCATAACTACCTTGATTGGAGCATCACTATAATACATCACCAACTCTATCGCTCCATAATTAAAGATACGCCCCCATAATCCTTGCTCAACCGACACGGATTCAACTTTATCCAAGGAGTAATATTTACGAGTCTGCATTATAACCCCTCGCCGTAGAATCACTTCTTTTTCCGTAATCTCATAATACCAACAAAACCAATTTAAGATTAGATATGCCAGGGAAAAAATCTCAATAACCTGAAAAATCAAAAAAAATAAAATCCCTCCATCTTTGAGCGGTGTTTGTAATATTCCCATCCCCCATAGATAGGAAAGATACGCCCCTGCAAATAATCCTACCAAAAGAACCACCTTTAAAAATAATCGAGGAACCGAAGTCCTCGTCGTAAATTCAATAGCGTCATAGTTTTGTTCCATCCAAGGTAAGAATAAAAAAGCAGTAAAGCACTCCCTATAATAAGTCGCTATAAACCAGAAAGCAATAACATTTATCCAAAGAAGCAAACAAATCGATCAATCGCTCCTCAATGCATCAACTGGATCTAATCGTGAAGCTTTGAGTGCTGGATAAAATCCAAAGAAAACTCCCACCAATACAGAAAAACCAAAACCAAGTAAAATAGCACTCACCGAATACATCGCTCCATATTCATCTAGAAGTGGAATAATAACATTTCCAAGCACAATCCCTACCAATCCTCCAACCATAGAAAGAATAATCGCCTCCATCAAAAACTGAGTCAAAATATCTTTTTGTTTCGCCCCAATAGCCTTGAGTACTCCTATCTCACGAGTTCGTTCCGCCACAGTCACAAACATAACATTCATAATCCCAATCCCAGACACAATCAAAACAATCGTAGATACCGCCGTAAGGAGAAATGTTAGCGTGGCACTTGATTCCTGAGCGGACGAAACCATCGATCCCGCATTAAAAATCCTAAAATCATTATCCTTTCCTTCTCTGATACGATGCTTAGTCCGTAACAGCTCCGTGATCTCCTCTTCAGCGAGAGAAACTTCATTGACTGAAAACGCATCCACCATAATCCGAGGCGAAGCCCGAGATCCAAGAACCATTTTTCGTGCAGTGTCATAAGGCATAAAAACATCATCATCATAAGACAGCCGTCCACTTCCTCCATTAAATTCCAGAACCCCAATCACTTCCATCTTTTTTCTCGCCACCGTAAGAATATTCCCAATCAAATCCTCTGGCACATAATCCTCTCCATAGAGAGTCTGAGCCAACTCATCCCCTATCACAATAGACTTAGATCTATTTCTCAAATCATCCTCTGTATAACCAGTACCAGCCGCAAATACAAGATTCGAATACTCAAAGAAATTTGAATACGTCCCCTGAACCGTAAATGATCCAGACTCTCCATTCGCAGAAACCTCTGAATTTCCTTGAACAGAGACCGTTCCCGTCTTTATAAGTTTTGATTCTTCTAGTAAATAAGAAAGAGCATCAGCTTCAAGTTTTGAACTTCCAGCTCCTCCACGAGATGGAACTAATATCAGCGTATTAACTGACAAATTCTTAAATTGTTCATTCACTTTCTCTTGAGCACCCAAACCAATTCCAACCACAGCAATCACCGTCGAGACTCCGATAATAATACCCAACATAGAAAGCAAACTCCGAATCTTATTCGAGAGTAAGGCTTGCCAAGCCATAACCAGTATCTCAGTCTTCATAAAGATATTTTATAATCAGAATCTAAAACCTTCCCATCCTTCATAAAAATAATTCGGTCAGCCAGCGAAGCAACCTTTCTGTCATGCGTTACCATAATTACCGTTTTCCCTTTTTTCTTAAGTCCCAAAAAAATATCTAAAACCTCCTTTCCCGTTTGTGAATCAAGAGCCCCCGTTGGTTCATCTGCTAAAATAATATCAGGATCATTAATCATTGATCGAGCTATTGAAACTCGTTGCTGCTGTCCTCCCGAAAGCTCTGTTGGTTTATGATGTGATCGATCTCCCAGCCCTACCTGATCGAGAAGCCCTTGAGCTCGTTTATTTCTTTCTGATTTTTCTAGCCCCCCATACGCACCTGGAAGTGCGACATTATGAAGCGCAGACATTTTATTGAGGAGGTTAAACTGCTGAAATACAAATCCAACCTTTCGATTTCGAATAAATGCCAACGTATAGTCATCCTTCGCATGTGCTATATCTTCTCCGGAGAGAAAATACGAACCTTTATCAGCAGGAGTCAGACACCCGATAATGTTCATCAGCGTCGACTTCCCTCCTCCCGATTCTCCCATAATCGCCACAAATTCTTGTGGATAAATCTCTACATCTACCCCATGCAACACAGGTACTTCCATCTTATTACTTAGATAATAAGACTTATGAACGTTTTGCATTTTTATAATTGGATCTTTCATAGCTTATTTTTAGAGACTAACGTCCACCACCTCGAGTTCCACCACCAGGACCTCTAGTAGCCCCACCACCAAATCCTCCACCACCTTGGGCTTCTCTCATCGCCTCAAGCGCTTTTTGTTTTTGCTCCGTAGACATTCCACCCCATCCATCTGGAAGCATTCCATTTTCTTTGAGTCGTTCCCCGATCATTTCCATCCGTTCATCCGCACTCATATCTCCACCTCCTCGGCCACCTTGTGGCCTTCCTCCAGTTTCTTCTCGAGTACCACGTGCATCTCCAGGAGGACGACTTAGTATTTTTTGTCCCTCTGTTACACCCTCATAGATTTCCGTCATCCGACCATCGGTAATTCCAACTCGGACTCTTATTCTCTCACCATTTTCATCAAACACCATTCCATCATTCACAATTGCTCCTGACGGCACCATAAGAGCATCTAGCGCCTGATGTTCGACAAATTCAACGTAACTCGTCATTCCCTCTCTGATCGGAGCCTCTTGAGTATCTACTATCTCAACCCGAACTAGATACGTCGTCACCCCATTACCATCTATAGTAGAAACGTTTGAAACATAGGTCACCTGCCCCTCTAGCGATACATCGGGAATAGCATCGAGAGTAATAATCGCCGTTTGCCCTTTCGTAATACGAGCAATATCAACTTCCTCAATATAAACCTCCGTCGTAAAATTATCATCACTAATAATCCGAACAAACGCATTTTCTGCATTTGCTGTATCAGCCTTAATCGTCTCTCCAGGCTTTCCATTTACAACCGTAGCCTCTCCATCTATAGGAGCTACCAATTTAGTAAGACTGAGATTATATAGAGCTTTTTCTACCCTTACCTGTGCCTGTGCTAGTTGTGCATACTGAATCTGTAGACTTGTTTGTTTACTAATCTCAGAACGATCAAAATCTCTTTCAGTATTAGAAAGCTTTAAATTTGTACTTTCAAGCGAACGCTCAGCATCAATAATTCCATTCCGCTGATTCAGCTGAGCATCTGCAATCGATTGTTCACTACTGGTAAGACTACTAATTTCTCCACTCACACCACTAAGCGCAGAACTCACCGAACTTTCCGCCGAATCAATAAGTGATTGACTTACACGACTAGACGGAACCGCACCATCAAAAAGCAACAATGTCTGCTCTAGGAGGTTCTGCATTTGCTTTGCAACAGTTTTAGTCTCCCTCAAATATCGTATTATTTCAGTTGAATCTAAACTCTCAGGACGATCAATCTCTCTCCAGAGAGTATCGCGATTTCGTTTCACCTCGTTATACATATTTCTAATTCGGTTTTCACGAGCGCTATCATTAAAAGAATCTAAAACAATCGCATAAGGAGATATTTGTCGATCAAAAGAAAAAATTTCATCGACACTTCTAAGCCCTGATTCTAGTTCGGGAAAAGTTCTTTCAAGTACAACATTTGCAGAATCATAAGATTGTTCTAACGCTTGTTCAAAATTTCTAATAGAATTCTCTAACGACTGCTGAGAATTGATCAAATCATCTTTCGCTAATCTCAATTGTTGATCAGTAAGTTCAGCTTCTTTCGCTTTTATATTCGCCCACGCAATATTGACCTGATTTTGTGCATCACGCAGATCAAAATTATAATCTCGTGGATCAAGCGTCGCAATAACATCACCTTTTGAGACCATTTCCCCTTCTTCGACATTCACCCCCTGCAACGTTCCATTAATCAGAAAAGAAAGATTCACAATATTTGGATTTATAATCTTACCCTCCCCTTCAACCGAAACCAGGATATCCCCCTTAGTCACTTCAATAATTTCTGGTTCAGATGACTGAGTTGATTCATCCTTAGAATTACCTCTCAAAAAGAAGAATAACCAGAGTAAAAATAAGATTACTATAGCTATCACTACATATCTTTTCCACGATTTTGAATTTTTACTTTGCTGAATAATTGAGTCTGTCATGTTTCTAGATATAAAAAAGAAAAAATTGTTTATGTATTTCTTTATACGTATTTGTTTTTTACTTATTTCATTTTATTTTATACTCAATTGTACATGAATTATTCAATAATTACAATCAAACTTGAAACCAGCCATCTAGATATAATACTATTTCAAAATTGCATAATTTTCTAATCCCCCCTACGAGGAGCACCTCTCTTCTTATCAAAAGGAAGAGGTCCACCAGGTGCTCTCAACTGATTACCCCTTCCTCTTGGTCCTCTCCTGTCTCGTACAATTTGAAACGCCCTAAAAGTATTTTCATCAATTTTTTCTCCCAAAAAATGAATCCGTTGATCTATTTCCAGAGGTATTCGTAAACGCCCAAAATCAGCCTTATCTGTTTTTACGTTCCATAGCCTTTCATCCCTTGAACCTATAACTATAAGACAAATCCCCTGATTATTCTCTGTAACAAGAATTTCTTTTTCACAGAATTCAATTTCTACAACTCGCCCCCGCAACACTCCATCATCTGATCTATCCCAAAATTGATCTCTATGACGAGTTAGATTTTGATTTCTCCATATTTCGTGTTCCATACCTTTTTCTACATAACTTCCAAGAGGAGATTGAGCTAAAAGCACTCCACCTAGAATCTGAAGTACAATAATACCTCCTAACCACCAAAAAATTGAATGTCGATACCCCGTTTCAGTTTTCTTAGCAAACAGACTTACCAGAAAACCAAGCCCAATAAGCATAACAAACCAAAACAAAGGAAAGCCAACAAGTAAAGCCTTAAAACCATACCCCACTCGCACCTCAAAAATCTGAAATAAATGAAGCTCTGTAATAAAAATACATACCACTGCGGCAGCTAGTATCCCAATCAGCAAGAAAATAATAATCCCCACTCCAAGTAATGCCGAATGAAGCACAAACTTCCATTTTGGCTTCGGAGTAATTTCCTCCTGTTTGAGTTTTTCAAGTATTGAAGACGAACGTTTCGTAGGATTCATAGTGATTTGAGTATTAAAACTTAATATTCAGGTTTTGAGTAACTTTTTTAAATTGTTCTTTGGCACGACTCATTCGACTCGCAATCGTTCCTTTTGGAAGTTTTAGAATATCTGAAATTTCTAGATAATCTTTTTCTTCTAAAAAATGAAGAATCAGTAACGTTTTATATTTATCCGGCATCGATTCAAGCACTTGAGCTATATTTTTAGCAGATAAATCCGAATCAAAATCAAATTCAGAGATATCCTTACTAGGAAGAGACAGTTCTTCCGTCAGCTCAATTTGCTCTTCTGCTCCACTGGATTTAGATTTTCTAAACGTATCAATTACAAGATTATGCGTAATCCGATAAATCCAACTACTAAATTTAAGTTTAGATGAAAATCCATTTAGATTTTTCCAGGCCTTGAGAAACACCTCTTGCAATACATCCTCAGCTTCTTCGTCCGAAAACGCTGAAATTCGGTGAATATATCGCAACAATGGTTTTTCATATCGCTCCACAATGAGAGCAAACACATTGATATCCGCTACAGCATAAGCCACAAGCTCTTCATCGGAGAGTATCGAATGATCAATAGGTGTATCCATGTGGAATTCCAGTCAACGAAAGGACTGATTGTAAAGAAATAATACGGTACAAACGTTCACAAGCAAATCCCGCTCTATTACAGAGCGGGAAATATCTCTTATGGTTCAAAAACTGTTCCATTCATCTTCCATGATTACTGAGTTGATTGATCACCTCCTCGGAAACCACCTCGCCCTCCTCTTCCTCCTCGTTGACCACCACGTTTACCGTGTCCTTTTCCATGACCTCGTCCATTTTCCTTTCGTTCAGCTCGAGATTGAATCTTTTCTACCAATTCAGAATTATCTGTCGTAGTAGTAATTTTCACTCCATTAGTAAGGTTTATTTTAACCGTAGTAATTTCTGAACCTTCACGAGCTTCTCGTTCTGGTTTATTTTGAAGTTTTTCAACTACCTCTGAATCATCTGATGTAACGGTAACAGAAACTCCGTTTGAGAGATTCGTAACCGTTTTAGTAATACTTTCCTGAAAAGCCGTTCGAGAAGCTTCTCGCTCTGTTCGCTTCACTTCCATTTTAGCTTGGAAGTCTTCATAACTAGCTGATTCAAGATATAGAGCCCGCATCTCTTGGTAACGATCTGCACTTCCTTCTCCTCCACGGAAAGCACTCGCCTGACTCGCCATAAGACCAGTAGCTGTAATTCCTATAATTCCCATAGTAACGATTGATTTTTTTGACATGATGTTTTGTAGGTTAATAAACAAATGATTGAGAGTAAGAGCGTTAATAATCGAAATGGTGTTAGAAATAAAAATTCGATTCGCTTACTTAGTCTCTGTGATTGAATGGCCGATTCACAAACTAATACGAACCCTATAAAATTTGTTTCCATTTTTTTTTGAGAAAATACTAAAAATAAAAAATACTAAGCATATAAAACCAATAGATATCTGGAATTATACATTCTTAAATAAAAGAAACTTATATAAAAAAATCGTAATGCCATACAGCATTACGATTTCTTTCGTACCTACAAATAACAAAAACTATTTAGTTTTTACCGCTTTAGCATCTTGTGCCGCTTTCGTCATAAAAGCCTGCATTTTTCTAAGGGAAGAGTTTGACTCTCTAATAAGTCTATTGCTTTCTTCAATAGCCGCACGGAGTGGTTGTGCATTTGCATTTACTTTGATAATTTCCTTACTAGCCGCCTCTTTATTAGTTCGGCTCGCTTTCAAGTGTGTTTTTGCCTCTGCAATATTTCCTTTAAGCGATTCAACCGGAATACTTTTATCCTGAAGACGTTTCACCTCTAGTTCAAGAGAAGCAATCAATTTTTCTGAAGCTAAAATAAGTTCATTCGTTCGAAGTATTTTTGTTTGAGCGATAGTTCTTTTAAATTTAGCACTTTCACCTTCTTCATTCCACTGCTTATTTACTTGATCAAGCAATTGCTGAAGCGGTTTCCCAGGAGCTCCCGCTTCTACTTTCGCAAGAGAATCCTGAATATCTGAAACCCATTTCTCTCGCTTCTTCAGAACATCTAAGACTTTCTGAGCTTCTTTTTTATCAGTATATTCAGTCTTCAGAACTCTATGCCGTGATAATTCAATACGATTATCAAGACGCTGAAGCTCTTGTCCCAATAGCTTTTTCTTAAGAGCTGCAACATCCTTTTTCTCCCCAACAGGTAGTGTTCGATTTTCTTTCAGTTTCACCTGAGACTGAGAAACATTTATTTTAATTTCTTCTCGACGCTGTAAGTAATCAGATTCAACCATTGTTGATTCTGCAAAAACAAACCCAATCGGAGAAAAATTTACCGCCATCATCGTAACCAAGGCAACAGATTTATGAATTTTCATAGTATAAATTAAGATTAAATTTTATAAATTATTGAGCAGAATCGGCCTCATCACGCAACATCTCCAAACTTGTATCAAATGCTTCTCCAGCCTTGTAGTTCTCTCCATCTTCTAGTGATTTTATACTTTTCCCAAGTTCCTCAACTTGCATCTCAAAAGATGAAGAAGTTGATACCTCCTCAGTATTAGGCAACTCAGAGCTAGAACACCCAATCATAATACTTCCTACCAAGACAATAGCCGATGTGACACCAAATTTTTTAATCATTAAACGTAAAAGTTAAAAAGAAATAGAACATCTCCTAGAATAAATCTAAGTGACAAAGTGATATAGAAAACAAGACTTTGAAGAGTTCATCCCTACTTATAACTCATTATTCAGGATGATCAAAAAAGAATCAGAGAGTCAAAACCAAGAATCCATTTTTAGCCGCCTAGGACTCTTGAATTTTTCTGAGCATATACAGCTCCATCTTTAGATCACTAATCCGATCCTCGACCAGTCTTTCCGTACTATCAATCCCCTCATTATAGATCTCAACAGCCGTTAATTCTAAAAATTTATCCAACAAAGTATCGGCCATTATCATTCCTATATCCTGATCAAATTCGCTTTTATAAAAACGTATTAGTTCATTAACTACACCCTTTCGTGTGTCATCCGGCAACATATCCCAATCTGGCTTAACTCGGATCATGTAATATTTTATTAGGTCTTTTGATGACACTATAGGCATTATTAAACAATAGAAAATTAGATTTACAAACCTAATGAGCTCTATACAAATCTTTGCCCTCACACAAAAAAGTACCGCAAAAAAGAGTCATGGTGATATACCTATGACTCTTTTCTCATTTTTAACACAAAGATTCTACAGATTTTCCTGCTGTTGAATAAGTCTGTAAATCACTTCTGAAAATGCATCTCGATTCATACCATTTGCAAGATCAACATCTTCTTTATCTAACAAGTTATTATCCAATGCATACTGAAGATATACTGCATACCAAGCACCCGAATCAATATCACTACTGGTTACTTCATACGTGCTCAAATCAATTCCAAAACTTTCGAAAGCAAGCTTCAGAAGTTCGACTTGATTGACCGTTTGTGCAGGACGAAAACTTCCATCTTCGTATCCTTTTACGATTCCTATATTTTGAGCTCGACGTACATACTTTGCAAACCATGCCCCCTGAGGAACATCCGAAAAATTAGTTGTTCCATTGGCTTCAATATCTTCTCCAAGAGCTTCTAATAAAACTTTGAGAGATTCAGCTCGATTGATAGGATTTTCTGGACCAAAAGATCCATCTTCATATCCATCCAAAATACCTCTCTGTTGGAGAAAAGAAACTGCAGCTTGATTTGAAATTTTGTTTTCATCTTTGAATTGCCTTTTCTGATGAAGTTTCCCAGCAAATTTTTTATAATTTTTTGCTTTTCGAGACTTTGATCCATAATTCATAGCCCCCTTCATCGTCTGTCGTTCTTCAGCACCTTCTGGACGATTTTCTTCACGATATATTTTTCGTTCGTCATCTGTCATTTCTTCCCATCCTTCTGGTGTTTCAAAATTTCCTCGTCGTCCTTGTCGTCCTTCCATTCCTTCTGGACGATTTTCTTCACGATACGTTTTTCGTTCGTCATCTGTCATTTCTTCCCATCCTTCTGGCATTTCAAAATTTCCTCGTGGACCACCACCAAATTGAGCAAATACAGAAGTGCTCATAAGAACTGAGAAGACAACCAATACTGATAATGTATTTTTGAACATGTGTTTAGAATTAGAAATAATTAGTAGTTCAATGACTAATACGACATACAAAAATTTTGTTTCCATTTATTCAAAAAAACTTCAACATAAATTACAAAACAAAAATATTTACATCTCATTCCAAAACGGCACGCCCAAAGAACTCGCCGGCCAGCAAATCCCAAAAAAAATAATGAAAAAAAAGTGGGCACTCCTCGGCATAGTAATCCTGATCGGAAGTGTCGGACTACTGCTAGGTGCGATCACCTGCACCATCGCTTCTATCGTAACGATCGATCTCAATAATGATTGGGTTTTATTCCTCTTGGTTACTCAGTGTTCTATTAGGTTTAATCCTAATTGCTACCGCCAAAAAAAACGATAACACTACTCGTCTTTATGAACACAAGCACAGGCAGTAACCGTGAGAGTTTTTGATGGCCAACGAGTCAAAACCATTGCCGCCAAATAGGTACTAATAGGAACCGCTAATACCAATGCAATACTCCCACACAATGTACGAACAATTTCCTCTGCTACAAATTCACTATTGATCGTGATCCACCACGGCTGTCCCTGATCAATATGAAACAATAAAAACAACGGCAGTGCCGCTCCAGTATAAGCCAACGCCAATGTATTTACTAAAGACGCAATATGCGTACGCCCAACCGACATTGCTCGAGAAAACAACTGACGAACAGTAAGTGACGAATTTTCCATCCTCAGTGACTGAACCACCGCAACCTGGGTAGTCGTAACATCATCCAACACCCCAATCGTTCCAATAATAAGCCCCCCAAGAAACAAGCCTCTTAGGTCAAGTGTTTGCGAGGTCGTTAACTGAATATAAAAAGATTGCTCAGTCCCCAAACCAAACAATTTTCCCCACCAAACAAACAAACTCGAAAACATAAACGTCAAAGCCAATACAAGAATAATACTCACAAGAGAAATAGTAGTTTGCTTAGAAATCCCGTGCGATAAATAGAGCGATAATGAAGAAATAATCGATCCTCCAAGCACACTTACAACTACAATATTTTGCCCCGATAACATCCCGGGGATGAGCCACTCCACAATCAAATAAATGCTCAAAATAAGCCCCAAAAGAGAAAACAAACCTTTCCGTCGACCAACCACCACAATTACCAACAGAAAAAACAAAAATAAAAAAAACAAAGGTCCAAGCCGAAAATGATCCAATATTCTATATTGTTGACCATCATATTGTACAAAGACTCTATCACCCACCACAACAAATTGATCTCTAGTGCCCAAAGACCAATCACCCGCCCCGGAGATAAAAGAATCTCCATTTTTGAGCGAAACTTCAAAAACTTGATAGAATTTTTTGTCACCAAAGATTTCTTCTTCCCCCTCTTCCAAGAGGTCTGTAACACGTCCACTCAGATATTCAAACTCCGAGAAAACTAATGATTCTGAATTTACATCGTATTCTGCAAAGACATTCTGATTAAAAAAAACAGAAAAATTCAGAGAACAAACAATCACAAGTAATAATTTTTTCATACCGTTTTTTTATACTGTTAATGATTATTTTATTCAAAAGAATTAGACCTAGAGTTAAATCCTCGTATCGAACCCCTGAGCTTTAACTTCCATGACCTGCTCATATAAAAAAATCTTCTAAACACTATGTGTTCACAAGATTTTTTTGACTGGCTGATAAGGTCTAGAATCTATTCCCTTGTGGCTGGCTACTCGGGTCTGGTACTAAAATGAGACAAATAAGACACTATAAAAAAGGAGTGTCTCAAAGCTGTATTCGTCCATCAGTTCTAGACTTCTTTAATCTTTGCTTTTGAAATTCTAAAACTGCTTCTTCTGGGAAGATCCATCCAGCAGAAGTTTTCTGTGCAGGGATAAGTTTATCAGATATAATGCGTTGGATAAAACTTCGAGAGACGTTCAGAATTTTCTGGACATCTTTCGATCCTAATAGTTTCACTCCGTTAAAATAATCGTTTTCCATAACAAGACGTTTTTTGTCTTGCCATTGTAAGTTGTATCTGGCTTAATATCAGTGTGCAATTGCACACTATTTATATAACCTGCATTTAACAGATGAATACCAAAAAGAATTCAATATCAGCCAAGACTATATGGAAGTACATAGGCTTCTACTTCTTACTCTGTTTTGTAGTAGGTGGACTTATTGCTTATCCCCTTGTGGGAGGCCCACTATGTCTTTTGCTGATATGGATGTGGAATAAAAAAAGAAAAAAAATTGGAGAAATGCTTCCAAATATCAAAGTCCATCCTTTTCGGATTACATTCACTGTCTTGGTATCATTAATTATGTTTGCAAAAGCCAATTCAGTATTACTGGGAGTTTTTATAATACTTGGACTCATTTGGCTCTATCCAAATACAGAGAAAAAAAGCTTGGTTCACAATTTAAAAACTTTTAAGTCTCATAAAGTAAAAACAGGAATCTCAACTACCTTACTTCTAATGGGAGTTGTTATGACTGTAGGAATGCACAGTTCTGAAAAAATTATTAGAGAACAGAAGGCTTTTATCGAATCATATCCAACACCAGTGATTCAAACAGAAACAATCCCGCACCAAGGTGGTGATACTGAATACAGTTTAACTTTCACCGTAAAAGACACTCAAACAGTCGCCATCAATGGAAACCCCGTTGAAGCAGTTGAAGGGACCGTTAATTACACAGTGTACTTAAAACAACCGACAACGAACTTGAAGATTGAGGCCAAAAATGAACATAAGCAATCCACCAAAGATATTTCTATCCAAAGGAATAAAACAGAATCTGAGTTATTAGCCGAGGAAGAAGAAAGAAAAAGGCAGGCAGAAATTGCCAAACAGAAAGCTGAAGCGAAAAGATTAGCCGAACTAAACAGTGTAAGTGACTCTGGAGCCTATATAACGGCTCAAAGTTTTGTAAAAGCCATGCTTAAATCACCTAAAACAGCTGACTTTCCCTTCTTAGATTATAGCCACAGAAATTTAGGTGATGGGAAATGGATTATTCAATCCTATGTCGATTCACAAAATGGTTTTGGAGCGATGATACGAACTCAATATCAAATAGAAATGCAATTCAATGGAGGTGACTGGGCGGAGCAAAGGAATTGGACGTTATTGGATATCACTACTCAATAGGAATTACGAACATTCTCTCGAACCAATTCGTACTTCCATTTAACTCACTTCTTTCTTCAGTTTTCTCTTTAACAGATCAGAAAATGGTATTTAGCTATCCCTAACAAAAATTAGGAAACAATCGATTTGTGATTCAACTTATGAAGCCTAAAACTAAAGATAGGCGATCCAGAAAAAGGCCTTCGGTCTTTCTCTCCTTTTTCTATTTTTTATTCTAAATCCAATGACCATACACCAAAACGGCAATACCAATAACAACCTCTACAACCTCATGCAACAACTCGTGGAGGAAAACAAAAGCCTTTGGCACATTCGTAAATATTACCTCGATGATGCTGATGACTGTAAAGACTGTCAAAAACTTTGGCATGATATGATAGAGGCAAAGTCTGAGTGGGTTGCAAGACTGGAGCCCTTAGTTCAACATTATATCAATCAATAGACTTCTTGTGTAACAACTTTTATATTCTTATCCTTTTTTCAAATGGAAACCACTACTATCATACTTCTCAAAATTCTTGGTCCTGTATTTTTTCTCATGGCGTTTGCAGTGTTTTTTCGACCACTCCTCATGCAAAAGATTCTCTTTGAATTTCTAGATGAAGACGAAGAACTCTTTCAGTGGGGAGTCATCGCCTTTGTTATGGGAATTGTCATCGTTCAATTTCATAATATCTGGTCGGGACTTCCTGAGATCATAATTACACTTACGGGTTGGATTGCTATTGCAGAAGGAATTCTGTTTATCTTGTTTCCAACAGTGGGGAAACGACTCATCCGAGCCTTTAGCCCCTCACTACTCATGATCGATGGATTAGTAGCTCTCGCTATAGGGACATATTTTTGTTGGATTGGGTTTATGTAGAATTTTACGCTCCTTATTTTATTCCAACTTAACTTATCATGAATTTTGACACTTGGACTACGGCGGCATCAGAATCTATCGTCAATACTCAAAAACTCGCGGATGAATTTCAGTCAGGGAATCTGGAAGTAGAGCATTGGGTTGTTGCAACACTGAGAGATCCAAATTCATTCCTCCACAAGATCATCCAGAAACTAGGAGTCGATGAATCGACTATGATGACTGAACTTACACAGAAAATTCAAAAATTACCGAAGGTCGAAGGCGGGCAACGAAGCCCTTCCCGAGATTTTAGTGATATGATTCGTCAGGCAGAAAAAGTACAGAAACAGATGGGAGATAGTTATTTAGCAATAGATCACTTGTTTCTTGCTTTGTTCGATGGAAAATCTACGGCTAAAACTTTTTTTGAATCTTTGGGATTTAATAAAAAATCTGTTAAAGAGGCCATTGAATCTCTTCGTGGAGGAGAACACATAGATTCTGCTGATGGACATGAAAAGCTAGAGGCGCTAGAAAAATATTGTATCGATTTCACAACTCTCGCAGAGAAAGGAAAGATAGATCCTATCATTGGTCGGGATGACGAAATTCGCCGAACGATTCAAATTCTATCTCGACGAACCAAAAATAATCCCTGTTTGGTTGGAGATCCTGGAGTTGGAAAAACAGCTATTATAGAAGGACTCGCTGTCAAAATTTATCAAAAACAAGTTCCAGAAAGCATTAGAAATAAAAGAGTCCTTGCTCTTGATCTTGCAGCATTGGTCGCGGGTGCTAAATACAGAGGAGAGTTTGAAGATCGACTAAAAAATGTTCTTAAGGCCCTCGAAAAAGCAGAAGGAAAGATTATCCTTTTCATTGATGAGCTTCATACTATCGTTGGGGCAGGAGCTGCAGAAGGATCAATGGATGCTGGAAATCTCCTGAAACCAGCCTTAGCTCGAGGCACACTGCATTGCGTAGGAGCCACTACTCTCAATGAATACCGAAAATATATAGAAAAAGATGCAGCTCTTGAGCGTAGATTTCAGCCAATCTCTGTTGAAGAACCAACGTTTGAAGAAGCACTTGCTATTCTGCGTGGAATACGAGAAAAATACGAACTCCATCATGGGGTACAAATATCAGATGATGCACTCATAACAGCCGTGACTCTATCAACTCGGTATCTTCCGGATAGAAGACTTCCCGATAAAGCGATTGATCTGATCGATGAGGCGATGAGCAAACTCAAACTGGAAATAGAATCGGAGCCAGAATCAATATCTTTGATCAAACGGCAACTCGTTACTCTTGAGATTGAACGTGTAGCTCTCAAAAAAGAAAATACAAAACTAGAACAACTCAAAACCGTTGAAAAAAAAATTGCCGATCTCAAAGAAGAACTCAAAAACTTAGAATCTGAATGGCAACTAGAGAAATCAAGTGTAACGGATGTAAACGCTCTCAAGGAACAACTAGAACAACTCCGTTTTGAAGCAGAAAGAGCAGAGCAAGAAGCTGACTTTGCTAGAGCCGCAGAACTCAAACACGGAACCATCCCGGAGTTAGAATCTCAGATAAAAACACTCGCAGACAAAAATGGAAACAAAAAACTGCTTCGTGAAAAGATTGAGGAAAATGACATAGCCGAAATCATTGCTCGATGGACAGGAATTCCTGTCACAAATTTAACAGAAAAGGAATCTGAAAAGCTCCAACACCTCGAAGAAAGACTACAACAAAATCTTATTGGACAGGAACAGGCAGTCAGTGCTATTTCAAATGCTATTCGCAGAAACAAGGCAGGACTTGGTGATACAGACAAACCTATTGGGTCATTTCTATTTCTTGGACCAACTGGAGTTGGAAAAACCGAGCTGACCAAGGTATTAACAAAACTTTTATTTGATTCAGAGGAGGCGATGATACGGTTTGATATGTCTGAGTTTATGGAGTCTCATAGTGTGGCTAAGTTGATAGGTTCTCCTCCTGGGTATGTGGGACATGAGGAGGGTGGTCAGTTGACAGAGAAAGTTCGTCGCAGACCGTATTCGGTATTACTCTTTGATGAGATAGAAAAAGCTCATCGAGACGTGTTTAATATCTTTCTTCAGATACTTTAAAAACACGATCATTATCTTTACCAGTAATTTACTGGCGGATTTGTTTTCTCAAGAAAAACTTCCTTCGGAAAAAGAAATGCAAACAGGGCTTGTAGAATTTTTTCGTCCAGAGTTCTTGAACCGTCTGGATGGCATCATCGGATTTCATAGACTAGATAAATCTCACGTCACGGCGATCCTAGAACTCCAACTACAATCTATCATCAATAAACTGAAGGCAAACCAGAATCTTGTATTAAAATTAGATCAATCAGCAAAAGATCATCTCGTGGAATCTGGTTTTGATCCTGTATTTGGAGCTAGACCACTCAAACGAGCTATTGAACGTGAGTTGCTTAATCCATTAGCATTAATGCTTCTCGAGTCCAATCAACAAGAAATCTCAATTATAAAGGTTCACCTGTCCAAGGGAGCCTTAGAATTCACTGCTTAGTTTTCATTAGAACCGAAATGCATCATGAATATAAGCACATCTTTTTTAGTCCTCGCCTTATTAGCTGAAATAGTAGGTACTATTGGCGGATTTGGTTCTTCAGTTTTTTTTGTACCACTAGGAAACTTTTACTTTGATTTTTATACGGTGCTTGGTTTGACGGCGGTCTTTCACTTATCGAGTAATCTAAGCAAGATTTTTCTTTTCAAAAAAGGAATTAATAAGTTTCTGTTGTTATACATAGGAGTGCCTTCTGTTTTGTTTGTGATCATTGGTGGTATTCTTTCCAAGTTGGTTGAGAGTTTTTGGCTTGAGGTATCACTCGGTGTATTTCTAGTTCTTTTGAGTCTTTTATTTTTGATCAAGACAGAGCTAGTTATAACTCCAAACAAGAAAAATTCGATTATTGGGGGATCTCTTTCAGGGTTCTCCGCTGGACTACTTGGGACTGGTGGTGCAATCAGAGGATTGACCATGGCGGCTTTTAACCTAGAAAAAAGTGTATTTATCGCTACTTCTGCCTTTATTGATTTGTTGATAGATGCCACGAGAACGGTCGTATATTATCAAAATGGATATATCCAAAAAGAGATCTTGATCTATATACCATTTTTACTGTTGATCGGACTTGTGGGTACATTTATAGGTAAAAAAATACTACATCATATACCGCAAAATAAATTCAAGAAAATATCGCTCATTTTTATTTTCATTATTGGGATTATTACCCTTGGAAGGTTATTTATTGTAAGTGAGATGTCCTGATTATATGGCTTCAAACAATGATTTAGCTATGGCGAACTAAAATTAGGAAACAATCAATTTGCCCTGTCTATAGGAAGGTTTATGTTGTAGTTAGACCCATATGAAATACATATCTCAGTTATCACTGGGCGGGTCTTCATAATTTTTATATTTCAAAAAATGAAAATTTATTGTCGTTTGTTTGTGGCGCATAATCATCCGAAAGTCTTTTCGCATTTCTGTGAGAATCGTCCTGTTGCAGAAGTTTTTCCATAGAAATCTAAATTATTATTGGAAATTAATTTTTAACCTGAAACACCATGTCATTACACAAGATCAGTAGCGAAGAAGGATTAAATGCCTACTTGAAGTTCCGAGAGGATGAGGCCACAGACTTAGAAATAATAGTAAAGGACTTACTGGAACAGGCTAAAAAAATTGGAGATCAAGCAGAAGATGCGTTGATAAAAAGAATTGACGAAATCCGCATAAAAATTTCACGGAGGATAGCAGAAAAAGAAGAGATAAAAATAAACTCTGTAAAAAATCCCCTTCAGGCAAAAGCCTTAGAGAAAGAACACAAGGATTTTTTGCCTCGATGGAAAATAATGAGTCAGGAGATTTCCGAAGCGACTCTATTTGTATTGTATTCTGAGTTTTCAAATCTCAACCAATCAGAAAATATTTCTTAACTAAATTTAAACATGCCAGAACCAGAAAAATCGACCATGACAGAGGAGGACGATATTAAGGCGCCTGAAGAAATAATTGGAGAACTTTCAGAAGAAGTATCTGAATTAGAAGAGAAGTTGAAAACCCCAGAGCTAGCTGAGGAAGTTATTCTTGCAGTTTATCAATTGAGAGGAAAAGTGAGAGGAATGTTGTTTCTAGTAGAAAGACATAGACAGCATGCTTCACGGTCTGCAATTGTTGGAGAAAAAATTAAACGAAAGCCAAGAGGAAGATTTGTCCAAGGAGTCTTAAAAGTTTTAGGGCACGAGGACGAAATTGATCTCCTCTCTAAGGAGCACGATGTACTATATCCCGCTCTAGGTAAATTATTAGAAAGATTAAATCTCATTCTCCATGAACTCACAAACTAATTTATTTTTAAACAACAAATACCATGAAAACCATTGCTACCAGACCCGGATACCAACCAACTACTGACATTTGGGATGACACCTGGCCAACTCCATTTGAACACTGGTTTGGTCAACCATTTGCGCTTAGTAACTTCTTTGGACGACACGAAGACTATTGGGCTCCAACGAATGTCCACGAAGAAGACGATGAATATAAAATTGATGTAGAAGTCCCAGGATTTCCACCAGAGAATATCGAAGTAGAAGTTCTCACTAACGGTATTCAGATCACAGGAGAATTCGAGGAAGAAGAGTGTAGTGTCGGAAGTTGTGACGAAGATACTGATTGTGAAACCGAAAACTGTACGGCTAAAGAGGAGAAGAAAAAAGAGAAAAATAAGAACGGTGCTTGCTGTAGAGAGGAACGCAGTTATCAATCTTTTTCTCGATTTGTAAGTCTGCCAGCAGATGCAGATCTCAAAAAAGCAAAAGCTGAAATCAAAAATGGGATTCTTGCGATCAAAGTTCCCAAATCAAAAGAAAAGGAAAAAAAACGAAACGTTCTCAAGATCAAACACTAATCCCTAATTCACCTCAACATGAATGCCACCAAACCGAATTCGAAATTTGAGGAAGCTATCACTTTGTTTGATTCATTCAAACATACCAATGGAATTGAATATTGGATGGCATCTGATCTCATGAAACTTTTGGGATACAAGGATATGCATGCTTTTGTATTTGCACTCCATCACGCCATGGAGATCTGCGTACTCTTGCATATCTCCGTCCATGAAAACTTCCTCCCAGAGACGCGACGAGTCAAAGGGAAACATACCAATGACTACAAACTCACACGTTTTGCCTGTTATCTCATCGTGATCAATGCTGATAGCAACAAACAAAATACACAGGCCATACGACAGTATTTCAAATCAGAGATGCATCGATTTGAAAGTTCGTTGCAACGACATCTTGATACCGAACGAATTACCGCTCGCAAAGAAATAGCCGAAGGAATCAAACGACTCAATAAAACGGCTCGTCGATGGGGGGTCCATGATTTCTCTCGGTTTACCAATGCAGGATATAGAGGGCTGTATAATGCCAACTTACCAGAACTACTCGAACACAGAGGACTTCCTGCGGATGCAAATATGACCGACTATATGGGAGGATTTGAGCTCGCCATGAATCTCTTTCGTATCACGCAGACAAATGAAAAAATAAAACAACAACGTATTGAAGGACAATACGACTTGGAAAACGCTCATTTTGAAGTGGGTCGAGACCTTCGACATTTTGTGGAACATCATTCGAGCACGTTGCCCGAATACTTTCCGCTCAGACCGACAATCAAAGATCTAAAGCAAACGCTTAAAGCAGATTATAAGACACTTTCTACTCCCTAATGTCCCATTATCATGGAATCGGAAACTATCGTACTCGCAAAGATCCTCGGGCCTCTGTATATCCTGACTGGATTAGTATTTATGGGAAGGCCAAAGCTCGTTAAAAAAATGGTCAAAGAATTTACGAAAGAGGAAGAGGAACTCTTTCAATGGGGGATGGTGAGTTTTGTAGTTGGAGTGGTAATCCTCCAGTTTCACTTCCTCTGGAATACACTTCCTGAAATATTGATCTCTACTATAGGCGTTTTAGCAATATTCAAAGGAATCTTTTATGTCTTTTTACCTCGAGTTATTGGACGAATAACACAGAAGTTTAATGACATCTTCATAATCTTTGGATCCATGTTTGCGCTCATCTTAGGTATTTATTTTTTTCAGATTATCTACGCCTGATACTAATTTTTAAACCCAAACAAACCATGAAAACTGATACAACGACTCTACTGCTACCATTTACTTTATATTCTTTAAATGATAGAGCTTTTGAATATTTAACTGAGCTAAAAGATCAAACAGAGCTCTATGAAGACCCCTATGTTTTAGATCAAGAAGAGGATGATATAAATATGTATGTAAATCTTGGATACCGACGCTGGCCACTCAATTAATCTCAAAGATTCTTTTAGCATTTTTATTCTATGTCACTTCCTTGCATCGAAACTCCCAGCCGAACTTGTAATTCAGAGCATTTTGTACTACAAAAGAGTATATCTCTTGAATCTGAGAACATGACACATCAACAGGAAAAGACCTGGAAGCATTTTAATGAAAACCCGTTAACACACAGTGCAGGACACTATCTCCTCACGATACATGATCTACGGAAAGAACTAGGGTATGCTCGGATGACAGATATAGGGAAACGACTATCAGTTAAGCCTTCCACTTGCTGTGCCGCACTTCGTTCACTCAAAAACAAAGGATTTGTAACCGAGGATCCAAATAAATTCCTACTCCTAACCGAAGATGGAAAATACTGGGTAGAAATCCTCATCCGAAATGAACAAATGCTGGAACGTTTTCTCATACAATGTCTCGGAGTTGACCCAAAACAAGCAGAGATAGATGCGTGTAAGATAGAACATTTAATTAGTGCCGAAACATCAATGCATTTGTGTAGATTTGTGAAATTTATGGAATCTCATCCCCAGCAAACTCAAAAGTTCATAGAGGAAATACAGTCACAGAGCCCCTATGAGGAAGGAAGTGTTCAGTGTGAAAACTGCCCTCACAAAGATAAATGCCAAGCGATGTTTGCAACACCAAAAGACTGTTGTGGAAATTGTGGAACAGACCCTTCTCAGTAGCACTCTAGACCTACTCAAAATTTTGTATTTTTTAAATTATTACACTCATGGAAATTCCATCCGCTGATATTAGTTTTATCCGAGGTTTTCTTCTTCAGCATCGATTTGCTGTTGTGGCGAGCATTACCCCAGAAGGAGATCCCGAATGTGCCAAGGTAGAATATTTTCTCCTTGAGGGAGGACTTGATATTGTCTTCCGTACACAACGAAACTCACGAAAATATGAAAACATAATCAATCATCCGACAATAGCATTAGAAGTTGGTGATTTCGAGACTGATACAGTCCAATATGAAGGATTAGCAGAAGAATTTGATGGAGTTTTTTCAAAAAGAGATTCTGTCACAATTGCATCTCGGAGTCGAAGATCACGCGTTATCTATGATGAAGATGACATTGTATATTTTATCGTACGTCCTACATGGATCCGCTATACTGATGTAGCTAATCGTCCGTGGAAACAGGTAGAAATTAATTTTTAGACCATATGAAAAAAGTACCAGAATCACGGTATCGTCGATGGATCCAGAAGCAAGGCTATGGAAATATTCGAAAACAACAAATTGAGAAACAAACTGTTTTCATTCTTGAGAAAGACAATAAGAAACGTCTTGTAGTTTCTATTGGTGGGGAGGTAACCATGCAAGAAGAGCATAAAGTGCATGCCAAGCAAAAATATTTCCACTATCTCCCACTACAAACAGATCTGGCACTCAAGAGCCAAGTAGATAAATCAGTGCTGATTGCAGAAAAAATTAGGTTTGATGCACAAGATTCAACATTTCGAACACAAAAGGAGAATCTATACCAAGCTATAAAAGATATAAAAGAAGGATCTCTTGGTTGGGTTGATGGAAGTCCTGATTCTGTCTGGGGATTATTAGAAATAGAGTCAGATCTTTGTTGTTATTTTTATTGTCCACGCACCCCAGAGATTCCTATCTCTCAGCAAAAAAATAATAATGCATCCCTATTGCTTGAATTTGAAGACACACAATGCGTCCAAGCAGAAGGCATCATAAATATTAAAAAGCACCAGATTCCAGCTTGGGTTAAAGCTCATCCTTTGTATCAAAATAAAACCATAACAGTTTTTTACTTCATACCACAATGGATACGAAAAACAGATGTCTCTAAGTCGCCTTGGGATACGATAGAACTCTTAATGTCATCTCACTCATGAAAGTTCCACTTACCTCCAAAGCCTTTTTTCGTTCCTCGATACTCCTTCTTACATTTCAGTGGACGGTCTCCTTTCTCCTCTGGAGTATTTTAATTGTATATCTGTATGGTTTTTTGGATCGCCCTATTTTCTTTTGGAGTTTTGTAGGGACAGCACTCTTA
The DNA here is from genome assembly GCA_018608565.1 of Candidatus Altimarinota bacterium. Lineage (GTDB taxonomy): Bacteria > Patescibacteriota > Gracilibacteria > UBA4473 > UBA4473 > JABAZT01. The sequence goes on from JABAZT010000039.1 coordinate 39,155, forward strand.
CTAGTTGTCATCAGTTTTTTCCTCTTCTTTGAATGGTACTTCAAGCAATGGACTGCTCAGGAAGAAGATTTCATCTGGATGCGCCCTTGGCCACAAAAAATCACAAAACGATATCCCCTTGATGAATTACGAAGTGGAAAAATTGAGCAATCTTTTATCCAAAAATTATGTAAAAAAGGGACAATACATCTTGTATTTCAAAATAAGGAAAAAGTGAAACGAAAATTAAAGATGCCTTGGATTCATAATCCTAAACTAGTATTAGATCACGTAGAACGATCTCAAATAGCCAAATTTAAAAACTTTCTTACCTCATTTAATCATGGTGTCCTTACCTATACCAATGGAGATCAAAAACCTCATTCAGCATTTGTACAAGTAAAGAGTAATCCTGTGAATGAAATCTTTTTTAAAACTTGTAAGGATTTTAGAAAATACCAGAGTCTGGGAACACATCCTCTCGTTTCTCTTTCGTTCGGACGAGGAGAAAAAGGAATACTGCATATCAAAGGGGTTGCTCATGAAATCAAAGAGCATCAACTCGATCACGAAGCTAAGGAAAATATTGGAACAAAACTTATTAAAAGAACAGAGGTAGCCTGGCATGGATATGCGTATTTCCAAATCGTACCAACCGAATTTCGCCTTTGTACCATAAAACCCTCATCTGTAGAAAATATTCATCTAATTCTTGATTAATCATGGACACTTTAAATGACCCTGTCACTCCACACATTCGTCAAAGTCTCTTGATCCCTGGTTTAAAATGGCTCATCATCGCTATAATACACTTGGTGATCACCATGTTTGGGCTTGTAGAATTTTCTTTCACGCTTACTCCTATCCTGCTGGTTATGTGTTCTTGGTTGATTTGCAATCTATTAGTATTAATTGCCTGGTATAATCGCTATTTTCAGATATTTCAAGGAGTCATTATGGTTCGGGAAGGAATATTTTGGTTGAAAAAACGCATCTATTCGCTCGAAAATCTACAAAAAGTAATCAATCGTCGACCACTACTAGGACGGATATTTCATTACGGGACTATTCGTATTGAAATTGAGCCATTTTCTACACAACCAATTCATGTAGGAATCCCCTATATCCATGATTCTCAATCTTATGTAGAAATCTTGAGAAACCAGATGTTTGAGTATATGGCGACTTCTCATCAATCTCGTGTTACCAAAGCCTCTAATTCTTAAATATTCTATGCATCTAAAGCGTACCCTTTCGTTTTCTCATGTGCTGTTTTATGGCGTCGGGACTATCCTTGGCGCAGGAGTATATGTCCTTGTGGGGAAAGTGGCTGGCGCTGCAGGAGTATTTACGCCTCTGGCCTTTTTAATCGCTGGGATTGTGGCTGCATTTTCTGCGTTTTCTTATGCAGAACTTTCATCTCGGTATCCTCATAGCGCTGGAGCTGCAGGCTATATCCACCAGGGAATAGGACAGCGTTGGCTCTCTACACTGTTTGGATTTGGAATTGCGCTGTCAGGTATTGTTTCTGCGAGTGTTTTGACATTGGGATTCGTGGGATACTTTCAGGTATTCTTTCCACTTCCTCAGGCGGTGATAATTATTGGATTACTTTTGTTACTGACATTTCTTGCTCTTTGGGGGATTAAAGACTCGGTCATAGTTATCTCTATAATTACGACGATAGAGCTACTTGGACTCTTGATCATTATTTGGGTCGCTCGAGAGAGTTTTGTTGATTTCCCACAGTATGTGACACAGACCTTGCCAACTTTTTCCATTTCCGATGCGGGAGGTCTGCTTGGGGGGATGTTTTTGGCTTTTTATGCCTTCATCGGTTTCGAAGACATGGTCAATGTCGCGGAAGAAACCAAATCTCCAGCGAAGACAATGCCCAAGGCTATCATTGCCTCGCTTTTGATCGCAGGAGCTCTCTACATCCTGATTGGGATTGTGGCGGTGCTGACGCTTCCCATTGCTGAGTTGGAGGCAAGTAAAGCTCCACTGGCCTCAATATTCACACTCTACACAGGTCAGAATCCAGCCCTGATAACTATTATTAGCCTCTTTGCCGTAGTAAATGGAGTCATTGCCCAGATCATCATGGCTTCTCGAATTCTCTATGGCATGGGACAAAAAGGATGGATACACTCGGAGATAAGTCGTTTGTGGCACCATAGAGGAACCCCCCTGACGGCAACGGTTGTTGTCTCTGCGATTATTTTGCTGTTTGCTTTAGCGGTACCTATCGTGCCATTAGCTACTGCGACGAGTTTTATAACACTTACATTATTTGCATTGGTGAATTTTTCATTGATCCAGATAAAGCGAAAACACCCAAATAAGAAACGAGCATTTACCGTGCCCTTATGGGTGCCGATTGTTGGTCTGGGACTTAATCTATGTATTCTAATTCAAAAAGTATGGACTTGGGCTCTTTAAAAAAACAGCTTTGGCTTATAATCAGTATTATCAGTATAGGCCTTTCTTTCTCCAGCATGGCGTTGAATGAAGAAAAGGTGAATGTATATTTTTTTCATGCACATGGATGTCCTCATTGTGCTGAGGAAATACAGTTTTTGTATGATCTACAAGCGGAGTTTCCCGCACAGATACGAGACTATGAAATTACCAAAAATCGTGAAAATTTAAAACTCCTACAATCACTCGAAACGCTCCTAGATATAAATATTCCAGGGACTCCATTTACAGTAGTTGGAGAGACGAGTATTCCAGGGTTTTTAAACAAAGAAACGACGGGGGGAAAAATAAAAAGTGCTGTTGATAGAGTCCTTAACGGTGAAGAAAATGATATTCTGGCGTTGGTTATGACACAGGAAGCCGATGGGATTTTTAAAACTAATGAAACAAATAACACATCACATGTTGCTCTTGGAACCATAAAACCAGAAAATCAGAAAGATAAAATCCCTTCTACAATAAATCTTCCATTATTTGGCACCATTGAAACAAAGCATATATCTTTACCATTACTCACATTTATTATTGCATTGCTTGATGGCTTTAACCCTTGTGCTATGTGGGTGCTCGTATTTTTGATCACTCTTTTACTTGGTATGAAAGATCAAAAACGAATGTGGATTCTGGGTTCTACGTTTATTTTTATTTCAGGACTGGTATATTTTTTGATCATGACGGCATGGCTCAATGTATTACTCCTTCTTGGGTTTGTTTTCTGGATGCGAATTTTTGTAGGACTCATAGCATTAACGGCTGGAGGATGGTATCTGTACGATGCGCTGATGAACCCATCAGGAAATTGTAAAGTTTCTCATGGGAAAAAACGTCAAAAAATACTAAACAAACTAAAACAATTTTCTCAGCATCCCAATCTTTGGATTGCGCTTGGAGGAATAATATTCCTTGCATTTGCAGTAAATGTGATCGAAGCCGTATGTAGCGCAGGATTGCCTGTGGTATTCAATGAAATCATGATCCTCAGTAATCTAGAAACATGGCAATACTATGCATATTTAGGATTTTATATCTTAATATTCATGATCGATGATTTGGTTGTCTTTGGGATAGCTATGACAACTCTGCGATATACAAACCTGGACACTAAATACGCTCGATATTCTCATTTCATTGGAGGAATACTTATGTTGATACTAGGGTTACTGCTTATTTTTAAGCCTGAATCGCTGATGTTTGGTTAATTAAATATATTATGAAAACAGTTCTTGTTATCGGTGCTGGAAATGTGGGATCTCAGATCATTCATTATGGAATGGCTCGTGATGTTGCTGCACAATTTTTCCTTCTAGATACAGATCAAGAGCTTGAAACAGCACAAGTATTAGACCTTAAAGACACCCTTTTCTTTTCCAAAAATTCAAACGTATCAGAAATAAACTACGGAGATACGAAAATAACGGAAATGGACGTCATTATAATTACCGCAGGGGCGAATCAATCCGTAGGAGAAACACGGTGTGATTTGTTGCAGAAAAATGCAGTAATATTAAAATCTATCGCTCAGAATCTAGGAACACTAAAGTCAGAAGCGGTGGTAATCATCGTTTCTAATCCTGTAGATATTCTTACAAGTTTGGCCTACCAATTTTTTGATATTCCTCAGAACCAGATTTTTGGCACTGGGACATTACTGGATTCTGCACGATTATGCTGGCAGATAGCCCAGATGCAAAAGGTGCCTGTAGGAGAGGTTTCAGGATACGTTCTGGGAGAGCACGGAGATAGTGAATTTGTGGCCTGGTCTATGGTGAATTTAACTGGAAAACTATTGTCTACCACAGAACAACAATGCATTGAAAATGAGGTGAAACAGGAGGCCTATGCAATTATAAAGGGGAAGGGAGCCACCTATTTTGGAATAGCGGCCTCAACTATAACACTCCTTAATGCAGTCTTGGGTAATACTGGGGAAGTATATCCAGTATCGACGTGTTATCCGCATTTTGAAGATGTAGAACTTCAAAAGACTCCTCTAGGAGTACTCGCTAAGCTTGGGGAAAAGGGAGTTCACGAGGTAGTGAAAATGGACTTACCTGAAAATGAGCTTCAAAATTTGAAAGATTCTGCCCAAAAATTGATCCAGTTAAATCGAAGCTGTCCAATTTAGGATGTGTTTCTTTTTCTGGGTGTTTTTTCTTAATTCAGCTTTATTTCATCCCGCATCTCCCGTTTCAATCTCAAGTACAGAGTTGCATGAATCTGGAAATACAATAAATTAGTAATAATGTCAGGAAGCTAAATTAAAGGGTCAAACGCAACTTTTGAGAGAAGTAATTAGGAGTTAGAGAAAAATATTTGATGAGGGGTATACCAGTTGAGGCATTTTCGAGGAGTGTGATTAATGGCATCAACAACAAGAGAAAGCTCTTTAGGTGAAATATTTTCAAGGCGTGTTTTCTTAGGGAAATGCCTCCTGAGAAGTCTGTTGGAGTATTCTACAGCGCCTTTTTCCCAAGAAGAATAGGGATGACAAAAGAAAGTGTCCACACCAAATCGTTCATGCCCCTTAAACTCAATACCGTTATCAAGAGTAAGAGAGTGTTTTGTCTTGTCATTGAGAAGCATTCTAACTTTCGTAATAATTCTTTGTTTGGTTATATCCATGGTTTTAGAAACACAGATGTATCGAGAGGCCCTGTCATGTAAAACTAATAAAGCAGTTTTATCGTCTTTGACTGATACGATGGTATCACCTTCCCAATCCCCAATTCGTTTACGCTCCTCGATCACTTCTGGACGTTCTGTGATGCACGTTCTATTAGGGATCATTGTTCTCTTGGTTTTTTTCTTCTGCTTCTTTTTCTTGTATCGTTTGTGACAGAGGTATTTACAGAGACTTTGTCTTTGTTCGTAGAGATAAGTATAGATAGTCGGTGAAGAGATTCTGTAGCCGGCATTAGGAGCCTCATATTTATTCCAACACTCTGCAATTGTTTCTGGAGACCAGGGATGTCTTTGTTTTAGTTTGGACTCAATATAGCTTACGAGCTCTGAATGATTTCTGATTTTCTGTGGTTCTTTCTCTACCCAATACCGCCTTTGGTATGCCTTCATATGAGCTTTTTCTGCATCATACACTCCATTCACTGCGTTTCTCTTTATCTCTTCGGTTACAACTGACTTGTTTCTTCCGATTAGTTCTCCAATATTGGATTTTTTATAGCCTCGATTAAGGTAGTATTCGATTTCTTTCCGATCTGTTTTTTTGAGTTGTGCCATAGCTTTTGAAGTCTACTCATTCAAAAGTTGCGTTTAAGATTTTATAATTGGGAATATCACTTACCGAATCGCAGTTTACATCACTAGAATCAGCCCCAAAACAAGGGATTCAACAGATCCTAGACGGAGACCAAAGAGCAATCATAGAAGCGATTGAAGATAATGATTTCGATAACCTTATAGAGGAACTCCAATCAAAAGGCATAGAATTATCAAGAGACTTAACAATACTTTTACAAAATACTCGTACAAAAATAGCAAAACTTCATACAGAAAATTCGATAATAAACGATCCTCAAAACTTACAAAACATAATAATCGTAATTGATGATACAATCACAGCAGAGATAGTACTATCTTGGCTAAATAAACAACACCAAAATAGATTCACACTCGAGAGTAGAAAAGGATTTGGAGGGCCAACGAATATCAGAGTAATAACACAAAAAACCTTCGAAGAGATGGCAGATAAACTCAGAAATCAAAATATAGAATCGATTCCTTAATCATAAATATTTCAAAGACTCTGCTCAAAAATTAATCTAGCTATATCGAAGTTGCCTGATTTACGATTTCTTTCTTTTTCTAGGCTTTATATTCATTGACCCAAATTTATTATGGAAGTATACTCAACATTTTCCATAGCACTTTTCCACAAAATTCCTATACTGAAGAGTGATGAGTGCAAAAATCAAAAGTCGGTTTGCTTCAATAAGTCCAGAACTCAGGGAATCCCTTGTAGCTAGTGCTTGTGCAACTACAGAGAAGGCTCGTTTAAGTTTGGAACCTATCGAGAAAATGGCTCAATCATGGCAATTAACTCTTGATGCTGTTTCAGCTCCCCTCAAAAATGTGAAAAAGATGTGCAAAACTTTTGATGCCATGCACCGAGTGAATATTCGTGCCATAAGTCCTATAGTAACAAGGGTGGACGAGATTAACAAATGGCAAGAAGACATGCTGAAACCGCTTCAGTCACTCAGAGATCTGACAACGTTCGATACAAGCAGTTTCCCGAACCTTGCTACAGGCTTAGAATCCCGAGAAGTCGAATATGTTCTCCCACTAGAAAGGAGAGAGAAACCTGCCCAGGTAGTAAACAATATTACCGTTCACATACATGTAGAAGGAAATACATTTTTGGGAAGGGATTTCACTATGCCAAAGGTTTCACGATGGGAAGAAGTTTCGATACAGTTTTTAGATAGTCACACGGTAAAAGTCACCGCTGATGGAAACACCTACAAAGCGACATTTGTTGACCTAAATTTTATGAGCCAGACGACTCAGAGTCCCTTAAATACTTGGGAACTACTAGAACTTTTCGCCACTAATAAAGGAGAAATTCCTCATTACATCAAAAAAAGACAAGCAAACTTTAAGCAAGATTTATCTGCTTTGAGAAAAAACCTTAAATCATTATTTGGAATTGCTGAAGATCCGTTTGAGAATGTTCGAGATGGTAGTTGCCGAATCAAGATTGATATCGCTGGGTAAAAAACCTCTGAATACAAAAAACTAAAAACTATTGGAAGAAAGCACTTTCCAAGCTTTTAAAGGTAAAAAATCCCCCCATTAGGTAAAAACACAGGGAACAATAGACGTAGTTCCTAATTTTTTACTATGTCTAAACTTACTATCGTTCACGTTCCTATCTCATCTCTCAATCCCGCGCCCTACAATCCCCGAAAGTGGGAAACTGGAGCAACCAAACAACTCACAGAAAGTATTGAACGCTTTGGCTTAGTTGATCCGATTCTCGTTAACGGATCAAAAGAGAGAAAAAACATCGTTATTGGTGGGCACTTTCGGCTTAAGGTTGCAAAAGACCTTGGGTACAAGGATGTTCCTGTGGTCTATATAAATATTTCAGAGATAGAGAAAGAGAAGGAATTAAACCTTCGTTTAAACAGAAACACAGGAGATTGGGACTTTGAAATCCTCAAAGATTTCGACATAGATCTACTGCTCGATGTTGGGTTTGATGATTCGAATCTCTCTGCTATTTGGGATGAGGCACTGGGCGTAGAAGACGATGAATTTAAAACCCGAGCAGAACTAGAAAATATAGAGGAACCTGAAGTGAAAGAAGGCGATATATTTCAGCTGGGGAATCACCGACTGATTTGTGGAGACTCGACTGATCCCGAAGTCGTTCAAAAACTTCTAGGAAAAACCAAGATCAATATGATCTACTCGGACCCGCCCTACAATATTGGGTTTGATTATGCCAAAGGTATTGGTACTAACGGTAAATACCAAGGTAAAAAGACCGATGATAGCAAAAGCCGAACTGAGTATCGAGCCTTTCTAGAAAGTACGCTTCAAAATGGACTGAAGCATTGTACACCAGATGCCCACGTCTTTTATTGGTGTGACCAAAACTACATTGGACTACTTCAAGACCTATATCAACGAAACAACATCGACAACAAGAGAGTCTGTTTGTGGATAAAAAATAACCAGAACGTCACGCCCCAAATTGCCTTCAATAAGTGCTACGAGCCATGTGTCTATGGAATTCGTGGGAAGCCGTATTTATCACCCAAATCTTCGAATCTGACAGAAATTACAAATCCAGAAATTGAGAACGGAAACCGAACAATTGATGACATTCTCGACTTACTCGACATTTGGCTCGTCAAACGATTACCCACCAACGAGTACCAACACGCAACCGAAAAGCCAGTTGTTTTGCATGATCGTCCACTCAGGCGATGTACGAAGCCTGGAGATACTGTCCTTGATCTTTTTGGAGGATCCGGGTCAACCCTTATTGCTTGTGAACAACTTGGAAGAAAAGCGTTCTTGGTAGAGCACGAACCTGCTTTTTGTGACCTGATTATTAAACGCTACGTAGCCCTTAACCCACAAAATAATGTCAAAAAAATCAATTAATCTCGGAGATATATTTCAGCTAGGGGAACACCGACTTATCTGTGGAGATGCAATGAACGAAAAACACGTTCAATCCCTTATTGGAGAAGAAAAAGTAAAACTTATTCTGACCGATGTCCCATATGGTGTGGCTTTGGTTGAAGGGAAGAAAGGATTTTCTCAGTCGAAGCAAGAACATGTGCCTATTAAGAACGACCATATTCAGTCAGATGAAGAGTTTAGAAGTTTTACGAATCGTTGGCTCGATCCGATAAAAAATCGCTTAGAACGAAAGAATACTTATTACATTTTCAATTCGGACAAGATGATGTTTCCCATGCGAGAAGCATTACTCGATCAAGGGTTTAAATTTTCTCAACTACTTGTTTGGGCAAAGACTGGCGCGGTTATTGGAAGGCTTGATTACCTTCCCCAACACGAACTGATTGCTTATGGATGGAAAGGGAAACACGAATTTCTGAAATCCAAAGACAAGTCGATTCTCATTAGCCCTAAAACCAAGAAAAACACGCTTCATCCCACGATGAAACCAGTCTCCATTTTAAGGAAACTGATTCTCAATAGTACTTGTCGAGAAGACCTCGTGTACGACCCATTTGGAGGCAGTGGTTCAACTTTAATAGCTTGCGAGCAGACCCGTAGAAAATGTTTGATGATTGAAATTGAACCTAAGTACTGCCAAGTCATCATTGATCGCTGGGAAAAACTGACAGGACAGAAATCAATATTACTTAAAGCTGATAAATCATGAGCTTAAACGAAAAACAACAGAAACAAAAAGAAGCCCTTTGTGATCAGTTGAGAAAGACTCCAATTGTGCAGGTAACGTGTGAGAAAACAGGGGTTAGCCGAGCCACTTATTATCGTTGGAGAAAAGATGACAAGAACTTTTCCAGAGAAGCTGATAAAGCTCTAAGCGAAGGTGTACATCTGATGAATGACATGGCGGAGTCTCAACTCTTATCAGCGATTAAATCACAAAACTTAACGGCCATTATTTTTTGGCTCAAACATCGACACAAGTCATACACTCAAAAATTTGAAGTCACCGCTCGGATGGAAAACCCTGAACTAACAGAAGAACAACAATTGATGGTGCAAAAAGCACTCACTTTAGGCTCATTAGTACCAACCAAGAAATCATCAAAAAAATAACCATGACGGAAGTTGTACCTGCCATCGAAGAAGACATGATTCAGAAAGTACTGACGGATCAACAAGTCAGACAAGAAGTGACACATCAAAGTCATTATTGGTTTTTCCATACATACTTTCACCACTATATCACCCACAAGACGGCCGACTTTCAGCGAGATATTTTCCAGCTGACAGAAGACGAGAAAATTAAGAATGTCGTGATTATTGCTTTTCGTGGGTCGGGAAAATCAACCATTGTAAATCTTTCGTATCCTTTATGGGCGATATTGGGGAAGCAACAGAAGAAATTTGTACTGCTGGTTGGGCAAACCCAACACCAAGCCCGACAACATCTCAAAAACATCAAGCGAGAAATGGAGTCCAATGACTTGCTACGAAAAGACTTAGGACCGTTCAAAGAAGATGATGAATGGAGTACTTCATCACTGCTTATCCCAAAACATGATGCTCGAATTATGGCAGTTTCTATGGAACAAAGTGTGAGAGGGATCCGGCATAATCAATATCGACCAGATCTGATAATCTGTGATGATATTGAAGACCTGTCCTCTGTAAAAACACTGGAAGGAAGAAACAAAACTTATGATTGGCTTACGAGCGAAGTAATTCCTGCAGGTGATCAAAGCACTCGATTGGTAATGATCGGAAATTTACTCCATGAGGATTCAGTCATCATGCGCATGAAAGAAAAAATCAGAAAACGAGAAATGAGTGGTAAATACAAAGCTTATCCAGTAGTTCGTAACAAGAAGACTCTTTGGCCTGGAAAATATAAAAATATGCAGGCCATAAAAACTGAAGAAAAAAGAGTTGGGAATCCGATTGCTTGGCAAAGAGAGTTCATGCTTCGAATAGTTCCAGACGATGGTCAAGTAGTCCATAAAGATTGGATTCAGTACTATAATCAACTTCCACAATCTAATGATGCTGATCCCGATGAAGGAGGAATTTCGTTCCGACAATGTGCCATTGGAGTAGATTTGGCGATTTCTGAAAAACAAACGGCCGATTACACGTCTTTTGTACCGGCGAAGATCTATCTCATTGGGCATAAAGCTTTTATCTATATTTTGCCAGAGATCGTAAACCGAAGGATGGATTTTAGTACTTCTCAAGAAACACTTAAGGCTTTGGCTCAAATAATCTATGACAGCCCCAAGAGCGTAAAAATGTATATCGAAGGAGTTGGGTACCAGCAAGCGTTTATACAAGAAGTGAAAAATCAGGGATACGAAACAGTTGATGTGCAACCCAGAGGCGACAAACGATCAAGATTGTCGGCTTCGAGTCATTATATCAAAACAGGAAAAGTGTTGTTTCCCAAAAAAGGTTGTGAACGGCTTATTGAGCAGATGACAGGTTTTGGAGTAGAAAAGCATGATGATATGGTCGACGCATTTACGACGCTCGTGAACGAAGTTATGAAAGACCCACCCCGTAGACATTGTTTTGCATTTTTTGGGGGAGATGGAGATGATGAAATTTACTGGTTTTAAGCCCAAAAGTCCTAGACTATAAGTTTTATCACAGCATCAATGTAGGTGATGGAAGAAAATACAACCAACACCGAAACTCTCAAATACTGCCTTTACGCTCGGAAGTCGAGTGAAGCAGACGAAAGACAAGCTCTTTCTATTGATTCGCAGATCAGTGAGATGCTCAAACTGGCTAAAAATGAAGACATGGAAATTGTTGAGACCCTGAAAGAAAGTAAATCAGCGAAAAGCTCGGGGCAAAGAACGGTCTACAATCAGCTTCTAACAGGAATTAGAGAACAACGGTTCAATGCGATACTTACATGGGCCCCAGATCGATTAAGCAGAAATGCTGGTGATTTGGGGTCTATTGTGGATCTTATGGACCAGAAAATGCTCGTTCAAATAAGGACTCATGGACAAACCTTCACAGATAACCCAAACGAGAAGTTTTTGCTGATGATCCTATGTTCTCAAGCCAAATTGGAGAATGATAATCGAGCCAAAAACGTGAAACGAGGACTTCGAAGAAAATGTAAAATGGGAACTAGACCCGGATGTGTACCGCTTGGGTACGAATTGATTCGAGGGAAAACCTTTCGAGATCCAAGCACCATTGAAGTTGATCCTATAAGAGGACCCTTGATACAAAAAATGTTCCTCTGGGTCTCAGAGGACGGTTTAAGTGGACGACAGGTATGGGAATACATGAAGGAAGAAGGATTCAAAACAAAAAATGGGAAGATTGTAACACTAAGCATGATTTTTAGGATTCTGGCAGATCCGTTTTATTACGGATCTTTTGAATACCCCAAGGGCAGTGGAGAATGGTATGAAGGTTCACATGAGACATTGATCGATAAAGAAACCTACGACATTGTCAGAAGCAAGATGAAAGTCTCTCCAAAAGGTAAATGGGGACGCAAAGACTTTTTCTTCAACAAGATCTTTAAGTGCGGATCATGTTGCTCTGGTATATCAGGACAAGAAAAAGTGAATCGACATGGAAAGCGATATATTTACTACGGTTGTAATCGATTTGGAGGGAAAAACACCTGTAAAGAGAAGTATGTGAGAGAAGAAACGATCATTGAGTCCTTGGCGAATATTTGTGTGACCGCTCAAGAGGAAAATAGTCGATTGGAGTTAAAACTTCGGACAGAAGTGGAGAGATTTAACGATATGCAAAAGATGATGAGTGGAGAAAATGCCAAACCAATAACGACAAAGGACTATGTGCAGTATGTGCTTAAAAATGGAAATGGAAGTGAGAAGAGTAAGATAATAAAAGAGCTTTCTGAGAAATTAGTACTTCAAGGCGGAGAAATTGCTATAGAAGAGGTTATGACATAGTAAAAAATGGTTTTTCTGCTATAAATAGAGAAAGATCCCGTATTAAATGTCTAGTAAAAAAATCTCACCTGAATTTTCTAAATTCCTCTTAGATTTAAAAGAGATTTTAAATCGTGTAGAGTTAGAAGCTGATAAAGCAGATTTACCAAATTCAGAAAAAGAACTATTTAGAAAAAAATTATTAGATGAGTACTTAAATCAATTTTTAGAAATAAATTTTCTGAAGGGAGAAGTATGGTTTTTTAGAGGTAAGGAAGAGTTGTTGCGAAAATTGAAATCCGAAATAGCTGTTTTTTTTCAAACATCCCCAGATAATGTTCACATTGTAGGATCTGCTAGGAAAGGTTTTAGTTTAAAGAGAGGTGGGAAAGCTTTCAATGATTCGAAAACCAATGAAAAAGGAGTAACTCGCTCAGATATAGATGTTGCTATTATAGATGATGAAAGGTTTTCCTATTATCGTAAAAAAGTAAGGGAAATTAAATCTGATTTTGAGGATAAATCTAGGCCATTTTTTAGTGATGAAGTAGAAACTCTTAATGATTCCGTTAGCTACATAATTAAAGGATGGATTCGTCCAGACATACTATTTGGAAAAGAGAAAAATGAATGGAATGATTTTTTCGATTCTATTTCTCATGCAAAAGATATCCCCTTTAAAATTAGGGGTGGACTCTACAGTGACAGTGAAGACTTGCTCTCATACTTAAGCAAAGGTGTGAATAAAAGTCTCGATTATTTTAAAAAATTAATCAAAGACCTTGATGATTCGGATATTTTGAATGACACCAATGCGAGAGAACAGGAACTACTACTTACAGCTTTCTTATATCTTTTGTGTCCTTTTAGCCAAAAAAACAAAGAAATAATAACTAAATTAACTGAACTCATTGATGTAACTGAAGATGAATTTAGTAAATTGAAAGATGATTTTATATCCAAGGGGCTATTAAAATTTATTGGAGATGAAATTTATTTTGAAAAAGACGAAACAGGAAAAGAGGCAGTGAACTATCTTTTGAAAGAGGAGGCTATAAATCCTTCTAAAATTTTAGAATTATCTAACATTCTCGAACAATGAATACCAAGAAAAAATTACTCAAAAAAATGGCTGAGACCTATTTCTTGGAAGGAAATAGTAAAATACGAACTTTCTTTGAAAAAGAGCTCG
>JABAZT010000039.1:52916-53280 GCA_018608565.1 Candidatus Altimarinota bacterium
GTTTGAAACTAATGAAGAAATCATTGAAAAATTAGAAGAGCTTTCAGAATTTGCTTATCCAATACCAGAAAAAGTTATAGAAATTGTCGAGCAAATTTTTGCAGTTCAACCAATCCCTGCAAAAGATAAGTCCACAGGGTTTGGATTGCTTCCTGGAAAAACTTGGAATGATGTCCTAGAGCAATGTGTAAGCCTGATGAGGCAGGTTCGTTATTTGCAAACAGAAGCTGTAATTGAACTTCTAGCTAGGTTTTCTGAACTTGAAGACAAGGACCTAAATAACAAAGTACTAGAAGCTATTAAAGACTTATGTAAGTACGATCTCCACGTGATAAACAAAATAGGAGTACAGCCACAAAAAAGA
>JABAZT010000020.1:0-478 GCA_018608565.1 Candidatus Altimarinota bacterium
CTCTCAACCTCTCATACTCTTCTTTCTCATATTGTTTATTCAAGATACAATACTTCGCCTTCACCCCTCCAATACAACCAAATAAATCATTGGAGTGATGATTGTGCATTCCATAGCAGATATCAGACACCTGCTCATTTACATAGATTCCCGCAATTACATTATTGGCATTGATCCCAATCGCGAGACCTTCATACACCTGCTGGATCTGCATCCCATACTCATTCATATCCATACAATCAGAGTTCTGACCATTGTATACTCGATGACAATACCGCATATCCCGAGATTCTTGCACATCAAAACATTCCTTCACATTCTGACACCGAAAAATCTGATCCCCAGAACAATCTTCATTTTGATATCCTTCAAATGCTTTATGTGGAAACGCCTGCAAGAAAACTACAAACTGATCTCTCAACTTCTCTACTCCAGAACCAGTCTCCAAATTCAAAGATTTAATCTTTTTTTCATATTC
>JABAZT010000020.1:488-6492 GCA_018608565.1 Candidatus Altimarinota bacterium
TCCTCTTTTCCAAGAGATTCATTCAAAAAATAATATTCCTTATTTCTCAGATTTACACATCCAAAACAGTTCTTACATCCAATACAATTTTTCAAAAACCAACTATCACTACAGTTTTCCGAGTTCTGAGCATATCGAAGATTATATCCATTACGACAATCCACACATTCATAACACAACTCAGATCCATGACAGTGGGTTATATCCACAGCACTCGTACACTTCTTTACTCCCACCCCATAGAGACAATCCTCATTCATATCCGCATGAAATATCAGATAACAATTCTTATTCCCCCCCGCATAGTTGGTATAGTCTGAGTTTTGATCGAGCAGATGATTCCGAAGCACACATGGCTGAGGAACGACGGCGAGGAGCTCTGCCCATTGTTCAAAAAACGGACGACTAAAATCAAAATCTTTCCCATAATCTCTAAAATCCCAAGCATCACTCCACCAATAATCCTGAGCATATACCGTTAGATCTTTATCCAGAGAAATATTAGATATCATCATCTTCCCCGTTGCATCACATTTCCGACGATAGAGTTTTCGCATGTTCTGCCATGCCAGACGACGACGATTTCGTTCATCCGGACAGAGAGATGGTTCACCCAAACCCATTTTGGTATAGAACACCAAATCTTCATCTGTAATTACAAATTTTTGACCCGAAACCGAACAAATTTTAGTTTTCATTGTGTAGTTAATGATTGATAGTTTTTAGTTAGTAGTTTAACACTCCCCTTAATTTATGGGGAGCTGCTCGTAAGGCTGAGGGGATAGATTTATTCCACCACCTCTTGATAACAATTATCACATAAAACCTTTTCTTTTCGCTCCGGTCCATACGTCGTCCGAATTTCACACTTACAAGTATCACATTTACGATTCCAGAGTTGTCGAGGATTTCGAAAATTCATTCGCTGTCGATGACGTTCATCCGGACAAACTCTTGGTATCGGTAAATTCATCTTCCGATAAAATTCCAGTTCCGACTTAATCAATCGAAAATTTTTCCCAGTCACCTCACACCTCAAAATACTTTCTAAAATATCATCTCCAACCTCAGAAATATTCTCAGGCATTTCATACACTGGACCATCATATTTAGTAAGTCCTTTATCCGCTTTCCATGTATATCCACGATCAGCAACTTCTGCCTCGGTAAGAGGAAAATACTCTTGTGCCTGCGAATGATTATACCCAAACGTAGAAAGAGAACTCGGAAAAAATTTCCCCCACTCTTTAGTAGTTTTCATATATTCGACTATTCTATCTCTCAATCTTACATACTCTTCTTTCTCATATTGTTTATTCAAAATACAATACTCCTTGTGTTTCAATCCAATACATCCAAAACAATCCGAACAACTCACACAACTATCACAATAATCCAACCGATGACTAAACCAACTGTAGTAACAGAATCGTAAATCCGTGCACCCTCGACTCACCGTAGAATAATAAATCAACTCACCCCCCGGCCACCCAGCAGAGCTAGCAAAATACACATCCTTCGAATCATTCACCGCCACACTATACGCAGAGTCTTGAGCATGATCACTATCATAACACTCAAAACAATCCTTACAGTGCAAGAGATGATTCCCCGTCACATTTTCTGAATGCGTATTCGTCACCGATCGATGCGGAACTTTCGAAATCTGATCTACAAAAAACTGCTTCCCTTGTAGATACCCTTCATACGATCCATTCATAACCTTAGCTTGAAAAGCCTCAAATTCAGCCGGACTCACCGGTTTATTAAAGATATAATTTTCTTTGTGCCTGAGATTATTACACCCAATACAGTTTCGACAATTTCGTAGCTCCGTAGAAAAAAAACAATTATTCGAATTATGACAATCCATCACCATCACACACTCATAACAACTCTCACAATCAATCGCCTCATAACACAGCTCACTCTCATTCGTAATCAACGAATCCACAACATCACGATCTCCCACCGCCCAGTAGCAATAATGCGTATCCTCACTCTTAACCGCAAGCGTATTGAGATAAGAATTTTTACATTCTCTAGTATGACTATTGAAATCACAATTCTCTGAATTAAACACAGACGTTCCCTCTCTCGGGACGACTGATTGCAATCCCTGAAACTGATCAAAGAACGAACCCTCAAGATCAAAACCCTCTCCATACTCAACTCCATCCCAACTATCCCCCCACCAAACCTCATTGGCATACACCGGAAAAGACACATCTCCATCATACGCACTTATCAGCGGTTTCCCGGTTGCATCACATTTTCTTCGAAACAAGACTCTCTCATTTCGATGCAACATCATCGATCGTAACACTTCATCTGGACAAATATCAGGAATCGGAACTCCCATCTTTTCATAAAAAACCAAATCCTCATCTCTAATTAAAAATTCTTTTCCCGAGACCGAACAAGTTTTAGTTTTCATGATTTAGGAACTTATCAAAAATATAGTATTAACAGTATCTCACGCCTTCAACTCCAAGGGAAATTCAATACAATCCAATACTTCCTCAAGTGTTAATTTTATAACCCAAGAAGGTGCATCAATTGATTTCATACCAAGACGACTTTCATAGTGACTGATTGAACTTGGAATCTGATCTGCAGAATCCATAGACACATCCGTATATTCAACCATTGTAAATCCTTCTGGATTATCTATCTCAAGTCGAATTGTAATAGTATCATCACCATCCAACCGATCGGAATAAAGCGGTCCAAGCAGTGTCGTTTGATCGAAAAAATCAACAGCATCAAGCTCCGTAGAAAGCAGTTCTAGTGTCTTCATTTTTTTAAATTAAAATATTAATATTTAATAATTATATTTTTAGTCAATTAGCCTTGTTGACGTTCTAAACAGTAATGATTTTTGGAAAAAACTCAATACAAAAGCAGATACAAATCAATAAAACCCAGTATAGAAATGGGTTTAAATGATAAAATTTGTGTCGAAAAAATTTTACAAACGCTACTGGCACGTAATCTGACACTGACTTCCACTCGTAACCCGACAAGAGTTCATAAAGGCTTGAACCTGAGTACTTGAACCAATTGGATATGGTCTATTACTGATCATTCTTTTTCCTTGTGGACAACTAACATTCCTTCCAACATAAGTACTATACTGAGGCGGATTAGTGGTACGGGAAACAGTTGTCGTTGGTACACTATACCTTACAGAACTAACAGCTCCATACACAGGTTGTTGATGAGGCGGACGAACAATCTGAGGAGGATTTACCGGGTCTCTTATAATCAAGGGTTCGGTTGGAACCGTAGACAATCCTTGTCCCGAACAAGTAATCTCACATCCACATGGAGAGGTATTATTAAGGAGCTTAGAAGGATCATAAGGAGTCACACTACATCCATTTGGTATAGTAGTAATTTTTGCATTAGAACCTCTCGCCCCATACCCAATGAGTTGAGAACTTCCCGGACAAATCACCTGTGCAGCTCCCGCCATCGGACACTGTGCTGAATATTTCGCCTGACATGGTCCTGTATTACACAGACGAGCTTCCTCTTTATGTCCCTGACAATATTGCCCTCCGTATTTAGGATCTGGACTATCACAAGATCTATAACGAGTTTGACTTCCTCCTCCACACTGAGCACTACACTCAGTCCACCCTCCCCAGGAACTCCATCCTCCATTTTGAGCAAATTGACCAAACCCGCCAGAACCTCCTCCCCCAAAATTATTCCAAGGATTATACGGTTGATATGGCTGACTATACGGATACTGAGGATTCACATATCCACCAGATTGTTGAGGCTGAACCGTAGTAGAGGTACAGGCCACTTCTCGATCTTGAAACGCCTCTCCCGTACAAGGCGCCCCTCCAAACTGAGGACTTGGATTATTACAAATTCTTCCCTGACGCACTACCTCCCTACCGGTATACGGATTACAGTCTTGTATCTTAATTGGATCATCCCACGCTCCCCAACCTCCATCTGTAGCACAACTCGCTCGTCGTCCTTCTTCTGGCTCACCAATACAATTCGCACCTCCATTAAGAGGGACTGGATTAGTACAAGTTCGTCCTCGAACCTCCAAGACTTCGACATTATCGTTCGAACACACTCCCACTCGTTCCCACTCAGTCCAGTCACTCCATCCTCCGTTCAACACACATGACACCGTCTCTTCCTCTACGGCATCACCATCACAGTCCACCCCTCCATTGAAAGGAGATGGATTTGTACAGGTTCTCGTTCGTTTACGGACATTTTTCGCAGTAGCGGGATCACACGTCGTGACATCCGTCCAAGCACTCCAGTTACTCCATCCACCATCCTTAGAACAAGATACATCTCGTATCTCCTGACCATCCCCTGTACAATCCTCTCCTTTATTAAGAGCAGGGTCACAAGTTCGTCTTCGAACCTCTCGCTTCATCCCTTTTCGAGGATGACAATAACAAGTATTTCTCAACGCATTCATTTTTGTATCAATACGATTCTGCTCTTGTTGCATAGCATCACACTCTTGCTGATAATAATCATAAGTACTGTCATAAGTAGAACCATCAGATCCATCACCACTATCATAACTAGAAGAAGTATCTACATAATCACAGTAAGAAGAATCATACGATCCATAACTCATATAATCGTCATATTCAAAATTTTCATCATTCCCAACATTCCAATCATACTCTGTAAATCCACACTGCCATTCCCCCCAATCACTCCATCCACCATTAAGATCACAAGTAACAACCCGTTCTTCTACAGCATCTCCCTGACAAATAACCTTTCCACCCAGTGGTAATAATTCACAAGTTCGAGTACGAGATTGACGTTGTTTCAGCGTATCTACATCACAAGACTCAAGCGGAGTCCAAGAACTCCAAGAATCCCATCCTCCATCAATCAAGCATAAATCTAGAACTGTATTAAACTCAAACCCACTCTCACACTGACATCGAGGATAACTACCAGTAGAACCCGCCGGACAAATTTTATCCGAAATACAAATTCCATTTTCAAGTGAAAATCCTTCCTCACATCGAGAACAAATATTCGTGCTACACCCATCTGAAATTGATCCTTCTGCACAGAATTCAGGTAATCGACCCGGAACCAAGCAACATTTTGCACCTTCCATCTCGTACCCTCTCACACATGAGTTACACTGTGACGGCTGAACCGGACAACCATTCGTCTCCGAAACGTATCCACTACAAAAATCAAGTGATTGATACTCACACGCCCCTACTCCTGAAACAAAACTATCAGCACAAGACGGATCATTTTTATTAGCAAGACAATACGAAATTCCATCTCTCGGACAATTGGCCTTAGGAGATTCGCTCCCTGTAACACATGGATTAATAGCTGGACATCCAAAACTCAATGAATCAAGTAAACAAAGTGGATTTTCTTGCGGAGGACAACTTGGATGAAACGGATGTACCGCACAATTAACACCAGTCTCAATACTACACTTAGTCAAATCCTTTCCACTCAAACATAAACACCGAAAGTCATTCGGAGAACATTCTATATCCTCACAAAAATTATCAGATGACTTACAAACCTCACTCGTATCAAATTTCAAAAATTCTTCAGAAACACACTGCTCACAATTACCATCCGCATCACATACTTGCATCTCACAAGTATCACCATACACAGGCTCTAAAGGGTCAATCGTATCAATAAAAATCGAATCTCCTCCCTGAGACAAGGCGTGATTAGATACAACATTCGGCTTTCGCCCTGCCTGACAAGTATCTGTTAATTCATCAAAATAAGCTCCAAGAGGACACGTACAGTTTGGATAATTACCAGGCATCCCAAGAGGACAAATTTGTACTCCTCCATCACAACGAGCAATACCATACTCTGCATTCCCATTACCTCCCATATACTCTGTATAATAACAACTATTTCCAACATTATTACAGACTCCCGTTGGTGGTTGTTGGGTCAGCCCTCCATTCCCATCAGACCAACCACTTGAACATTCATCCAAGCTAGG
>JABAZT010000020.1:6502-43282 GCA_018608565.1 Candidatus Altimarinota bacterium
ATTCAGAAAAAAAATCAGTTGCGAAAAATCAAAAAAAAAGAATATTTTGAATTTACTGAATTTTTTTTATAAGTTATAAAATCCGTTTTCCATTCCCCTCGAGCCTGACATTTCCCATTACGAAATGTATATCCAGTCTGACATTTACATGATGGATAATTACCCGTTGAACCAATAGGACAAACTTGTTCTGATCTACACATATACGTTTCACCCCAAACACCTCCAAACGCAACTCCATTCCCCGAAACCTTGCAACTAAACTGCCCCCCATCACAAGGAGATCCATGTGTTTGATCCTCTGGATATTTCTTCCCCTGGCTTGTTGCACACTCCTTACCATCTATATATATACTAGGTTGAAACTGCCATGTTTTTGGCAACACACATTCATTTTTATCCACATCATAATCATACTTGTCTGGACACACACAAGTCGGATGTCTTCCTGTAGAACCTATAGGGCAAATAATATTAGAATTATTTCCTCCAGCTGAATTTCCAATCCCATTCAGCTGTATCTGAATTCCAGATTGAGAAAACAAACTATGAGAAACCAATTCACATTTTAATCTATTATTTCCCTCAAAAGAACTCGGGGTATGCCACTGCTTAGAATCACGAAACGAAGCTACACAACTGGTACTCAAAATATTTACAGGCACTCTTGCCTCCTTTGCTTCAAAACCAAACCCGCCTAATGCAGCAAGATCAATTTCTATCTGCTTCTCTTCATCCAATACAGTTTGAACTTCATTATCTACAACATGAGCCTCTGCAACAACACCAAGTCCAAGATTATTTGAAGTAACCTCAAGTAATACTGCAGGAATAACCAATAATATTTCATTATCCTCTTTCACTTCGGTAGTAGTAACTAAATCTTCCACAACATCAGTTTGATCAACCACTCCAAGATTTTCCAATGAAAATTCAAGTAAAACCGCAGGAATATTTAATATTTCATCTTGTCCACTATCTGAAGATATACAAGTCCCCCGACAAACACCAGATCTACACTCCGTATCAGCACTACATACTTCTCCATCCAAAATCAATTCAACATTAGGTAATCCAAAAAACTCCCCACACTCTCCATTCCCCAACGACTCCCAACCATCAGAACACTCAATACATTCCAATGTAGGACATCCATCAACTATTTTCTGCTTAGAACATCCTAACAAATCGATTTCAGGACACTCAGTCGTTTCCGGCGGAGCTACCATAAGGGCAAAACTACTATTAAGTCCAAAAAATCCTAACACACACAAACACATAAAACACCTCTTCCAGAATCCTGGAAAAGACATAAATGTCCTAAAAGAGTGTATTTTTTCTAACATATAAAGCTTTTATATCACGGAATTATAGCATAAAACCCAGATCCCGTAAACCTATTATGAATAATTTCTACAAAGAAAGAAGAGAATCAATATTGACTCTCTTCTTCTTGGCAAACACAAATCACAAATTAATAGACTATTATTGAGGAACACACTGATTCCCATCAATATTATAGCCCCCCACACACGATAAACATCGAGCAGGAGCAGCTGGACATCCATCAGCCCCAAGTTGATATGAATTACAATATGGTAAACCTACTAGTGGACAACTTGGAATACTAGAAATACAAGTTGGATCAGTTCTATTGGCTGCACAATATCTGATACCATCTCGAGGACAAACAGCAGATTCAGATTCCGCGCCAGGACTACAAGGATTGATAGCTGGACATCCAAATGTAAATGGATCAAGCAAGCACACCGGATTTTCTGAGGCAGTACATTTTGAATCAAAAGGAGTTAAGTAACAATTAACCCTATCACTTTGTATACATTTTCCTAGATCTTGCCCCGTAAGACACTGACACTCGGCATCATCAGGATGACAAGTAAAATCAGAACAAACTCCATCTGCAGACTTACAGACATCACTCGAATCTAGTTTTAATGGAGGTGAAGTACATACTTCACAATTTCCAAGCTGATCACAAACCTGCATAGAGCACATATCTCCATGAATTGGCTCAAGTGAATCAATTTCAGAAATAGAATATTGCGATGTCTCATTAACAACTCCACAAATCGCTTCTACCGCAGAACCACAGGAACTTGTCTGGCTATTGGTTGGAGAGGTTGCGCCCTGCCATCCATTTCCAGATGGAAAAGTTTCTGATACATGACAGGTTCCATTTGTACTAACCCAATCTACTCCTCCTCCTAAAATTGATTTTCCAACAGGACAAGAAATTACACCAGTTCCTCGCACAATTTCTGGAGCAAAATCTCGACTAGTCATGAGACAAATAGCCTCTACTGCAGAAGCACAAGAGCTCGTCTGGCTATTGGTTGGAGCCGTTCCTCCCTGCCATCCAGTCAATCCTTTTGGCCGAGATTCTGCTACATGACACGTTCCATTTGTACTAAGCCAATCTACCCCTCCCCCAGTTACGGTAGAACCAGCTGGACAACTAACATCACACTGACCATTTGGACAATTCCTACTAACTTTCTGTGTCGCAACTCCATCGGCTAATACACCACAAATCGCATGTACTTTATATGTACAACTAGAAGTTTGACTATTCGTCGGAGACGTAGCTCCCATCCAACCATTTCCATACGGTTTTGTTTCTGATACATGACAAGTTCCATTGGTACTTACCCAATCAACCCCTCCACTCAACACAGAGGTCCCAGCAGGACAACTCGCCGTACAATTTTGACCATTAGTACAAACTCCACTCGTAATAGTCTGAGTAGAAAGAATCACTCCCCCAGGTGCTACACTGCAAGTATTAGTATTCATATCATAACTCATCCCACCTGCACACACACAACCGGGATAGTTTCCAGTTGCATTGGAGGGACATTGAGCCACATCTTCCTCTTGAATAGCAAGCCAATCAAATGTTGATTGAACCGTACCTCCACTCGAATTCGTAGAAGCCCAGCACGTGGTCGTAAAGACCAGCTTAGAGATCTTCGTAAATCCACAGAAACTTGCATCCATCGTATTTCCATTCACTGAGTTGGCATTATAATTCCGCTCTGAAACAATGATATGTGGTTCTCGCCCATTTATATCAAATCCATAGTTAGCTAAATCTATCACCGCCTGATTCGTAGCCGTATTGGGACCTGAAACATTTTGTCCAGAAGCAATTCCTTTTCCTTCTAAAACAGAATTTTCATTACCGACCGCAGAAACCATAGTTATCTTAGCCGTTGCATTCACAGTACTTGGTCCTTGATATCTATTAGCAGCAGTACAAACTCTATAAATACCTGGTGCAGAAACTGTTTTATTAAGCTTCTGTGTTCCAGGGTTCACATTATATTTACGATGAACGGTAGCAACACTAGCAAAACTACCACTACCATCTACATTTTTCTTTTGTAGTTGTATCCAAGCCGAACCAATAGTTCTATGACCAGTTGCCGTACCAGTTGCCAAAATTTCTGCATTACAACCCTCTGGAATAACCATTTCATCACTACAATGATGCGTTCCTCCATTTGAACTTGAGGGAACTCCTCGCGCATTCAAAACAGTTCCAATAGCCGTTACATTTTCACATAAACTCACACTACTACCCCCATTTTGACCATCAAATGCTGGCTGTACCGCCATCCAGTCAAAACTAGATCGAACCGTACCTCCACTTGCATTAGTAGAAGCCCAACACGTAGTCGTAAAGACTAACTTAGAAACTTTCGTAAATCCACAGAAACTTGCATCCATCGTATTTCCATTCACTGAGTTGGCATTATAATTCCGTTCACTCACGATGATATGCGGATCTACACCATTTACATCAAACCCATGATCTGCTAAATCGATCACCGCTTGATTAGTCGCACTATTTGGTCCCATTACATTTTGTCCTGAAGCTACCACATCACCAACTCGAGGCTGTACCGCCATCCAATCAAAACTTGATCTCACTGTCCCGCCACTTGCATTAGTAGAAGCCCAACACGTAGTCGTAAAGACCAATTTAGAAACTTTCGTAAATCCACAGAAACTTGCATCCATCGTATTCCCATCCACGGAGTTAGCATTATAATTTCTTTGACTCACGATGATATGTGGATCAGCTCCATTTGGATCAAACCCATGATCACCTAGATCTATCACGGCTTGATTCGTCGCGCTATTTGGTCCCAATACATTTTGCCCTGAGGCAACGTAATTAGTTCCTAAAGAGCCACCTCCATTCCCTACACTTATATCTACTGAAGTCATAGTCAATGTTCCACCAGCGTCAGCCTGTGCGGCACTATGCGCATTATTCTCCGCTTCACAAAGTCGATAAACACCAGGGTCTGTATAAGCTTCATTCAGATTCAATCGGGTTCCATTATTATAATGACTATTAAGTGTCTTTATTACAGCAAAACTACCTCCATCTAAAGGTTGTCTTTGTACATAGAGCACCGCCCCTCCTCCACTAATCCCAGCTTCTCCGACTCGAACTCCATCAGCATGTCCTGTCGCTTGAATTGAAGCCGTACATCCAGTAGGAATAGTAAGCGTTCCACTACAATGCAACGTTCCTCCATTCGAACTCGCTGGAACACCAGGAGTTGTCACCGTTGTCCCTACAAGACTTGCATCTACACAGCTTCCACTTGTATTAATACCATTCCCTCCAAAATTTCCAGTCCATCGAACTACGACCAAACCACTGCCTCCATTTCCTCCTACTACACCAGTTCCCACTCCAGTTATATAATCTGGATCTGATGTATTTCCCGTATTTGAATTTATACCTGATACCGTAGCAAATCCCTGTAAAACAGAAGATCCATAAGAAGATCCCCCTCCACCACCTGAATCTTCACATCCATAATTCGCTCCTCCACCTCCTCCCCCAAAATATCCTCCTCCACCACCTCCTCCTCCATTCGCATTCAATGCACGAGTTCCTTCAGATCCAGATCCTCCCTGGAACTGAGTCCCAGCCGTCGCTGGTGCAGTTGAAAAACCAGTTCCTGCAGCTCCTCCTTCATTTAGACTTCCTCCAATTCCCCCAGTCGCTACTCCTCCTGGCGTTGGAGCAAAACATTCATCAGCAGTTCCTCCTGAAATTCCAGAAGTACCTCCTCCTGCTCCGGCAGCTCCTAGTCCTCCGGAGGCTTCTCCTCCTCCTCCCCCAGCAATTAAAATTGCATCAGAGGCACTTGAAATAGCAAAAGCTCTTCGAAAAAGACCTGATAACCCCCCTCCTGATCCAGCTGATCCATGTGAATCAATTTGAGCAGAGGCAACCACGGATACTCCTGTTGCTTTAACTGATCCTCCCATTCCCCCTCCTCCATAAGTCATATCCGCTCCAGATAAAAACGGGCTAGCACCTGAAGCTCCTTTAATTCCTCCTTGCCCAACGACAACAGTATATGAACCACTTGGATTTGGTAAAACACCAGTCGCATATCCTCCTCCTCCCATATATTCAAATTCAGCCGTCTGATTTACCGGCGCTCCTCCTTCCCCTCCTGCAGCACCCCAAGCTTTGACTTCAATACTAGAAGCCCCCGCCGGAACATTCACTTTCTGATCCGATCCTGTATAATTACAAACCGTCTTAATCTCTGTATCCGATATCTTAGTCGAGATACACGTATCACTAATACCATCAATCCCAACTCCAGGATTTGGAATCGGATTTGGATTGGTTGGTAGATTAAGATTCCCAATCAAACATTTCAACGGATTCATCCCTTCAAACTCTTCTGGTCTATGCCATTGAAATGGATTTCGAAATGTCGCGGTACAGAGAGAACTCTGTACCGGAGAAGTATTTTGAACCGCAAAATTATTCCCTTGTCCACTAAATACATCATGTAACAAAGCTTCCGGATGTGAAACAATCAAAGGTTTCGTTGGAATATAAATATCATCAGATTTTTCCGTAAGTTGTTCAATCTTAGTTACAATCTGAGACAAAAGTCCCTGAAGTGAATGTACCAAGCTCGTAAGCACTCCAACATCATTAACCGAAGCTATATCCACCGAAAGATCTGGTGGCGCTTGCCGTGCATCTGCGGTATTCATACCTCCTACAAGGATTGAATTTGAAATAAATACTAAAATAAAAAGCATCGCCATAGAGTGGCGTGCACGGGAACAACAAGACAACAGATTCATAGTTAATAATGATTAATCAGATCATTATATCAAATTTCACTACAGAAAACAATTACAAATTATTGTGAAACACTATACCCAGAATTATTTCTAAATCCGGGAGGAGGGCTAGTTGTAACTTTATTATCAACATGAATTACAAATGGATGACCATTTTCATAACATCCATCATCCAACGATCTATCATCAGCTCCATCAACCTTAGAACAATATCCTTCTACCTCATCAGGATCAACCGCACTATACAAAAACTGTCGCACAAAATGCAGATCAAAAATTTTCGCATACATATCTCCAACAGAACTGTGATATACATACCGCCCCCATGGATCTACCATTTTCTCTTCAAACATAGAACCACCGAAAGTGTTATTTGAATTTAACATCCCCGTAAGTACCAATTGATTAAATAAATGATCTGGATTAGGGCGTGGACTTCTATTTATACTCGTATCAAGAATATCCAAAACATTGGCACCACTCGCTATTGAAATAGGATCTTCAATCGTAGAGGTAAAGACTCCGTCCGCATGATACGTCCCTACCATTTGTTTCACCGTATTAGCTACAAATATATTCCCATACAAATCATTTGTCAGATCTCCATCATTACGATTAATTGAATACAATCCGGTAGAAGCATCAAACGGCGGCGCATCATAATGAGAATTAAACAAAACAAACCCCCATGAATCTTGAGCATTATCGAGATATACCAAATCATCTCCAATCATCAATTCTCCATCCTCAATTATTATGGTATGTCGACCAGTCAGTTCCATTTTTTCCTGAGCTTCATCAGCGAGCACGACCGTTACTCCCTTATAATACGTAATACCTCCATCCTCAAATGCTTCTAAATCATTCGCCCTCAGAACTACAACTTTGTCTACATGTGAATTAGCTGGATCAACCCCTGTAGTAAGAGAACGAACTGACTCCATAAGATCAGAACGAATTCGTGTATTATCAAATTTCTCCAAATACATTTCTGTTAAATCCGCATCCTCATCAATAAATACATTTTCATTCTTAGCCAAGAAACGCCCTTCAACATCCGCATTTCGTTCTTCTAACTCCGGAATTTCAAGTGATCCCATAACACCATCTAAGTCAGTCAAAGCCACTCCACAACCTCTTGGATATCCAAATGCCATAGCTGGATAACTTACCTCAATCGGGGTACCTACTCCAGAAATAGAAGCCGGAACTGTATAAGTAATAAGGGAAGAAAAACTAAACCCCTTATCGCCTCGTCCCCTTCCCGGCACCGGAATTAATTTTGTTTTATCAGGATGACGAACCTTAGAGTCATCAAAATCATATGTTTTATCCACTTCGGGATCCGCAAAATCTTTATCCTTAAATCCACGCAAAGAAGAAAAGCCATCAACCGAAACCTGAAACTTTTCAAAGTCATTCTTCGCACCATGAATATCTCCATGAATAAAGACAGGCAATATTCCGTTTGATTGGGGATGAATCGTATCAGGAAGTGGATTAGCAAAATCTCCAGACAATGAAACTCCACCCAAAAATGGAACATCAAAATGCACTGGAACTTGCGCCTCAATACGTTCAAAAAAACCATACGGCCGACGACTTCCATCTGGGTTATACCCCAGAGCCTGAATTTCAAGCGGAACCAGCATATCTTTCGGTTCTTTTAAAGCATAAAAAGAACGTCCATCACCACACACATTTTCAAGAATGACCGTCTCCGCCGTTGGCAAAAAACTCACAAGCTCAACCTTCGTACCACCATCATCATCCACCGATTGCCATTTAGTATCAACACTGATCGTTTTATCTATATGATTCCTAAATCTTAACCCGGAAAGATATGCCGCTGGATCACTTCGTTGTTCCAAATTATAAAAATCATCACGCCCAATAACACCGGCTCTATATACCCCACGAGCATCACTTCCAACCACCGGATTTCCAAAACGATCCTGTAAACTAAACATAATTTCACATCCAGGATTCTTTCCTCCATCCGCATACAACTTACTCAATGAATCAGTACAATTAAGCAAAACACTCGACTGAAACACATCCATAGAAATATCCCCAGGCACAATCTCAATTGTGTTTTGAGGCGTATATTCACAATTTCCCGCCTTATCACAAATCCCTAAAACAAATTCATACACCCCAACCTGTGAAAATATTTTCTTTTCAGTCCCAGCCCAACGATGTTGATTAATGTCCCATTGAAAATAAATTTGATCCGCCTTGTGAACAATCCCTGGATTAATAAATAATTCTTCATCCAGAGTCTTTTTATCACGAATTATCAAATGAGAAATATAGACCGAAGATGGATCTGTAAAATTGATTCCCGACTGAACTCCAATCCCCAAAGGTTCTTGACTCAAAAAACTCAAATAAATAGGATCTTCACTCGCTTTGTAAGTCTGACGAATTGAATCTTCTATACAATTCTCACGACCAGCACAATGACCTTGATACTGAATCCCAAAATAATCAGAAAACCCCTCATGTTCTAAAGAAATTGTGTGCCCTAAGCAATCAGAAATATCGCTAGCGACAAAATCACACATACCAAATACAACATTAGTATCATAGACATCATCACACACTCCATAGTCAGTAACATCCAACCCAGAATCTTCTCGAATTACAGCACAATAAGACTTTTCAACCGAAACATCCCCTTGATTACAAACCCCCAAAAAACTCATCCCATCCAGAGCACAAAATTCAGCCTGCCCCAGATGAGGTTCCAGGATATCTGGATGACTTTGATCCAGAGATAACTGAGTACAAATTCCAGTTTCAAAATCCAACGTACAACAAGATGGGTCCAATGGATACACCTCACAAAAATGAGGACAATTATCATTGAGAGGATCAATCTCACAAAGAGAAGAACAATATTTATCTTGTGGATACAATTCACAATACCGTTGATCTTTCTTGATACAATTAGTGTCAGATTTCAACGTACAATACGGTTGAGCAAAAACCCCAATTCCCTGAGACAGAACTCCCGCAGGAGCACAACTACTATTAAATGGATCACTCTGACAACTCTCATGACAACCTATAGACAACTGTGCTTCAGACAAAGCTCCTATCTGACAAACATTATTACAGGAACGATCATACAAATCCTCTGAACAACCAAAATCATCCATCTTAGCATCCTCACACACCCCCGTCACCGTACAAATATAATCACACTTAGGATGTAGTGGATTGGTCGCACAATAATCAGGACATCCTTCTTGATCGGGAGAAGCATGACAATCCAAATACGGATCCTCATCACACGCCCCATCCCCTCCATACAAACAATCCCAATTACATCCCCAATGACTCGGATTATCCAAACAAAAATCAACGCAATCTTCACGATTTTCGGAAAGACCATACGCACACAATGGAACAAAGTCTTCTTCGCAACGAGTAGGATCTACACTGCAATAATCAGGCATTCCCGAACAACCTTCAGGATTCTCTATACAAGACGGCTTACATTTCCAATATTCAGGATATTTAGAACACTGAGTTTCATCCCACTCACAAGACGAATCAAATGGATCCAATAAACAAACATCATACTGTAGATCTGAAGTTACACACTGCACAAAATCACCTCCTGAAACTAATTCACAAGATCGGCCAATCGTGGCCTCACAAATAGAATTACTTCCACAACTATTTTGATTCAAATTTTTACAAATTGAAGCATCATGTCTCTCTCTAACATCACAACCGATAAAAATTTCTGTGACCGAACCATTCCCCCCTTCGCCCAAAACAATATTAGATAAACAGCCAGGACTAGAATCACACAATGACTGTGAACCAATACTTCGACAAGATTCAACATTATATTTTAGATCACAACCCAAATAAGCATCATCACGACACTTCATACTATCAGGTGTTTTTAACGACTGACAATTTTCGACACCATCACAATCATCCGAAGTAATAAACGCACTACATTCATCACTCAATCCATCACACATATCTGGCTGAACAGTACAAAAATAATCGCACGATGAATCCTGAGGATTAGTCATACAAAACAATCTACAGCCAGGAGAAGTTGGATCGCTACAATCTGGCTTTGGTACATCACATTTCGTTGAACCATTTCCGCAAGACCAACTACAAGCATAGTGACTCGGATTTTCATCACAAAAATCCAAACAAGCCTCCAACTGTGTGTCATTCTCCAGATCAATATCAGGACACACTGGGAATCCAGCAGCTTGTGTACTAGAGATACACAAGCCAACAACAGAGAAGAGAAAAACCAAAAACTTCTTATCAATACGCATTCACGTGATTATATCACAAAGAATACTCAAAATCAAAACCTTGAGCAATACTAAAGAATCCCTAGTCTGTCTTCCGTTACTCATTTACTTAGCTATTCAGTTACCCGTTATCATCATGTCTATCAAAATATTCGGACACAAAAACCCTGACACAGATTCTGTCTGCGGAGCTATAATCGCCGCCTGGTATTATACAGAAGTCCTCGGACGACAAGCCAAACCCTATAGACTTGGTGCATTAAATAAAGAAACAGAATACGTCCTCAACAAATTCAAACTCAAAGCCCCAGAACTCCTCGAGTCAGTTTCTGAAAAAGACAATATTATCATCGTCGACACCAATAACGCCGACGAGCTATTTGAAAACATAAATGATACCAACCTCATAGGAATAATCGATCATCACAAACTCTTTGGAAACATATCCACCGCTGGTCCCATCGATATTCAAATCAAACCACTCGCTTCCACTGCCTCAGTATTATTTGAGATGGGACTCTCTGATTTTGATCTACCAAAACACATAGCCCAACTCATCTGTGCCTGTATCATCTCTGACACACTATTATTTCGAAGCCCAACTACAACGACTACTGACCGAGAAATTCTAGCTGAGCTAGCACACGAACACGACATAGATACAGAGAAACTAGCTGAAAAAATGTTCGAAGCTAAATCCAACATATCACATCTCTCGCCAGACCAGATCATCACCTATGACTCAAAAAAGGTAAATATCGGAGGAAAAGATATACTCGTCGGAGTACTCGAAACAACAAACCCAAAAAGTGTTTTTGAACAAAAAGAACAAATACAAGAAGCCATGAAAGCAAAGGTAAAATCAGATAACCTTCATGCTGTATTATTTTACGCTATCGATATACTGAACGAAGAATCTATTGCGATAACCTATGACGAAATTTCAAAAGAAATAATTGAATCAGCCTTCGAAACAACCGTCAAAAACGAAGAAGCAAAACTAAAAAACATAGTATCAAGAAAGAAACAGATTATTCCAGCGCTTGAGAAGGCCTAAGAAGAACTTCACCCCTTAAAACAAAGAGTACCCTCCCCCACACCATAACCACGATCAGGACTACAAAATCCATCAGTATTTGTAATAAGCACCCGATCAACGTGACCCAACATCGATTGAACAACTTCAAGCTTTAACCTCATCCCTTGAGCAACATTTAGCGTCGGATACCAAATATCCCCCTCCTTAAGCTCAATTTTTGGATGTGTAACATTCCCACCTGGACGAGTATTTATCCCCTTAGTACGAGTCAGAAAAACCACCTCATCAATTTCACACAAGAACTGCACCATCAAACCCAATGCCAAATTATCCCCATTCACATTAACCTTTTGCCCTTCTACATCTCCCAAAAAACCAAATCCAGTAATACTCGAATCCAACCTCACCCCATCAGCACGTCTTACACCCCCAACTAACCCATATTCCTCTCCCATATAATCACATTCCACAGACTCAGGATCTACAACGACGACATCATCACCAAAAGCAGATTCGATACGAGACCGAATATCTAAATATGCAGGAACTACAGCCTCATCCAACAGCCCCTCATCCGTTACCCCAAAACCATCAAGCATTGTTCGCTTAGAATTACCACCATCATTCCATAATTTATTAATCAAAAAACCACCCCCAAAAATCAAAATAAACCTAACCCCTTCTTGCACTTCCTCTCGGATCTTTGGAACTAATTCATCAAAACTATCTCGAAAAACAGTCCCAGAAAGCTTCAGCAAAACTGTCCGAAAAATTCCTTCCTTCTGCTCACCCTCGAAGTCGTTTAGTTTTTCATCTCCCATAACCAATCAATAGTGACACAAAAGACAAAGTCAAATATATTTTTACAGAAAAGTAAAATAAATAAAAAATAAGCACAAAAAATGAGCACAAAAATAAAATAATTTAACTAAAGACAGCTAAAATTAATTAAGATGCATTAAAAAAAATCAAATACAATCCTCTCACACGCTTGCATATTTTCGTATTCCCACACTCACCTTTTTATGCCAAAAATTCTCTCCAAAACCCAACTCAAGAATCATAAAGATCAAAGAACGAGAAATAGAATTTGAAAACGGAAAAACAAAACGCCAAAAATACATGGAAAAAGGAGAATCCGTCATAATCATCCCCCTAGATGAAAATAAAAACGTCATCTTCATACGAGAATATTTCACCACTATAAACCAAACGCAAGTCGCCCTCCCAAAAGGACGAATCGATCCAGAACAAACCCCAGAACAAGCCGCACAAAAAAAACTCCAAGAAGAAATCGGATACAAAGCTAACAAGTTGAAATTTCTCACAAAAGTCACCGCCACCCCTGGATACAATTCTCAAATCACACACATCCTCCTCGCTCTAGACCTCACAGAATCAAAACTCAACACCGGAGACGAACTCGAAATACTCGAACAATTTCGACATCCACTCTCAGAATTCCAATCCTTAATCAATTCAGAAGATCTCACCGAAGCCAGGATCATCACCGCATTATTTTTAGCAACTATAAAATTCAAAGAACCAATATACGATCACGCCCCCTAAAAGACCAATACCATTTAAAGGAACGAGACACACGAGGAAAACCTCAGATTTCAGTCCGCGACTTAATCAACCACCTCCTGATAACATTTTTCACACAATACTTGTTCCTCCCTTTCCGGCGCATAACTCGTCCGAATATCACACTCACATTCACTACAAGTACGATTCCAGAGTTTCCGCGGATTACGAAGCACATGCCTCTGCCGATGCCGTTCATCTGGAGAAATTCTTGGAATTGGCAAATTCATATCCTGATAAAACTTCAATTCCTGAGGAATAATCCGATAATTCTTCCCGGTAACCCCACACGTCAACACTGATTTCAACAGAGATGAATCAACCTCCTCAATAGAATCTGGAACTTCACACTTAGGACCATCATACCGAGCCTTAGATTCTTCTTTTTTCCATTTATATCCTCGTCTTTCCGCTTCTTCTTGAGATAGAGGATAGTAATCAGAGGCAATAGATTCGTTATATGCCACAGGGCTAATCCTAGCTGGAAAAAACTGCCCCCATTCTCCTGTTTTTTTCATATACGCAATAATCTTGGGAACTAATTCCTTATATTCTGCCTCTGTATACTGTTTATTGAGAATACAATACTTCATCTTCCGAGCCCCAATACATCCAAACAAATTTTCTCCCTGCTGAGAAAAAATACAATACGTCGAATCAACCAGTTTGGGATAATTACAAGCACTAAACATCACATTCTTTGCCGGACTCCCCATATAACAACACTGATACGCAAGCTCTACATCTATTCCTACCTCCGTACAATCCATACTATCTTTGACCGAACCAAATGTTTGATTTACATGCTTACAATCCCACAAATCCCCACTATCAAAACATTCAATTGCATTCTTTGAATTAGTCAGATAATCCCCCGTCACCTTCTCATTTTGGACTCCCTGCATATATCGCTGCGGAAAAGTCTTAGCATACGCCAAAAACTGAGACCGCATTTGCTTCAACTTTGAATATTTATACAACTCTAGTTCCGCCAATTTTTGTGTGTATTCATCTTTCGTACACTTTTCATTGAGAAAATAATACTGTTTGTTTCTCAAATTCACCGACCCAAA
Organism: Candidatus Altimarinota bacterium; assembly: GCA_018608565.1. Taxonomy (GTDB): domain Bacteria; phylum Patescibacteriota; class Gracilibacteria; order UBA4473; family UBA4473; genus JABAZT01. The sequence continues at coordinate 20,659 of JABAZT010000020.1, forward strand.
ACAATCCTGACATCCAATACAATTCTTCAAAAACCAAGAAGAATGACAATTTTCACAATTCTGCAAAAATTTCGCATCATAACACTTAAAACAATCCACACACTCATAACACAACTCACAACTCCAAGACCGATAACAATCCACCAGATTAACCCCTCGATTAACTCCATACCCATAATAACAATCTCTATTCATATCCGAATCGAACATCAGGTAACAATCTTTATTAAGTCCTGCAAAATTAGTAAAATCACTATTTTCATCCTGCACATGATCTTTCAATAACGCAGGACGAGGCGCCACCAAATGAAGATCATATAATTGATCAAAAAACGGACGATGAAAATCAAACTCTTTCCCAACACTCCTCGGATCCCAATCATCAGACCAAAAATAAGCCACATCATACACCGGAAATTCTTTTTCCTCAGAAAACATAGAAATAATTTTCTTCCCAGAACCACTACAGGTTCGATGATACAAATTTCGTTGATTTGCAATAGCCATACGCTGCATCTCCCTTTCGTCAGAACACAGATCAGGAACAGGTACATCCATCTTTTTATAAAACTCTAAATCTTCATCCGTCACAACAAATTCCGCTCCAGAGATAACACAAACTTTAGTAAGCATATTGCAAATATTAGTAATTCATTGTTTAGTATTATACATGGATTTAAATAATTAAGACAGAAAAAATAAAAAACAAAGAAAAGCCTTTTAAAAAGAGCAATTTAATGATAAATATATTGTAGAAACAAATTTACAACAAGAAAACTAACAAATCCTCTTAATGCACAAACAAGCCCTTACAAACCTCGGACTATCAGAAGAAGAAGCCCAAATCTACCTCTGCCTTCTCGAATACGGAACTTCCTCCGTATCCAACATATCCCAACACACCAAGATCGGACGAGTAAATTGCTACCATCATCTCGAAAAATTACTTCAAAAAGGTCTCATATCCGCTTCTTCTAGATCAAAAATAAAACAATTTACCGCCGAGAACCCCAAAATTCTGATAAATAAAGAAATAGAGCGACTCAACCAAGCCAAAACACTTGTACCAGAACTACTAACCCTCACCTCAAACAATCCACTTAAACCAAAAATCGCCTTCTTCGAAGGAAAAGATGGAATCAAATCTGTTTTCGAAGAAATGATCCAAACTCAAACAGGAGAAATCGTAAGTTTTTCAAATTTCGAACGACTCTCTCAATTTCTTCCAGATTTTCTTCCAACACATTTTGCAGAACGAACCAAACACAATATTAAAACCAGATTCATCTCCCCTAGAACCCCTGACTCTGAATCATTTATAAAAAACTTCTTTCCAGAAAAATACGATGAACGACTGCTCGAAGTCTTCCTTATCTCTCCAGAAGAATTCCATTTCGAATCAGAAATCACCATCTTTGCTGGATCCATCGCCATCATAAATCTCAACGAAATCAATCCCATTGCCGTTCTTATAGAAAATGCCGAGCTCTATCATACTCAAAAAGCTATCTTTGATCTCGCCTGGCTCGGAGCGACAAGTTTTATTACACAGTAAATTGACGAAAAAGAGAAAAGAAGATACAAAGGATTAAAAATGGATGAATTAGAAAAATTTTTAGAACACCCAGAAGTCGCCACATTATTAAAAAACTTAAGAGGCCCAACGCTTCAAATTTTTATGAGTTTGATGATCTCGATAATACTAACAGCAGAAACAAAAGCAGAAGAAATAACACCGTTACCCACGCCAATAGATATAAGTATTCATCCAAGCAACCAAAAAAGACCAGAAAGCATAGACACACTAATTAAAAACCGAATAGAATACCTTACCGCAGTAGAAAAAAAAATTATAAACGAAGGGAAAGAGCCGCCAAAACCTAGCTCTGAAAAAGAAATCAATGATCTAATAACTATAGGACAACACTTAGAAATCCCCGAACTTCAAGAGAGAGAAACATTAACAAATACTTCTTATATTAATTTAAATATAAAACTCATTCAAAAACTAAAAGATCCATATGCAGAAATATGTGATCCAAAATCAGAAATATTTGGAATCGACCTCGACACATATCAAACTCCAATAACTATAAAACGATACAAAGGGGAGAATGATGAAGACTTACTGTATATAAAAATAGACGACTTCTTTGGGAAAAACATAATTCCAACGGTCAGAAAAGCCTTGATTGAAGAAAAAGATATAGAATACGTAGTTCTTGATTTAAGCGAAAACGGAGGAGGGCTACAAAGCAATGCTATTGGGCTGTTAAACTTATTTTTCTCTGAAGGAATACCATTTCACAAAATCACATCACAGAGTAAAATTCCTTTTGAAATGACAAAGGAAGAAACTGATAGATTTCCAACTAAATTCCTGACAATTGTAATCAATGGACGAAGTGCTTCAGCCACAGAACAAACTGTTCTTGGATTTCAAACACTCGCTGACAAAAAAACACTCATAATCGGGGACGAAAGCGTTGGAAAATACTATGGACAGACATTATACAGTCTATTCGAATCCGGAATAACGATAAAATATTCAACATTTTACTATGATCAGAATCACCCAGGAAGCGGCGTTGGAATTAAACCTGAAATTTATGCCGTAGACATAATGAAGCAATGGACGACAAAAAAAAATATTAAATCAAGTGATCTCGTCGGATGGTTTTTAGACAATTTTGGAAACCAAGTAGTACCACGATACATACTCAGCGGAGACATAAAACTAAAACCGAAAAAACAAGAATAGTAACAAAATCAACAAACACACCTACCCTTCAAAAGTGAAAAAGAATAGAATAAACGCGAATGTTCAAAAAAGTATTAATTCTTCAAATAATCCTGTTACTACAAGCCACCTGCTTCAGGCCAAAAGCGGAAGCAAGCTTCACAGATGTATCCGAACTCTATCCCTACCACTCAGCCATAGAAAACCTAGAAAAACTAGAAATCATAAAAGGCTACGAAAACAAAACCTATCGCCCAGAAGCTCCGATAAACAGAGCAGAATTTGTAAAAATAATAGTAGAGACATTTCCTGATAGTTTCACTGAGTGCAAAGGAAAAGAAAAGAAATTTTCAGACGTAACACCCGAAAATTGGTTTTTCCCCTATGTCTGTAAGACCGCCGAAAAAAACATAATCAAAGGGTACCCCGACGGACTCTTTCACCCAGAACGTTTTCTAAACATCGCAGAAGCCTCAAAAATAATATCCCTCATCAAAAACCCAGAAGCCTTCACTCTCACCCCTTCAGCCTCTCAATCTATCAACCTCCCCTGGTACACCTCTTATGTTCAATATCTCGAAGTCGAACACGCACTTCTTCACACCTTTACAACTCCAAGCGACTTAGTAAATCGAGGAGAAGTAGCAGAACTCATAGATCGAATAAGCAATAATAGAAAAGATAACAATTTTTCAGGATACGACTCAACCCACCAAAAATTCATCCCTCAACCAACCAATACAATATATACATATCCATCAAAAATATCACTCCCAGCCCTAAAAAACCAAAAACTTGAAGGAAAAGATTTTACCATAGAAAAAAAAATATCAGAGAACGAAATCTATACTGAATATGAAATAGGATACACCAGTAATGGAACTTATATTTCCGGAATAATGCTAATTCCAAAGACAGGAGGATTGAAAAATAAAAAGATAGATAGTAAAACCTCTCAGCCTCTCAACCTATCTAACTCTCTACCACTCCTCATCCTCAACCACGGATACTACCCCGACGAACTCTACCAGCGAGGCACTGGACTCAAACGCGAGCAAGATTATTTCGCTCGAAAAGGATATATCGTAATTCACTCAGACTATCGAGGTTATGCTGATTCGGCCCCAAATCCAGAAGATCGAGGTCTCTACGATGGAGCACTAGGATATACTATGGATGTATATAATCTCATCTCCGCACTCAAGAAATATCAAAAACACCCATCCCCTCAAGCATTCAAAATACCAAAAATAAACTTCCAAAACATCTTCATGCTCGGACACTCTATGGGAGGCGCCATAACCCAAAACATAATCACCCTATGGCCTGATTTAGTCTCTGCCGCAGTCCTCTATGCGCCATCTGGAGGGAATGCCTGGAACAACTACGCTCGATGGTGGAAAGATCGTACAGAAACTAATAAATCCGAACAATCCTGGAAAACCCCCACCGAAAATCCATGGAGTTGGAACAACCTTTCTGCCATTCACTTTTATCAGAATATAAAAACACCACTCTCTATATTTCATGGAGTAAAGGATGCCGCGACCAGTTTCGGAGTTCCTATTGCCTGGAGTGACGAAATCTCAAAAAATCTCAAACAACACAACATCCCTCATCAATACACTCAATATCAAGATCAAGGACACACATTCCTTGGAAGCGATTGGAACAACATGATCGAACAAGCACAGCAATTATTCCAAGCACACACAAAATAAACAACTCAAATAATACGATTAAAAAACTATCATGAGCAACAAATACAAACACCCAAAAAAAACAAATCATCAAAAAATAAGTAAAAATAAAAAGAGTTTCTTAGTACCAAAATTAGTCATATTTATCTGTCTTATTGTTATTGGATATACCGTAATCCAAAAATCAGTAACGCCAAAAACAACTAACTGGAGCATCGAACACCAGTTCATCTCAAACATAGAAACCTATAAAAACCAAGTCTACTTCAATAAATTTAGAAATTTCATATACGAACGCGGAAGCATCAAAAAAAATCAGTGGACTCAAAAAGCGGTAGACAATGAATACATAGAAAAAGTAGAAATCATTATTTCCGAAGAAAACAACATTGATCATATCCCAAAAGAAATGATCGTCTTCGACCTAGGAATACAAGGGAAAATAGCCATCTCAATAGAACCAAGGCTAAAATCTAAACAATTATTTTCTAGAAAAAAAGGATTTTTTAATATCTATGATCTCATTTATGTAATAGGAAGTGAAAATGATCTTCTAACCGCAAGAAAGCTAAATGGAAATCCACTATACCGACTCCCCCTAAATATAACCCCGGAAGAATCCATCCAACTATTCACCGACATGATAACCAGCACAAAAAAAACATTTATCAGTACAAAAAAATACAATTCAATATTTAGACACAGCAACACAGAAATACGAAAACACCTCTACCAAGTCACAGGCAAAAAAGTCTCAAATAACATCATAAAATCACTCTACAAAAAGAATCTCATCGACGTACCTGCCGAATCACTCGAAGTACTGAAAGAAAAGACCAATATCTTATCGCAATAATAACCGCGCCTGCTCTAGAGCCGAGTCAGAAAGATCACTCCCACTGATCATTTGAGCTATCTCCGCCACTCGATCCTCCTCCCCAAGCGCGACAATTCGAGTATAAGCAGAGACCGCATCACCTTCTTTGAGAACTTTGAGCTGTTGTTCCCCCTTAGCCGCAACTTGAGGCAAATGACTAATCGCCATCACCTGCCGATTTCCAGCCATCGCTCGCATCATCTGACCGACCTTATCCGCAACATCACCACTCACCCCCGTATCAACCTCATCAAAAATAACCGTCGGCAACTGCACCAAGTCCGCCAAAATATTCTTAAGCACCAACATAATCCGGGCCACTTCTCCTCCACTGGCAATCTGAGCCAACGAACGAGGAACCATACTCTCATGGGCTACATACATAAACTCAAGCTGATCTACTCCATAAGTACCAAACAAGCCATCCTCTAATTTTTTATTACAAATAGTCACAACTGCATCTTTCATACCCAAAAACGATAACTGCTCTCCAATCTTCGCCTCCAAACCAGAAATAACTACATTTCTTTTGTTCGAAAGAGCCAACGCTAATTGCTTCATTTCATCCTTCTTCTTTTTTTCAGCTCCTTTTTTCTCAGAAAGCACGGTTTCAAAATCCTCCACCATCGCTACTTTTTGCTCAAGTTCTACACGAATATTCCACAAATCATCCACCGAATGCACATTATACCGCTTCATCAGACCATATACTCGCGCCAAGGTATCCGCTACATATTCCACCCGTTCAGGATCTAAATCAACCGTTCCCTGCTGCCCTTCTACTTCTTGCTTTATATCCTGTAAATCAAAATACAAAGACTCTATCCGTTCTTTCCAACGCTTCGCTGGTTCATAAAATCCTTCCAAACGATTCAAAACCTTCAAAACATCATCCAATCCATCTACCTTTCCATCAATCAATCCATCTATCTCTCTCACTCCTCCTTCTATCTCAACACCATGAGCCCCAATCTCCTGCTCCGATTCCAACGCAGACAAATCCAACTCTTCATCCAATCCCTCAAATGCCTCCAACTGAACCTGATTATAGTCATACTCAGCCTTCGCCTGCTCTTGTTGGGCAATAACGGCATCCAAATCATCACACACCACACGCCACACACCATAGGCTTTCTGATATTCACCCAACAGCGCTCCATTCCCGGCAAATAGATCCACCACCTCTCTCGTAAAATCAGCATCTCTAAGCAACAGATTTTGATGCTGAGAATGAATATCCACCAACTGACCTCCCAATAATTTCAAATCTTCAAGCTTCACCGGTTCTTCGTTTATATACGCTCTAGATTTTCCACTCGGGAGTATCACTCTTCGAATCGTTAGTATATCTTCCTCCTCCACAATCTCCTTCACAGCATCATTTTCAATCTTCAATCCATAATTCTTAATCCCAAATTCCCCCTTCACCACACACTTCACTTCCGGATTCTTCAGCGCCTTACTATCAGCTCGATTCCCAGTCAACAACCCCAAAGCACTCAACATCACCGACTTACCAGATCCAGTCTCTCCGGTAATGGTCGTAAAACCACTCTGAAAATTAATCTCCAGATTCTCCACCAACGCAAAATTTGAAATCTCTAGTCGTTGTAACATGATCTGAGTATAGGAAAGTCAGAAAAGTTAGAAAGCAAGAAAAAGGCTAAAGAAGAAGTCCGAAGATCCCTCAAGAAAAACTTCCATTCTAAGTTTGAGAATAGATTCTTATTCTTAATTCTTATACTTATTCGTAAACACATACATCTAACGTTCCTCCAACATACTCCTCACCTTCTCCTCCATTTCCATCTGATATGCCGTCCCATACCTCAACCATTGTAGCTTACCCTCCCTATCTATCAGATACACCGCTGGACGATATCTATTATGATAGGCATTCCACGTCCTTCGATCATTATCCAATCCTATTAGATACTCTATTTTCAGTTTTTCCACCCACTGCTTCACATTCTTTTGTTTTTTCTCATACGCAAACTCTGGAGTATGAATCCCAATAATCTCCAACCCTTGATCTCCATACTCCCTCTCCAGCTCATTGAGCCATCCCACCACCTCCCGACAAAACCCACAGTCATACGACCAAAAATTTAACAATACCACCTTTCCTTCAAGATCTTCTAGCTCTATTTTATTTACATTATTATTTGGTTGCTCTGTTATTCGGTTATCCAACCACTCAACATCTTCGAACTCTGGCGCCGCATCCCCCATCTCAAAAACCGTATTAGATATTGGCTGATATTCAGAAGAATCATGAACCAAATCACAAGCAGTCAAAGCCAAAACAAAAAAAACAAAAATAAAAAATCGCATCCCTACAACTATACCATTATTTAGAAAAATTATTTATTTGGTTCATCTTCCCTTTCAAGAGACCAAGAGAAGGTTTTATTATTCTGATACTCAGTTATTCTATTATCAAATGCAAAATTTCTCCCAAGCCCTCGACCAACTCAACCCTGCGCAGCAAGAAGCTGCCACCCATCTCTACGGTCCTATGCTCGTCCTTGCAGGGCCAGGAACAGGTAAAACTCAAGTTCTTACCACCCGCATCGCAAACCTCCTCCAAGCAGAAGTCGGAGCCGAACCTCAAAACATCCTCTGCCTTACGTTTACCGAATCAGGCGCGGTCGCCATGCGAAAACGACTCATCCAATGGATCGGCCCAGAAGCCTATAGAGTCAGAATTTCCACATTTCATGGATTTTGTCAGTCAGTTTTAGACGACTATGGAGAGATTTTTCGAGACAAGCTCCAGGACAAAATCGTCGCTGATGACCTCAACAAAGCCCTCATCTACCAAAAAACCCTGCAATCCAAAAAATGGAAATACTTCAAACCTCTCTGGGATGAATTTTTTTATCGACGAGATTTCCTCATGGCACTCTCCCAACTCAAACGAGAACACATTGATCCAGAGAGTTTTTTAGAGTTGCTACCAACAGAAGAAGAACAATTTTGGGAAGATCCAAAGAATTTCTACGCCAAAAAATACAAAGAATTTCAAGCAGGAGATCGAAAACCCGCCGCAGAAAAAAAAATAAAAGACCGAATAGAAAAACTCACTGAATTCACCACACTCTGGAAAGCCTACGAAGACAATCTATCTAACGCTGGATTCTATGACTTCGATGACCAGATCAACTGGGTCGTCAACGAACTTAAAAACAACGAAGCCCTTCGATTTGATCTTCAGGAACAATATCAATGGATCCTCGTCGATGAATACCAGGATACCAACGGATCACAAAACGAAATCCTTTGGTCACTCATAGACGGAATAGAAGAGCCAAATCTATTTGTAGTAGGAGATGACGACCAATCAATTTATAGATTTCAGGGAGCCTCCATCGCAAACATCACGGAGTTCCAGGCCAAACTCCCCTCCGCCAAAACCGTCAAGCTAGAGACCAACTACCGATCCGTCCAAGGCGTCCTCGATGCAGCCTACGCCGTAGTTGAACTCAATACCGAACGAGTCGACGCCAATAAAAAATTAACAGCCTTCTCTCCTCTTGGATCAAGGGGAGATGCTGAAGACAGAGAGGATTCTTCATCAATCATCCACCAATCCGAATTCTTATCTTCCTATACTGAGACGAACTATCTCATCCAAACCATTCAACAAAAACTAGCATCAGGAATCCCCGCAGACCAAATCGCAATCCTCGTCCGAAACAACAAAGAAATCGAACACCTAGCACGAGAACTCCCACGATTTGGGATCGATATCTCCGCACAGATCACTCAGAATATATTTGAAAACCCGAGCGTCAATCTACTCTTACTGATGCTTCGAATCTTTAGCACCCCAGATCATGATACAGATCTGATGCAGCTTCTTCATGCACCACACCTAGATATACCCAGAGAAAAACTCCTCCAACTTTCACTCCAATCCAATAAAGAAAGAAAATCCATCCTAGAAATACTATCAGAAAAATATTCTAATAATCCTCCCCTTGAGAAGGTGAATTGTGCGAATAGCACAAGAGAAGCTCCCCTGGGGGATAAAGGGGAGCTAGAGGGGATTTCCTCTCAAGATCTAGGAGGACTCTTCGCCACATCAGAAGAAAACTCTCTCAACCTTTTCTACCACTTCTTCATCACCACTCGTCCAGACTTCTTTCACCTGAGACCTCCAATCCTCGCCGAAAAAGTATTCTACGAATCCGGCCTTGCCCAATATCTTACCAAAACAAGAAATTTTTTAGATTTTCATCATATCCGAACCACCATAGATTGGATACGAGAACAAAACGCAACAGACATATATGAGATATTAGAAAAAATAAGCCTTCACCAAGAACTCAATATTCCTGTCCGCCCAGAACCGCTTCCCACAGATAGAAACGCCATCCAGATAATGACCTCTCATCGAGCCAAAGGACTCGAATTTGAGATCGTTCTCATCCCAGGGCTTCAAGATGGGAAATGGGGAAATACAAAAAAACGTTCAAACATACCACTTCCACAATTGGGAAATTGTAATAAAGGCGACGATAACCAAGAAGAGCGAAGACTTTTTTTCGTAGGACTCACGAGAGCAAAATCAGAAATATTCCTCTCCTACAGCGCATCAGATCCATCCGGAAGAGAAAAAAATGTTTCACAGTTCTGGCATGAAATCCCAGAATCAATGGCCACAAAAACAGATACCCAAACACTCGAAACCGAGGCACATCAACTCCTCCCAACTCTCTCTACCACTCTATCTTCTACCTCTCAATCTCCGCCTCAATTTACCCAAGAAGAAAAATCAATCCTCACTACTCTCACAGAAAACTACAAATGGTCCGCCTCTAGTCTCCAAGCATACATAGACTGTCCACGAAGATTTCTCTACCAAAATCTCTACCGTTTCCCAAGAAAATCAAAACCACAAATGGCTCTCGGAACCGCACTCCATCAAGGACTCGAACGATACTTCCGTCACTATCAAGAAAATTCGATTGATCCTCCCCTTGTGAAAGGGGATCTAGAGGGGATTTCTCCAAACACACTCCCCTCCTACTCCGTACTCAAGGAAGAATTTATCTATGCACTTCGTGGACAAAATGTGGACAAAAAACTATATGAAGAACTCCTCGAACACGGACTCAAAATCAGCCAAATCTACTACGATCAACGAATCCAATCAAACAACTTCCATCCAGATGATTTACTCGAATTCAACTTCGGAAAACTACAACCAGAAATCGACGGAATCCGCATCACTGGAAACGCCGACAAAATCTCATGGCTTAATGACGAAAAAACCGTCGCCAAAATCCTCGACTACAAATCCGGTAAACCAAAAGCCATCAAGCACGGAGAAAACTACTGGCGACAACTGGTATTTTACGACCTACTATCCAAACATACCAAAGGCATAAACTGGACCGTCGATCACTGCGAACTGGAGTTCCTCACCCCCGATCCAAAAAACGATCAAATCCAAACTAAATCCTACACCGTCACCCCAGAAGATAGAGAACAAGTCATCTCAGAGCTAAAATCCGCCGACACCGCCATCAAAAACTTCGAATTCCCAATCATAGAAAATCCGAATAACGACGCGGACATAGATTTCTGGAACCATTTTGGAAGTTAAACAACTATCTCAGACTGTGCTTAAATTCACGCAATCCTCGCTCTCCAAGATCCCGAATATCACCATTTAAAGGAATATTCCCTCCTGAATGTTCATCAGATAATTTTGAAATTCTTATTCCAGCCGTCTCTACATCTCCAGAATACACAGGAACCGGGAATCCTGTTTCATTAGAAGTGAAGGCAGATTCCAAAAGACAGGCATCCAATAATGCATCACTACCGACAGGAGCATTCTCTGCAATTACGCTAAAAACCTGCTCAAAAATTTGTAAATCAGAAAATTCTAAAAAGTTAAAACCGTCATCGTCCATACAAATCTTAATCTTTTGAATAACTTCTCCACCAACGGCACTTTTGAGCCACGCAACAATATTAATTCTTGTGTCTAATCTGGGGACACAATTAAAATTAATCACATGCGAATCTTCAGAATCAATAGCCTTAGACATCAAATAGACAATATCAGACGAACTGCTATTAGACAAATAATATATTGAGCTATATTTAGTTTAACCTTTATAGGCCAACTAATTGAAGAATCCTATGAAAAAAATACTGTGAAGTATACGTCAAAACCTCAAGCTTTAAGTCGGTCCAAAAACATTCGGTTTTGAGGTTTTAGTATACAAGTCGCTATTTTCTCTGAATTTTCTTTAGGAAGCAAAGATATTCTTGGTTCTTTCTTCATCTCTCAAAAAAAGGACCTCTAGAAGAATGAGAGATCCCGCAACAAGTGCGGGAAATAAAAAATAATTGATTCCCCAACCTTTATGCAGAGAGTTTCATTTGAAACTTTAATTATCGCTCGTTATTGTCATTTTCGTCGTTACTGCTCAATACCGTCATAATCTTCTACAGCTTAACCACCTTCTGCTCCCCCGTCTCCATCTCCTTCACCACAAAACAATTCTCTTTCACCTCATCCTCCCCAATCACCACCACATTTGGAATTTTGAGCTTCTCCGCATACGCAAACTTCTTCTTCATCTTTCCATCTTCTAGATACAGATCAACCCCAGCCCCCTTCTCTCGAAGCACTCGGGCTACCGTATACGCATGAGCTACTGTTTCCTCAGAATCATCCATTGGAATAATCATATATGACGCCGAAGACATCTCCACGGGCTTTAAAATCTCCGCATCAAACAACTGCCATAACAATCGTGTTAACCCAATCGAAATACCAACCCCAGGCATATTTTTTTGTGTAAAAACTGAAGCCAGATCCTCATACCGACCGCCACTACAAATAGAACCTAGTTCTGGATAATTGACCAGATTCGTCTCATACACACTCCCAGTATAATAATCGAGCCCACGCACAATACTAAAATCATGCTTATATCTTTTTGGATTTACCCCCATTTGCTTGAGGGAAATAAACACCGTAGACAACTCATTCCAACCCTGAAGAAAAAGTGAATTTTCCTCACAACCTTCCGCAAGAGCTGCAAAATCACCACCTTCCAAAAATCCATATATTTTTCCAATATCATCCTCCTTTAGCCCCAGAGCAACCAGCCGTTTAGTAATATCTGTTTTCTTCGTTTTCTCTAGATCATCAAACACATCCATGATCGCCTTCACTTCCTCAGCATCCGTAATCCCAAGTAATTCTTCAAAAAAACCAATAAGCAATTTTCGATTATTAATCCTGATAATAAAATCACCAATATTCAATTGCTCAAAAATCTGCACCATTACCGCCACCACTAGTGCATCATTTTTTATATCCAAACTCTCCATCCCTACAATATCAATATCACACTGATCAAACTGCCGAAAACGTCCTTTTTGAGCTCGTTCTCCACGAAACACAGGACCAATAGAATACCGCTTAAACGGAAACGCAATTTCATTTCGATGTCGAGCCACATACAACGCCAAAGGCACCGTATGATCAAACCTCAACGCATTTCCACTATGACTTGTATCACCCGCTTCATCATGAAGTCTCTTGAGTACATACATTTCTTTTGGATTCCCCCCTTTTCCTAGGAGATTTTCCTCTCGCTCCACCAGAGGCGTTGTCACAGGACCAAAACCATATTGCTCAAATACACGCTGTATAACTGCGATCCAATGATGTCTCATCCGTTCTTGAGCCGGTGTAAACTCTGGAAATCCCGATGGCGTTTTAATATCAAATTTTGTCATGTATAAAGTATTGTAAACATTATACAAAAAAACCAAAAAATATCAACGTGATATTACGCTAAAACAAAAATGAGTAAAAAAGACAGAGCCAAAGCCCTGCCTTAATTTCCATTCCCCCTCTTGTGAAAGAGGGGGCTAGGGGGTGATTGCTCTTCAAGTCTCTCTCCCCATGGGAGAGAGATTTAGAGAGAGGGACTACAGCGCTCCAATTTGCTTCACAATATCTTTTCGTACCGTCTCAAATCCAGCCACATCATCTGCTGCAATTTCTTTGATCTTCGCAAGTTTGTTGATCACTGGAAGTGCTTCTACTTGAGCAAAATCAAATTCTTCTCGATCCAACAATCTTTTCCCTTCTTCATACAGTGAAACAATTGTTTTAATCATTTGATACTGTTTCTCTGGGATAATATAAGCATCTTCAGGATCAAACGAATCTTGATATAGATAATCCTCTCGAATTGACTTAGAAACCAACAACACGAGTTTTTCTCGAGTAGAAAGAGCTTCTGGTCCTACAAGACGTACAATTTCTTCTAGCTTCGCTTCTTCTTGAAGAAGTGTCATAGCCACTTCTCGAACTTCCCAATAATCCGCTGCCACATTATCTTTCATATATTTCTCTACATTTGATTGGTAGAGAGAGTAACTCTTGAGCCAGTTGATCGCCGGGAAGTGACGTTGATAAGAAAGCTTACTATCAAGTCCCCAGTATACTTTTGTAACTCGAAGTGTATTTTGAGAAACTGGTTCAGAAAGATCTCCACCTGGAGGCGATACCGCTCCAATAACAGTAAGAGAACCAGTCCGTCCACCGCCACCAAGACAATCTACCGCACCAGCTCGTTCATAGAACTCAGCCGTTTTAGACCCAAGGTAGGCAGGATATCCTTCTTCACCAGGCATCTCTTCAAGACGACCAGACATTTCACGCATAGCCTCAGCCCATCGAGATGTACTATCAGCCATAAGTGCTACATGGTATCCCATATCTCGGTAATACTCAGCAATTGTAATTCCTGTATATACAGAAGCTTCACGAGCCGCTACTGGCATGTTTGAAGTATTCGCCACCATGATCGTTCGTTTCATCAGAGGCTCTCCTGTATTAGGATCGATTAGATGTGGAAATTCTTCTAGTACCTCCGTCATCTCATTCCCTCGCTCACCACAACCAATATAAACAATCACTTCAGCATCACAGTACTTAGCCAGAGATTGTTGCGTTACCGTTTTTCCAGAACCAAATGGCCCAGGAATACATGCTGCTCCCCCTTTAGCCAATGGAAAGAACATATCGATAGAACGACATCCTGTTTTGAGTGGTTCACTTGGGATTAGTTTTCCATTTGTTTTTCGAGCATTCCGGATTGGCCAGTAATGTCGCATCTGAACTGATTCACTTCCCTTAGCTGTTTTAAGCATCGCAATATTTTGCGTTACATTGAAATGTCCTGATTCAATTTTTTCAACCATAGCTTCTCCTTTGATTGAAGCTGGAACCATAACCTTATGCATGATCAAGCTCGTTTCTTGAACCGTCCCAAGAACATCCCCTGCCACAACCTTGTCTCCTTTCGAAACACTAGGAACAAATTCCCACTTTTTTGTTTGATCCAATCCTGGAGCATCAATACCACGAGCCAAGAAATGACCTGATTTTTCCTCAAGAATAGAAAGCGGACGTTGTACTCCATCATAGATAGACTCAAGCAATCCCGGACCAAGCTCTACAGAGAGTGTTTGTCCTGTAAGCTTTACAGGTTCTCCAGGTCCAACCCCAGCCGTTTCTTCATATACCTGGATAGACGCTTCTCCAGCCTCTAGCTCGATCACCTCTCCTACCAGTCCTTCATCACCAACTCGAACTACTTCGTACATTTGTGCTTTTTCCATGTTTTCCGCCACGACAAGTGGACCAGCAACACGGACGATAATTGGATCTTTTGTGCTCATTTGATAATAATTAAGAATAACGCATAAATCCAACAGAAGATACTAAACAAAAAACGCTTTGCAAAAGGATTAAAGACCTTTTCGAACAAATTGACAAAAGAGCACCAAATTAATACCATATAGGTATGAAAACATCGATAATTTCTCTCAAAGTAGATGAATCCCTAAAAAACGAAGCCGCAAAAGTCGCCGACGAACTAGGGATACCACTCGCAACCTATCTCAAGCTTTGCCTCAAGCGTCTTGTACGAGAACAACGAATAGACTTCCAACTGCTTGAAATCCCAAAAGAACTCACCCGAGAACGTTGGCTTAAACAGCAGCAAGATGTCCAAAACAACAACAAACTCAGCCAAAAACTAAACACTCCACAAGATCTAAAAAACAATCTTAATTAATACTTTTCAGTCTCTCGCCATCCTTCCATGATTCAATACCACCAAAACTTCCAAGCTCGATATAAAAAAACACCAGAAACGATCCAAGAAAAATGTATTCCTATCATCGAAACACTACTACTCGAACCACATCATCCTATCCTGAGTCATACACAACTTCGAGGCGCATTTTCGGCTTGGCACAGTATTCAAGTCCATGGAGATTATCGACTAATATTCCAGTACATCACAGGAACCCTTATCCTACATGATATTGGTACCCATACCCAGCTCTATCAATAGACAGATATTCCATCATTGTTTTTTAGTCATTTTTGTGATAAAATAATTAGATTTTATTATAAAGATTCATCCAATGGGAAAATCTCAAGCACTCTCCAGAGAAAACCAACCAAATCTACAAACCCTAGAAAATCTCCATGCAGGAGAGCAGGGAAAAAAGTATGAAGCGGGAAAAGAACTAGACCTCAAAGTTCAAGCCGCAAAAACAACCGTCAATGAAAAATATAGCAAAGAACTTGAAGAATTTGAAAAAAACTATGGAATCAAAAGCGAAGACCTAGAGATAACCGAAAAAAAGAATCCAGCAGAAGAACTCGCCAAAAATTTCAGCAAAAGAGCCTTAGACGTTCTTGAAGCAACACAAAAGAACTACCAAGGAAATCTTGATAGCAATTTTGGGAATGTAGACGATGCCAAGATGGTGTCCAGAATCCTAAAAGCAGATACCAACAACATCGGAAAAGCCATTGAGAATACAAGCCAAGAAGCCTACATCACCCTCACCCGTCTGGATCTAAATAAAAATCTTCTCAAAGCAACTCAAGGAGACCTCAAGGAACAATGGCGGAGACACTACGACAAACAAGAAAGAATCTGGAAACAATACGAAGGACTTAATCTAGAAAAATACAAGGAAAGCAAAGAAACCACGGGATGGGGATGGCTTAAAACACAAAATGAAGCTGGATTTGTAAAAGAATTTGAAGCCGAACAAGAACAATGGGAAGCCTTTAACAAATTTGACAGTAGCTTCACTGGAAAACTAGAGGAACAATTTGGAGCCCTAGACGGTCAACTCAACACTCTCTCTCAAGGAGCCGAAGGACGACGAAAGAATATTATCACGGATATACAGACGGCTTTCCATGACGCCAAAAACGATCCAGAAGGAAAAGAGTATCCAGCCCTTATCGATGAATTTCGAATTTTCTACGAAAACGGAGGCAAACAAAACATACAAAGTGATACACTTAAGAAAATAATAGCCAAAACAATTCCCGATGAAGATGCACAAGAAGCAGCACTATTAGACGCTATGGCGGATAAAGGATTTAAAAAATATCTAGAGGAAATCATTACCCAGACAGAACTCAACGAAAAAGTCGATGAACAAAATAAAAAATCCGAAATAGGAAAAAAGGAATATGAAAAAATAGACGAATGGACACAGACAGAATATACCGCACTAAAAGAGAAAGAAAGCTTCGAAGACGTCTATACGATGGATTGCTTCCAAGATGTCCCAAGAGAAATAAAAGGACTCAAAGGAGGAAAAGCAATACAAGAAATCAACGCTGAACTTATCGCTCAAGGCGTAGTCCTATCGGAAGTGTACCAAGTCGAAAATTTTGAAAATCTACACTTTCAAATACAGATTCAATGTCTCCTTGCCTGGGCATTTGAAGAGAATACACCAAAAACAGAATTCTCCAAACTCTCAAAAGAAGCACGAGGCAGAGTCCTCAAATATCTCGAAGAACGATTCCTCGAATCAGAAACCGCTGAATACAGCCAAGAAGACGCCGAACGAGTCCAATCCACGATGAACAACCTACAACTCTCAGGAGGAGTCGTAGATCTAGCACAACAGTGTCTTGAACGGCTCGGAGACCGAAATACAAAAAATGACCCAATAGCGTTTGAATCCCTCATCAAGAAATTTGAACAAAGCTATGAATCTATAGAAGGAAGCCTCTCCGAATTAAATAAAACAGAACTTGAAAAACACTTCGAAGCTAAAAAAGGAGCTGAATTTGAAGAGTTCAACATTGCCCAAACACTACAAAATATTCATACAGGACTAAAAGAATATAGAACTGATACACTCAGCAAATATATAGATGCCTCCGAATCTCACGAAAAAAAACTCAAGAAAGCACAATACGAAACCAGCGCTCGAGAAGCAGACTGGAAAAACACACAACTACAAGAAAAACAAAAGGAACGAACAAAGGAAGGATCACTTACAAGCACCGCCTATAACGCATATAAAAAAGCTAGAACAAATTTAGAGAAATTAGAAAATCCTAATGCTAAAAAAGAACTAAAACTAAAAACAAAAACAAGTCTAAAAGGAAAAGAAATAACAGACACACAAAAAAAACTACGAGAAATCAGAGAAATACCGTTCATAGAAAGATATAAAGCCAAAGACAAACGAGAACAAGAACCTTCTTTTGTAAACACGATACAAGAACAACTACAACACAACGCCGCAGATGAAAACTACAAACGACTCGTAAATCAGATGGAAGAATCCGATAGTTTTGATCTAATCAGCACCGTTCCCGTAGGACAAACCGTAAAACTCAACATCACTCCCGTCCCAAACCACACCACCGAAATACCTGAAGATCTCCAAAAAGCAGCAAAAACAATCGTAACCGCAAAAGTAGAAGCAAATTATAAGGGACAAGGATCTATCCTAACCATAGAAAGCTCAACCGGATCAGAACAAGGTTCATTCAAAACAGACTCAAAAATAAAAATATACGGATCCATCATTTCTGGAGGACGTTTCGCCGAAAATGCGAGCATAACCAAAAAAAACGGAGAACCCATCAGCTGCCTCTTTACTGGATTTTCTCTTTAGTACATACCCATGAAAAACATACCCCCCGAGCTTCAAGAACTAATCCTCTGGATCACCAATCGAGAAGATATTGCACTGCAAGTCCGTCGAGATTTCATTCGACATCTACTAGAGACAAACACTCTTGATGAAAAATCATATGAATTCCTCATCACCAATCTAAAAAAGGATCTAAAGAACAACAACGTTCAAATTCAAAGACTGGAAAACCTCATGCTTTCACTCGAAAAAGAGTCCCAATATAATCAAAACCCAGAAAACAACGAACAACAAAAAGTAGAAAATAAAGCCATCGAAAAAATCGATACCATAACAGGACAATACCTCATTCGAACCAAACAAAGAAGTCATGATCTCGCCACAAAAACAGAGGCAAACCAAACAGACCACGAACTTGATACCATCGCCGCAATAAAAGCTTCGCTATAAGGAATTATCCGAGAATATCACTTCCTACCGCTTTCTCAACCAATACTTTGAGTCGATCTGTACTATCCCCTTTCCCATCTGGAGACGGTACTGGTACTACCGCTGGCAAGGGTCTTTTTGCAAAACGTTCCACTAAATCAGGAGGAAACGCATTATAATACGACTCTTCCACAAACACCACGGCATAATCACAACTATCTTCTCCGATCTTTGGGAGTGCTATATCAGTCATTATCGTACGAGCTTCTTCATTATTCGTTACCCCAAAAACTTCTACTCCAACTCCTTGATACAAGAGAATAGAACTAGGAGAACCAACAACCGCAAGCTTATAATTTTCGTCTGACATAGTAGTAATAGCTAAATATTTAAGTATCTAAGATTTTATATTTGATTGGCTCAATTTATGATTTAAAAACGCCTTTCAATCTTTCCTCCCTTTATCTTTCTCACTTCTCTAGTGGCCTACATGCTTCAACTTATCTTGTATCTGCTGAACCTCAAGTCCATAAAACTTTCCGAGCATCACCGTCTTGAGCATACGAGCATTGGTAAGCCGTTGTTCAAAATAATACAAGACCCTCAGAATAGAATCTGATCCAAGAGAAATAGAACCAAGCCAACCATATACATATTGATCGAGAATTTTTTCAACACGTACCAGTAGCTCTTCTCCACTCAATGAATCAGGAGCCGAGCGTAACAATTCAGAAAAAGGAGTCGTTCCATATAAATCAACAAACTGATCTAGTGAAGTAACCGCCAAAAAACGATCACGATCCAATGAACCACCCTCAACCCAAATCAATGGATCAAGCGAAGATTCTAAAATAAGAACAGAACGCAATACCGATCGAAAGTTATGTGCATCAATAAGATGTTGAACATATGACCGAACCAAGCCATTCTTCGATTGTTTCTTCGCAAATGCAAAGTAAGCCAAATCTAATTCCATCTCTACTTCACGAATATCTATAACATCCTTTTGAGCATGCTTAAACACAACAGAAAGAAGAGGACAATTAGATTCTTCAGGATTCCAAACCAGAGATTCTATTTTTTCCGCTGATAATCGTCCCAGAGCTGAGTACCCATTATCTTCAGTAAAAGCTCCAAGTCCATCCTTTCCCTCTATAAAACGTTCCTTCAAGGCACGTTTCAAATTATTAAGATCAAATCGAGCCCAAATCAAATGTAGAACTCGATGATCATCAGTCCCATCAACGAGCAATTCTTTGGTCTCTTTTAATCCATTCTCTATCACCATAGAAAAATCTCTAGCTTCAAGAGAATCATCAAAGTACTTGGCATATGAAAGTTCTGACATAACTCCAAAAGCCTCTTCAGGCGTTTTGGCACCAATCATACGATCCAGCTGCCCAGAATTGAGCAACTGGGATTCAAGCACCGCAATCTGACCAGAAATAAAATAAAGAGAAGACATAGATAAGTATAAATTTTAGGTTTTAAATTTCAGAAAAATAGAATTCAGAATTTTAAAATTTAGATTGTAAGTGTTTGAAATAACACAAGCTTTACACAAGCTTAAGCTGTTCTGCAAAATAAATCTCAAGTTGAGATCGAAATTGCGAGTACACCAAACTCTCAAATGTATTATCAATAGTAACGGTTTTGTTTCTAAAGATAAACCCACCTGAAACAGAATCCACTTCCTTCAACTCAATCGAGGTATCATAAAGTGATTTTTTTCCTTTTGGAATTTCAAGAACTCCATCTTTTTCATCAACTTGAGATAAAAGCGCTGAAATAAATTTCTTATACGCTTCATCTCCAAGTCCATTCAAATGAACAATCAAGGCAGCAAGTGATTTTTCAACCAAGTCTTTCTTGACTCCACCCAACATCTTAGCTGTATCTCTACGAGCCATTGACTGAGCTTTTGTGTCCACCGAACCAAAAGCACCCTTAGTACGAGCTTCAAGATCAGAAAGATCTTTTGATTCGATATCAGATGAAGCAGCCACTAAAGAGGCTTTTTTTTCTGCCGTTTCCTTTTCGATTTCTTTCACTTGAGCCTGAGCTTGGTCCAGAATCTTTTTCAGTATATCTTGCAAAGACATAAAATAAGTAGGTTTTAAAAACTAATGTAAAATCTCAAATTATCGACTAAGCGATAGTGTTGAGAAGAAGAATACTTACAAGGAGAGCAAAAATTGCTGCCGTTTCAAGTAGTGCCGCAAGGACAATAGCAGGAGTAAAAGCAGATTCATTTTTCCCAACCGCTGCAACTCCAGCTGCCGCAGCTTTACCTTGAAGCCAACCAGTAAATAAACCAGCAAGTCCCATAGTAAGACCAACAAAAAAGAGTTGAGCTCCGACCGTAAGACTCATGTCACCATTTCCTAGTTTAAGAAAGATGAAAAGAGAAATCAGGAATCCGTAGATCACTGAAGATCCAGGAAGAGCTACAAGTGGAGTAATTTTTCCGAATGCTGAAGGATTTTCAGCGATAACTCCAGCCCCTTTGGCTGCAGCAGGATAAGTACCAAGAACAGAACCAGCACCAGCCAAAACAATAGAAGCACCAGCTCCCATAAATGCCCAAACGGATCCATCAGCAAGGATACCAGGAGCAGTTGTTACAATCGTTTCCATGAGATTAAAAGTATTAAAGGGTAAATAAAACTCGGAAGGATTCTACAGATAGGACGGAAAAGTCAAATGTTTTAATCCTTTAAGAAAAGGTACTTAAACCCCCTTCCGAAAGGTTTAAATTTTTCACCTCCGCCTCCGTAAAATTTACTAAAAAATTCAACAAACTGAAGTCTTCCAGTATGTATAAACGCCGCCAAAAGTGAAAGCGCAAAATTAAGGGTATGACCAAAAAGAATAAACAAGACCAGTACTACTCCACCAACAACAGGAATCATATCCCCTAGAATAGTAGCCGTTAGATTCATAGCATATGCCACAACTCCAGTTGCCATTCCTAAAGCCATAAGCCGTGAATAACTCAAAAGATCCGTCACATAAGCCGTAATTCCAAAGAGTTTCAAGGCCCCAGTAATAGGCCCGACAAGAAGTGTCTTTAGAACTGGTTTTCCCTCAGCAAGTTCCAACACTATATGTCCTAAAAAGAGAACAACCGCGCCAATAAGAGCCAATATCTTGAAAAACTCAGGATTAATAAGATTAACTCCAAATAAAGTGTTCAAATCAGATCCAAATCCAAAAAGAAAAGCACCACCAAGCAATACACACCAAGGAATAGCTTCTAAGAATAAAGGTAATTTTTTTCCATTAATCCAAGATTTAACTCCTGAAAGAAAGATTCCAAGAATAATATGAGAAATCCCAAGAAACAAACAAATCTTCAAAAATATAAGCGGCTGTTTCAATGGAGCAAAAAGCTGTCCATAGAAAAGTCCTGTTTCCGGATTTACAAGAGCAGGGATTTGTTCCGGCTCTAATCCAAGATAACCTCCAAGCACAACACCTCCAATAACGGCTCCAATCCCACAAAAAAGTAAAAGAGCTAAAGAGTGCTTGGCTCCACGAGACATTTTTCCAAAAAGAATAAAAAACAAACTAACTAACGTAATAATCGTCCCATACCCAACATCTGAAAGACAAAGTCCAAAAAATATAAAAAAGAAAGGAGCTACCCATTTAGTAGGATCAATCTCCCCATTCCCTGGAAGCCCATACATTTCTACTATAGGCTCAAATGACCTGATACCTGTTTTATTCTCAATCATTACCGGAATTGATTCATCTTCTTGCGCTTCAATCACCTCAACTGAAACATCACCCGCAAAGGCATTTTCAATCCATTTCTGAAATGACGCTAAAGCCCGAGTATCCATCCACCCCTCGAATGCAAAAACTCGATCTGTAAGATAAGCATGTTCTTGC
>JABAZT010000020.1:43292-50408 GCA_018608565.1 Candidatus Altimarinota bacterium
CATCTTTCTGTTTTTTCCAAGATTCATAATCATACATAATTCTCAAATCTTCTTCATGCACCGCCAGTGATTTTATCTTTCCTTCAATTTCACGAATTTCCAACTCAATATCAGCATATTGAGATCCAAACTGAGATTCCACATCAGATACAGACATTCCATAATAATCCTCGAGTTGGCTAAACTCTAACGACAAAAACTCATACTCACTCAACAACGGCTCAACAACCTCAAACACCGAGTCCAAAGCTGAAACACGAATCAACACAGAATCACCAGAACGAGAAAGTACTTCTAGGTCTATAAGATTTGTATCCTCAGACAAAGCCGATAAAAAAGGAACTTCTTTTTCCTTAGACACCGTTCCAATCCAAGTTTTAGTATATTGCGTACCATAATCAGATTCCAAAGGAATATTCAATCCCTTAAATCTAACAACGATATCTTGCATCCTCTTAACTCGCTCCAGCTCATTTTTCTGTCTAACCAATGTTTCATGCAATTGAGACACGGAACCAAGAACCTCATCCGCTTCTCCAGAAAAAGCCTCCACACGATCCATCATTTCTTTTTCAGAAAGAACTAACTTCCCTCCTGACAAAAAAGAATCAAGTTTTGATTTCTTAGAGATATAAGGCTTGAGAAAATTAAGGGCAAAAGCAATACGAGCTAAATCATATCGATGAAAAAAGTTAGGACTTGACGTTCCTTTTTCTGAATCAATAGGGATAATATGAAGATTTCCAAGCTTATGAATATACGGAACCAAAACCTTATAATGATTTTGAAGACCAACCACTCGAATTTTTGTAAGGGCAACCTTAGACATAGGATATAGAGTAAAATAGACTAACCAACCAGCTCAAATAGAAAATGTTCTGCGGCATTAACCGCCGAAGGAATCTTTTCATCCGTACCATTTTGAATTTTCTTAGCCTCTTTATCCGCGTCAGACATAAGCTTAGAATAAGTATCTTTAGCTTTGGCTTGATGATCCTTGAGTCCAACACGAGCCTTATCTCTAGATTTTCCAAAATTCTCACTTCGTTTCTCAGTCAATTCCTGTTCAAAGGAAACCAACTCATCCGCTTGCTTAGACTGTGCCTTTTTCACTAAAAGTGCGGCTTCCTCCTCAGTCTCCTGAATCTGAACAATAAAAGATTGATCCGACATGTGTATTAATACTTTAAAATATAATTTCCGACGGATTCTGAAAAAAACAGAAACAATGTCAACTAAAACTAAAAAACATCACATTTTAGATATATTTAAAAAATAAATTGACAACTATGACTTAAAAATGAATATTATAACTACAAAAACCAAAATAAAACATTTTAAAAATAAGTCATAAAGCTTTAATAATGTTATATCTTGGAATAATACTCAGCCTCTTGTTTACCCCTACAACTGCTATAGAGGAATATCATAAAGCAGCTCAAACAAAATACACATCACTAAGCAGAACTCAGTTTTATATAAAAAGACGTTTTCCTATAATACAAAGTGATATCCCTAAAAAGAAAATTGAACAAAAAATAAGCAATACTCCTTGGAATGGATATTTTTCAGCACAAAATTTTTCCACTAAAACAAACGCAGGTGCCCGAGAACTATCTTCCATCAAATCAACACTAAGAAGCAGTATCATTGCACTTCCAAAAGAACACAGTCAAAACCTACAATCCCTCATCGTCAAAAACAAATATCACAAATCAAGAGGACTTTCGAATGAATCAAAGATCATACTACACACCGACCTAATAGATGATTCAAAAGAATTATCCGCCGTATTTTTACACGAGATGGGACACATTGTTGATCTTGGATATTTAAAAGGTTCTCATGGACGAAGTTATTTCAAGGACCGAAAAAAAATAGTACACAAAGATGATCCAAGTGTAGATTTTTACGGAATTTCTTGGAGAAACAGCACCCTCAAAAAACAAGCTACACAAAGAAAAGACTTCGTCTCTGGATACGCAACAACCAACCCTTTTGAAGACTTCGCAGAAAGCTATATCCTCTACCGACTACACGGAGAAAAGTTTCGACTATTCGCCAAAAAGTCTTCCCAACTTCAGCAAAAATATGATTTCCTAAAAAATAAAGTATTCAAGGGAATAGAATACAAAAAGACAAAGTAATCCTTAGAGATCTACAAAATAATTTTTATGACACAACCAAGCTTAGTTTCAACATGAACGAACTTCCAAACTAGATCAAACAGAAAAAAATCATTATGGTACTGCCAATGATTGATCTCAAAAAAAAAGCAAACCTATGGGCTCAAAAATTAGGCAAAAGTAAGCACATAGAGGCCATATTTCTTTCTGGCTCCATAGCGCAAGGAAAACAAAATCCAGAAGCAGACATAGACTTCTTTATTATAACCAAGCCAGATCATATTTGGCGAGCACGTTGGCATACATTAATAACCCTCAAGCTACACCAACAACTCGCCAAACCACATAATCACGCAAAGAAAATATGTCCAAATCACTTTATAACAAGTGATAACCTAGAAATAAACGAAAAGGATGCCTATGCCGCAAACCTTTTTTCTCACAACCTACCACTCTACGACCCAAAAAGAACTTTTACTAAATTCCGAAAAGCCAACGAATGGGTAGAAAATTACGGAGAAAGTTTTCAATACAACTCCTCTCCTAGAAAAGAGGAATTCCTTAAAACAAAAAACAAAAATAAATCAAAGCTTGAATTCATACTTAAATCACTCCAAATCAAAAAAATAAAATCAAACACAGAATACAAAACCCCTGGAGCCAAAATAATACTCACTGACACGGAGCTACGATTTCACCCAAATCCAAAAAACAAAACCTGGAAGAAATAATAAAGAAAGCCTCTTCCTCAAGAAAACCGTCCAAAAATATTTTTTTAGAAATAGATCGAACGAAAGTTCTAGCTCTCTTTTTCATAAAACCCTCCTCCTTGTCTTCGAATATTTTCTGAATTGTCTTTAAATTTCAATCGAGATTTTTTTATATTAGGATCATCCCAAACGGCTCGAGTAGGACCAAAGGCTGCTTTTTCAGTCCTTAATTTCTCTCGAATCTTACGAGCTCTCAATGCAAGCTCTGCATCACTCAACTCACTAAGCCCAGTACTATTTTTAATTCGATTTTGTGGTCCCTGATCATCAACTTCAGTGTCTTTTAGTTGATAAACATCATCATAAAGACGTTGTAATTTATCTGCTGTTTTATTAAAGGCCGGAGTATCCAAGAAAGGATTTGCAAGACTCAGACTCGAAATAAACCAAGAAGAAAATAAATGACGCGTCATCGGTCTATTCGGTTTAAGTGTTTTCAATGAAGAACGATCAAACCAATTCTGCTTAGCCGCAGCCTGTGCAATAGAATACAACTCATGCCCAGATTCGATATCAGCAAAAACAACTTCCTCTGAAATTGAATCTAAATTAAGACCATATTCATAGGCCATAAGCTCTAGTACATTTCCACGAGTCACAATCGTAGATGGATCAAATGAACGACGAATAATCTTTTCATCAAAAGCCGTATGGAGAACTCGACTTACAAAATTATTTCTTTTGGTAATATTATCTAACTCTGGAACCATCTCAAGCTCCTCTAAAGTCTTAATTGGGATTTCTCGAACCCAAAGCATTGCATGTAACAATTCTGCCCAAGTCAAAGTTACTCCAGGTTTAAATTGATGATCACGGTCTGCCGTAAGAAGTCCCAAACTATTCATGGAAATCATATCAACAAGACTCTCATGATCAGCCTCTACATCTGAAAGATTCGAAACGGTATACTTAGGCATAAAGACTGGATCATCCGCAGACGCATGAAGTCGTGATTCACGAACAACATGTCTTCGATAGATAAATCCATCGTCTTGACGAGCAAATCCATCAGTCGCTAGTTTTCCTTTTATAAATCCAGCAAAACGCTCACGACCAAGCGCATCAATATACGTAATCTTACGAGACGCTCTTCCTTCATTTAGCTCCAGTGCTATCTCCAGAGATCGTGCATAATTCTCTTCAAAATTTTCAAGATCCGAATTACCAAGTCCTACAAGAAACCCTGCACACTCTTCACGGGTTCTTCCTACACACCATTCACGAGCACCAGCCTTCCCACTTGAACCAATCGAAGTGAAATCTGGCAATGGTTCTTTATCTTTTTTATAAGGACTTGTTCCTCCTGCACACTCTTGTGCATTTGTTTTTCCATCTCCATCTGGATCCAGGGCTCCATCCGCATTGTTAGTTGGATTAAATCCATGCGCTCTTTCACATTTATCCGACATCCCATCTCCATCCGTATCATATATCGTAGGATCAGAACCAAATCCAATCTCCTCTAAATCAGTCAGTCCATCATCATCCGTATCCGCATCTCCAGGGTGTGATCCAGCCATTTGTTCTTCAAAATTCAAAAGCCCATCTCCATCAGGATCTGCATACTGATCATTAATGCCATCATCATTTTCATCCGTCCCAGGAGTAAGACCTGAATCACTATCTGGATCATTTGGGTCCGTCAAAGAATCCTGTACTTCAAATCCATCCTTCAGAGTATCATCATCACTATCTGGATCATTTGGATCCGTATCATTCCCTCCTCCATTATATTCTTGAATATTAGTTAAACCATCATTATCTGGATCATCATTCGGTCCATGTCCAATACTTGGATCATCCACAGGACTATTCGGATCTAACCCATGCAACACCTCCCATGCGTCCGGCATACCATCACCATCCGTATCTCCCTGAAGCTCGGTAATCGTAATCGAAAATAATTTTTCATACGAATTTGTATCCTGATCAGTAGAAACAATACAGATTTCATATATTCCATCAGCATTAGCATCAACTGGATTTGAATAATTAAAAACAATCCCCGAAACCAACTGACTTCCAATTGTTTTAAAACGAGCATCATCAATCCCAGGAACGCTACAAGTGAAAGAATAATCATGTGTATCTCCAACATTAGGGTCAAATGTACTCAAAAAACCTACCGTAGTAGCAATTGATCTAGTTTCTTGAATGGTATTATTAGACAACGATATGTTTGACGGAGGCAAAGATGGAAGCTCTAAATAATCTGGAGTTCC
The DNA here is from genome assembly GCA_018608565.1 of Candidatus Altimarinota bacterium. Taxonomy (GTDB): domain Bacteria; phylum Patescibacteriota; class Gracilibacteria; order UBA4473; family UBA4473; genus JABAZT01. The sequence continues at coordinate 48,411 of JABAZT010000020.1, forward strand.
ATCATTATCAGTATCGGTTGGATTCGTACTTGGATCACCATCACCATCTGTATCGTCATCTTCAGTTATCGTCAAAACCCCATCACCATCATCATCAATATCAAGATAATCAGGCTTAAGATCACCATCTGTATTCTGAGCATCATCTACGGCACCATCATTATTTGGATCAGGATTTTCTATAATCGTTCGTATACCATCCCCATCATCATCCACATCAAGATAATCCGGAAGGGTATCATTATCTGTATTTTGTGCATCATCTACAGCTTTATCGTTATTTGGATCAGGATTTTCAAATTTGGTCAAAACAAGATCTCCATCATCGTCCGTATCCTTATAATCAGGAACTCCATCAGTATCAGTATTTTGAATCGTGTAGGTAATAGCTGCAGCAAAAGTATCATTCGATTCTATACTCAAATGAATTCCATTCGCCCCAAAGTCGACAGAAGCTCCGTCCATAACTCCATCCTTATCTAAATCTATGATTCCATGTCCTGATTCTATAACATCATTCACCCCATCATCATCACTATCTAGATCTAGGTAATCGGGAAAAGCATCTCCATCAGTATTTGTCGGATTTGTAGTGGGATCATTATCATTATCAATATTTGCATCTTCCTCAGCATCCAATATTCCATCATTATCGTCATCCAAATCAACCGTATCTACCACACCATCTTCATCTGAATCAAGTCCCAATACTGGACGCCATGTTGTCTGAGCTTTATCTGATAGAGTTGTTACATCACCAAACGCCAACCAACCAACTGTTTCAGACCAAGCAAATCCTTGAAAATAACCACCCTGATCTACAAAAACACCTGGTTGATTATTAACGGTATCTATACCAAAATCGATCCATCCAGTATTTTCTCCCCAAGCGAGCCCATAGAGTGTCCCTTGTGGATTTCCACCAACATTCTCAATCGATACACTTATACCACTTCCAGAAACTGGTTGTAGATCAATCCATCCATAATTTTCCGAAAACAATTTTCCAAGAACTTGAGTATCAGTTACCTCAACGCCTTCAGGACCATTCCCAAAATCATCTAAATCTGTGGGAAAATATATTTTCCCACTAGTCCCATTATTAGTTCCCCACATATCCAAACCATACTGTTGTCCCACCTCAATATTAGAAGCACCAAGAACCAAACTCGGAACAAAGGTTCCAAGGAGGATTAGAGCAAGATACTTTTTTATAACAGAGGGTAAAAACATGGATTTTGAAGATTGCCTAAAAAACTATTATTGAGCGAGCAGTACTTCTAGTCGCCCTAGTCGAGCTTCTAACGATCTATTTTTGGCATCAAGTTCCTTTATTGATTCAATAAGAGGAGAAACCATCGATGCATAATTTACGGACTTATAACCATTTGAATCAGTAGAAACAAACTCTGGATATATCGCTTCAACCTCTTGAGCAATAAGTCCTATTTGATGAGCTCCCATGTTAGGATCCTTCCAGTCATAAGAAACTCCTTTCAACGCTAAAACTTTATCAAGAGGACTCTCAAGTGATTCTATATTTTTCTTCCACCTTCGGTCAGATGTAGAATATGCACCAGAAGCATATACAGCCCCTATAACCTTAAGTCCAAAATTCGTATCAGGAGCAGTATTTATCCCAACTTTTCCATCATCATCTATATTGATTCCTTCATAAAGAAGATTGGAATCATCATTCACTAAGGAATTTCCATCAAGCTGAATATTCTCAATAGCTATATGACTCCCAAGATCATCAGCCACCCCTCCATCATCTGTTCCACATATCCATAGACTGTTTGTATTATCCCACTTCAATACTTCTCCATCTACCGTACACGCCGTCGCTGGTGACAACACTGCCACAGATTCTACATAGTCCTCTACGGCTGACTCATCCACCAAATCATCTCCATCCGTTGTTGAATCTATTGTCGTCCCTTCCACTATCGTTGCATCCAAATCACTCAAATCAACAGCTCCATCTGATATCGTCAC
>JABAZT010000020.1:50508-54893 GCA_018608565.1 Candidatus Altimarinota bacterium
CCACTATCGTTGCATCCAAATCACTCAAATCAACAGCTCCATCTGATATCGTCACCACTCCTGCATTATCTATCGTCGCATCTCCACTCAATGCAACCCCTGTTGCTACATTACTTCCATCTCCTACAAACACCTGACCATCTGTCAGCGTCTCTCCTAGTAAATCTGATGTCTTAGATACTACATACTCTTGTACCGCTAACGTCGTCGGAATCGTAACTTCGTCCGCTGCTGCAAAATCATCTGACGCATCTTCTCCTCCAGTCAATAGTAACAATGGATTAATATCCGCTTCTACTATCGTATCGGCTGCTATCTCCGTCGTTGTTACTGCGTCCACACTTATCGTCACTACTCCTGCATTATCTATCGTCACATCTCCACCCAATGCAACCCCTGTTGCTACATTACTTCCATCTCCTACAAACACTTTCCCATCATCCAGACTCGCCACCCCTCCATCATCCGTTCCACATATCCATAGACTGTTTGTATTATCCCACTTCAATACTTCTCCATCTACCGTACACGCCGTCGCTGGTGACAACACTGCCACAGATTCTACATAGTCCTCTACGGCTGACTCATCCACCAAATCATCTCCATCCGTTGTTGAATCTATTGTCGTCCCTTCCACTATCGTTGCATCCAAATCACTCAAATCAACAGCTCCATCTGATATCGTCACTACTCCTGCATTATCTATCGTCGCATCTCCACTCAACGTCACTCCCGCTGCCACATTACCTCCATCTCCTACAAATACTTTCCCATCATCCAGACTCGCCACCCCTCCACTAGAACCCACTGGCTCCCAGGAATCTCCGTCCCAAGTATACACAGCAAAGTCCCCTGAATCATAATACACATCACCAACAGCTTGCCCCGCAACAGGAGCATCTGACAAGACCTGTATAGAAGTTGCCATACTCCCCCCACTTACAAGTGCTGACAAAGCAGCCGCAGCAGAACAATTATTACCATCTTCATCACAATACCAAACAGCCCCAACCGCCCCCTCAACATCCAACAAAAGATCCTCTTCTCCCCCAGTTGAAACATTTATAAACTTACGCCCACTTCCATCCTCCTGAACAGCATCTAAATTAGGATTACTAGTTCCATCACCAATCCCAAGACGACTTGCTCCATCTACAGCATCTGGAGCAATAATATTCCTCAATTCATCAGCCCAATCACCAATCTTACCATTTTCAACCTCACCACTAGGCTGACTCCCTGGCCAAGTCAGGGCACTAGCCTCTGTGGAAAACAATAAAAAACAAAAACATAACAGTAAGATACGAGAGGAATGGATAAGTTTCATGAGAATCAATATTCTTGTAATAAAATTTGTGTTCAAATTTTTTAACCATTACAGCGTTCGAACACACAAAAGTAAAGCAAATAATGTAAAATTTAGATTGACACGGTATACAAAAAATGTTGAAAAAGAAAAAAGAGACTAAACATTGACTAAAAAGCAAAAATAGAAAAGAATTGGGGTACAAAATAAAGATTTATAACTAATCAATAATTCCAATGAAAAAAATAAACTGGAAATTCATACTCATCACAATCCTAATGATTATCATAATCATAGTAGGTATAAAAGTTTCTGACACAGGGAAATTGGGGGCATCACTCATCTCAAGCAAGCAAACTATAACACTTCAAACAAACCAAGGAGATATCGTAATCGAACTTTTCGAAAAAGAGGCTCCCAATCTATCAGATAACTTCTACTGGCTCGCAAAATCAGGAAAATACAACAACACCATTTTTCATAGAGTAATTGACGGATTTATGATCCAAGGAGGAGACTTTGAAAACAGTGATGGAACAGGAGGAACTGGTTTCAAACAAAAATACGTTCTAGATGAATTTTCAGAATCACTAAGCCATACAAGAGGAATGGTTTCTATGGCAAACAAAGGACCTGACACAAACGGATCTCAATTTTTCATCGTACAACAAGACGCTGAATTCTTAGACGGAAGACATAGTATCTTCGGAAAAGTAGTATCAGGAATGGAAATAGTAGACAAAATCGCAAGTGTAACGACAGATCTAAACGACAAACCAAAAAGAGATATCGTCATAAAAAGAGCCCTCCCAAAAAAATAAAACCAGAAAAATCTTCAAAATATATAAATTAAACGACCTTAAATTGCTCCAACAAAAATAAGTCTTCAAACTTTCCAGCAATTTTATACAAATGTGAAAGTCTTTTGAACTGTTTTTCAGGAATAGCATCAACCGCATCCACAAGCCGCATATCCAAAATACGAAATACTTCTCGAGATACTTCATACTGAACCTCTTTTTGTATTTTTTCCTGAAAGTCGGGATCAACACGTTTCAACATTTCATACGCAGACTGAGAAAGAACATAATCTTCTCCAAACAAAACATCCACAATCCCTGAAATACATCGATCATCCCCCATTTTCGCAAGAGCCACAAGAGCATGTAAGTGGACATCCGAGTCTAAATCCGAAAGAGCATAAATAACACTATCAAGGCGGCCTCGCTCCTGTATTTCTCCAATAGAATATAACCCCGCAATTTGCTCTTCTTTAGTTTTCCCATTCACAAGTTCATCCAAAACAATACCAAGCTCTCCATGATCAACAAATTCCCATAGAGCAATAACCGAATGCCCTCTCAATCTTGGACTCGAACTATATAAAAATCCACGCAAATAATACGCAATAGCAGGATCATTGTAGAGCTCTGCCGCCGAACGAAGACACACCGATCGAACATGCTCATCATCTGACTGAATCCTATCAAGAAAAAATGAAACCGTTTCTTGAGTTGGAATATGACGAAAAATAGAAATAATAACTAACTTTCTAACATAGGAATTATCCGCCGCATCAAACAAAAACTCCAAGGTTTCAAGCAATCTTCTTTGTGAAAACATATGCCGAGAAAGATAAGACTTCAAACTTGGAAATTGAGTCAAAGAATCCAAAATTGAAATTTTCAACTCATCATCAACCAAATCATCCTCTAAAAACTTACAATACATAGGAAGAACCAAAGGATCACCAAGCTTTGTAAGAGAATCCAAAGCCTTAAGACGAATCATAGGATGCCCATCCCGCTTGATCAGCTCTCTAGACAAGACCTGAACCGCCTCGACATGTCCTTTTTGAGATAAGATTTCCATCACATGAAATCGAGAAACAGAAGAATCATCATCTAGCATACTCTGCTCCGCCATATTCGTATACCACCCTCGAATACGAAAAGACAAAGTCACAACAAAAAAAGAGACAACCGTTAAAAGCATAAGAGCATATGAAGCTCCATCAATATGAAATACCGAATGAGCAACCCAAACACTCCCTACGCCAAGTAAAACCCCAGCAGGACGAATAAATGCCTCCAAAAAATGCCGAACCACCTCTCTATAAGGAGAAAGAATCGAGTAAAAGGTCAAATGATACCCAACCCCAAAGAAAGCATGAAACCCATGCTGATAAGCACTCAACCAATTAAACGAAAGAAAGCCATTCAACACAAGAATTGAAAAACCAGCAATCCCAATAAAGAAACCCGCCATACAACCAAGAACCCCTATACGTTCCATAACACGTGAAACAACAAACAACTGAACAAACAATGCAATAAGCCCAAACAAAAGATTAAACATCCCAAGACTATGAGCCAACGAAGTATGAGCCATAACCTTTCCCGAAACACCATCAATAACTTCATCAACATGTTCTACCACTGCCTCAACACGCTCCAATGAATCTTTGAAAATATTAGCCTGTAAATTACTTAGTGAAATCGTAGGATGATGAGATTCTACCGTTTCCTGAACATGACTTGTAAATTCATAATCTAAAACACCCCAAACAACAGACTGCAATAATACCAGGATTATCATTCCTTTTAAAAATGGCGTCTTTTGTATAAACCGAAATCCCTCAATCCAATGAATTTTTTCTGATTTCTGAGAAAGACTAAAGTCAATCTCTGGAACATTCCTAAGGAATCGAGGTCCAAAAACTATAGCAAATAAAATTCCTAGTAACGGCACTACCCAAAACAATAACAAAGTCGGGAGCGGAAAGAATGGAAGCAATTGCAGAAAACAAACAGCCGCAACAATAGTACCAACCGTTATCCCTGTATCCAAAATTGGCATAAATTTAACCGCCTCTCGTGGAGAAAGAAGAGATTCACTCTTCCTGTACAAGGCAATATTCATAGGAGCAAAGAAAAAATCCTTGGCAACAAGCGCAAAAACAAAAAACAACGTCCCCGATTCACGAAAAAACCAAGATAAACAAAGAAATATCAAAACCCCAAAGACAGTTCCAGCTACAAAACGATCTACATTAAATTTCAAATAGAAAAAAGTTGAA
>JABAZT010000020.1:54903-59466 GCA_018608565.1 Candidatus Altimarinota bacterium
GGAAAAAATACAGCAAATGCTCTGCCCCAAAGACATCTACAAAATATGAAACAAGGATGGTAAATGAAAAAACAAAGCCAACTTGATACAAAAAACGAAGCCCCCAAAGCCAAAATACATTTCTTTTTTGATACTCAGCAATACCAAGACTTTTCGCTAAATGGATCATAATATTATGGGTATAAAAGGGTCTTATTAAAGATCACTATAGCACAAAAACAATAAAATATCAATTAATTTTAAGCCATTTTTCTATACACTCACAAAAAAGACAAGTATAAATAACATATACAAAAAATGCAGTAACAAATTGGTTTTAATAGTAAAATAAATATCTCTACATGAATTTCCCTGTACACAACTTCGAAGTAAAAAGCAGTCCCAAAAATAGAAATTTCGCATTCCATGAGACACTAAGCGAAGGGCATGAAATTTATTTCTTAGGAAATTTCGAAAATTCCATCCAAAATCCAGACGCAATTGCGGAAGAAATATTTGGAACAGCCATCGATCATATCAAACAATCAAAAATATCTAATACCTATGATAAATTTGAAGAAGCACTCAAAGTCGTAAATCTAAATACAAAACAAGCACTCGACGGAAAAAAGCCAGACATCATTATGGCTTATTTTGAATTCAACCAACTTTTCCTTACCCAATCAGGAAAATCTGAATCATACCTCGTTCGAGATCATTCTGTCAGCCAGATATCTGAGGGAGGAGAAGACGATGATGATCTATTCCTAAATATACTCAGTGGAGAAGTAAACCTAAATGACACCATCATTCTCTCTAGCAAAAGATTACTTCGATCTATTACTACCAATGAAGTCGTACAAATATTCGCACGTGAAAATTTTGAAGAAAGTTGTGACCAACTAGAAGACATTCTTGAACAAAAAAACACAGAAAACATAAGCGTAACCTGTATCGGAATAGGAAAAAAAGAAAATACAAATGCGGCAGGATTTCTATCTAAGATGGTCAAAAAAGGAAATGAAATCATCGCCAGCACAAAAACAGAGAAAATCAAACAAGCTCCGACACCTACTCCATTAATGGAAGATATCCCTTCTCAACAAGAAACAGAACCAATAGAAAATCAAAATGAAGAATTATTTGAAGCCCAAAAACCGCTAGTAGCAAACAATATCCCCCCCAGAAAGAAACCAATGAAATCCCCTATCACCATACTCGACAAAACACCAGACAAGAAAAAAATGCTACTTATTGCCGGTATCGTATTTGGAATTTTAATTCTCATTTTATTTTTCCGATTTATATCCAACATCGAATCATCTGAGAAAAAAGAACTCAAAGAACAAATCGACATTGCCTATGAAGCCCTACAGCAAGCAGATACATTCTTACTTCAAGGAGAAAGAACCTCCGCCCAAGAATATCTAGAAAAAGCACTTCAATCAGCTCAGAATGTAGCCAAATCTAAATCTAAAATTTTCCGATCAGATGTAGGACTCATCCTCGCACAAATAGAACAAAAACAACTACAGGTTGAAAATGCTAAAAAAGTAACTCCAAATCTCGTAACGGACCTAAGTCTTAAAAATGACAACCTAGAATCACTCGGACTCCTAGAGTTAAGAGGGAATCTGTATGTAAATGACTCTAAGAAAGTCTTTAAAACGGTTAGTAATGTAGTAGAAAAAGGAGTTCCACTCTCCGAAAAAGAAACCATCATAGCAAAAGCCGCTCAAGCTGACCAATCAACACTCGTCTATCTCTCGGATGCCCCAAGACTCATCGAATACAAAGAAGGAGTTATAACGCCAATGAATACCGCCGATGAATCATGGAAAAGTGGGGTCGATATTCAAACCTACGGTCGATATGTATACGTCCTAGATCCAGTTGAAAATCAAATCTGGAAATATGAAAGACGAAGAACTAATTATTCTTCTGCCGGAGCCTATAGTGATGGAGCTGACCTAAGTAGAGCCGTAAGTCTTTCTATTGATGGATCAATCTACGTCCTTACCGACGACGGAAATATCAAGAAGTTATTCCGAGGGAAAGAAACCGAATTTAGCTTCCGAGAACTTCCATCCACACCATTTGAAGGAAAAAATCTAAAACTATCGAGCTCTGCCGATCTAGATTTTATCTACGTACTTGATCCTGATAACCAACGAGTACTCGTATTTGTAAAAGGAGACCGATATGCAACCTACAAAAAACAAGTGCTCTACGGAGACCTCGATGCAAGAGATTTCGTGATTGATGAATCAGGACAAAAAGTTTACCTGCTTACAAAAGACAAGGTATACACCTTCGCACTATAATATTTTCTAAGCAATTAAGTATTTAAGCAGCTAAGACATTCATCTTAGTTGCCTAATTGCATAGACACCTAACTACTTAGAATTAAAACAATGTTATCCACTGGTTACCTCACTCTCACACACAAATCAGAAATAGCTCGAGACACACTCAAGTTACAATTTTCAATAAAAAGAACCAATACAATTCCTCCCTCTGACACGCCCGTACAAAACCCCTCAACACTACCCTTTCTCCCTGGACAATTTGTCTCTATGAAATTTGGAGAAAAATCATGGAGAGCCTACTCCATAGCTTCCACACCAGACGAAGAAAATCTCGAACTCGTTGTCCGACTCGTAGAAAACGGAGTCGCCTCAACCGTATTCGATAAATCAAATATTGGCGATTCTTTTGAATTCAAAGGTGGATTTGGACACTTCATCCTCTCCGAGACACCAGATACTACACTCGTATTTTGTGCAACAGGAACGGGAATCGCCCCATTCCGAGGAATGATCCAACAAGAATCAGCTAAAACAAATCCACGTCCTATGATTTTACTCTATGGAGGGAGAGATCCAGAAGACCTCGCCTATCTGGATGAAATACACTCTTGGTCTAATAACTTAGAAACACATCTGTGTTTCTCTCAAGTCAAAGATCTATCTACCAATAATAAATCAAAACAATCACCAAACACGACTATCCATCAAGGAAGAATCACAAACATTCTTGCTTCTCAATCTCTCGACCTCTCACCCACCCCAGAGTTCTACCTCTGCGGAAACGGAGACATGGTAAAATCCGTCCAAGAAATCCTTGAAGAACAATCAATCCCCAAAGAACAGATCTTCATGGAACGGTTCAATTAATCCACTACATCCCCAAAAACTATGTTACAAGAAAATATGGTAGGACAACTCTCTAACGAAACTGAAACGATTTCAGGAATAATAGATATTGAAGGAAATGTTTGGTATGAAGACACAATAAAAGTATCACATCAAATGCTGAGAAATGAAGCTAATATAACAAAACAAAAAGCATTATCCTTCACTACTAATAAAAATAATATTGTTTTGAGCCATTCAAATGATTTTCATAGAGGAGAAGCAAAAGATCAAATACAAGAACTTACAAAATGGGCAGAAAATTTTGCTAAAAAAATATGGAAAGTAAATAGCATTAAATGGATAACTGATCCTTTTGATTTAGCGTGAAACCGTTTATAGAGAAAAACAATTCTATTTACTCAAACTTGCCCCGTAACAAAATTTCCCCAAAATCAGGAAAATCTATCTTAGAAGTAGAATACAAATCATCTCGCCTTTCTGAATAACTGAAACAAAATATAATACTAAACTCTCTCCCTCTCCACCTTTCTATCTATCGCCCTCTTCAATGGACTACAACCAAGCCAGCCTCAACACCCGACAAAAAAACGGAGGACAGCTCTACACTGGACTAAAACCGGAACTTAAAACTATAGATGACCTATCCACACACTACTCCCCAGGAATAGCCGAACCCTGTCGAGTCATAGCCGAAGATAAATCTCAAAGCAAAAAACTAACTATCCGTAAAAACACTGTGGCCGTCATCTCCGACGGAAGTGCGGTTCTTGGGCTTGGAAACATAGGACCAGAGGCAGCCCTCCCGGTCATGGAAGGGAAATGCATGCTCCTCAAGACATTTGGAGACGTAGACGGAGTTCCCATCGTTCTTAACACACAAGATACGGATGAACTCGTAGAAACCATTGTTCGAATGGCACCCACCTTCGGAGGTATAAATCTAGAAGATATAGCCGCTCCACGATGTTTTGAAATAGAAGAACGAGTACAAGCTCAAGTAGACATCCCAATCTTCCACGATGATCAACACGGAACCGCCATGGTAACTCTCGCCGCACTCATAAATGCGCTAAAAGTAACTGGAAAACAAAAAGAACAAATCAAAATAGTGATCTCTGGATCAGGAGCCGCCGGAATAGCGATTGCCAAGCTTCTTCGCGAATGGGGCACAAAAAATATTCTCATGACCGACTCCAAAGGAGTAATAGATTGTGCTAGAGATGATTTAAACACCTCTAAAATCGATTTTTGTGTAATAAACCAAGGATCAACACTTAATGAAGCTATAAAGGATTCTGATGTGTTTATAGGCGTTTCTAAGGCTGGACTTCTTTCTTCTGAAATGATCCAATCCATGAACGAGTCCCCAATCATCTTTGCTCTCGCAAACCCAATACCAGAAATAATGCCAGAAGAAGCCACATCA
>JABAZT010000020.1:59476-134915 GCA_018608565.1 Candidatus Altimarinota bacterium
CTACTCGATGTAGGAGCCACATCCGTCCCAAACCAACTCAAACCACTAATCGCAGAGGCACTCGCCTCGGTAATAACGAATCCTACCACCGATTGCATCATCCCAGATCCATTCAACCCCAACGTAGTAAAAGCTGTTTCGGGTGCAGTTCAAGATTATTTTACAAAGAAATAAAGCATATCTGCCTTCACTCCGAATCACTCAATACTCTTTTTACATCAGCTCTTAGTCGAACCAAAGCATCATCATCAAAAGCAGGAACGGAGAACGCCATACTCGGATGTATACAAGTACGAAAATAAACCGAAAAACTAGAAAGTTCTTCCTCTTTTATAACCCCCCTATCAACCAACTTTCGACGAATGTAGATTGGATCTAAAAGCGGATCCGTATAATCACTATCTATTATTCTTTCATTCTTAGGAATTTGCATAAATCCTCTTGCAAATTGATCAAGCTGAATACCAATCAGGGAAGAAAAACAGTATTCAGAATTATCTGGGAAATCATGATGACTCCAATGCAGATGATGAAGCGATATAAAACTAGCCTCTGCATCAAAAGAATCTTGATCCGGAGGAGGAAATTCTAACCATTCAGAATCAGGTTTCCATTCAGGCAAATCAGTAGAGCTCATATTCAAAAAATTAATTTCAAAATACAAATACGGGAAAAATCAAACATCACAAATAAAAACAAATCAATATTGCCAAATAAACTATTCCTTGTAGCCAAAAATTATCAGCTCTCTACAATTAAAATATGAACGATACTCAAAACGTTACCTGTCCATCCTGTAATCATACTTTCGCACTTTCTGAAGCTCTCGCTGAAAAAGCAAAAGCCCAAGAAGCAGCCATAACCGCAAAAGAAAAAGCCCTTAAAAACCAAGAAGAAAATCTAAACAAAGAATTTGAGCAAAAAATAAAAGAGGCAGAATTAGCCGCCACGGAAAAAGCTCAAAAAAATCTAGAATCTCAAAAGATGGAGATGTGGAAAAAAGCACAGGAAAAAGCTGGAGAAAAACTTACCGCAGAATTTGAACTCCAAACAAAAGAACTCCTCGAAGCAAATAAAGAAAAAGACGAAAAACTAAAAAAAGCCCAAGAAGAAGAACTCAATCTCAGAAAAAAAGCACGAGCCCTCGAAGACAAAGAAAAAGAAATGGAACTTGAAATGTCACGAAGACTAGACCTACAGCTAAAACAGGAACAAGAGAAACTAAACAAAAATCTCAAATACCAAGTAGAACAAGAACAAAATCGAATTAAAGAAAGTTTTGAAAAACAAGCACGAGAAAAAGAAACACAACTCGAACAGATGAAAAAAACCATCGAAGACCTTAAACGAAAAAGTGAACAAGGATCAATGCAGGTACAGGGAGATGCTCAAGAACAAGATCTCAAAATAACCCTCAAGATGGCATACCCAATAGATCAGATTGATGATGTCCCAACCGGAATTAGAGGGGCCGATCTTATCCAAACAGTCCGAAGTAATTTCGGTGGAAGCTGCGGAATAATCCTCTGGGAATCTAAAAGCACCAAAACCTGGTCCAAAGACTGGATCACCAAACTCAAAGACGACCAACGAGAAGCCAAAGCCAATATCTCTATTCTAATAACCCAAACCCTTCCCGAAGGCATTAAAGATTTTGGAATCATAGATGGAGTATGGGTTTGTGCCTATAGATATGCACTTCCACTAACACAGATGGTACGAAACCATCTCATAGAACTTCATAACGCAAAAGCCTCACACGAAGGACAAGACGAAAAAATGGAAGCCCTCTACCGCTACCTCACAGGACCTCAATTTCGAAATAGAGTCGAAGGCATGGTATCTGCTTTCGAATCGATGAAAGAAGATCTCGAGAAAGAAAAACGAGCCTTTACCAAAATTTGGGCCAAACGAGAAAAAGAAATCGATCGTATAATGACCAATACCGTCGGACTTCATGGTGATATGCAAGGAATCGTCGGAGCCGCACTCCCAACTATAGACAAGCTCGAACTTGAGTCCGGAACAGATGACCTCACCTTGATCTAGTTCCAGGCTTCAACATGTATTACATTCCCCGGAGGGCATTTACGATACCATCGTTCTACATCAGAAAAATAAATTTTTCGAACTATTGGATCACCAGATGCTTTCATTGTTTTTAGAGCAATCTCTAAACATTTTCGGACATTATCCATGTCATATCCAGCAAGGCTAAAATCAAAAATAGCATTCTCTGATACTGTTTCTTGTCTATCAAACTCTCTTTTATATACCAAACGAATACAATCCAACCCTGCATCTCTCTGGTGCTGCCCACTGTCATTTTCAACCACCTGATTATAGAGATACTCTGCCTCTTTGAGGTTCCCCATTTTCACCGCGATTCCAGCTTTTTCAAAATCATTTTTTTCACGAGGATGCGCTTCATTCAATAACAACCCTGAAACAGCTAACTGAAATGCATCAGAAACATCAAAAAGTCTTTCAACAATTTCTTCCGCCTTGTTTTTAGGGTCAAATTTAGCCGGAGGATTATGATGTAGACCTCTTAAACGAACAATTTTTGGATCCCTTATGTCTAAAACCAAGACTTTAAGTTCCTCAAATGCCTCTCTATGAATTTGATCTTCGAAAACAATTGGATCAAGGGCCTCTAAATGATCCAGAACCTGATGCGCCATAAATCTATCTTCTTTACCCAGAGCTTTCATTGATATCTTTATAAATGCGGGAGAAATAAAGTCAAAAATATGTAAACAATCTCTCAACTACTTCCTCTATTCCCCTTTATAATAAATCAATTACTGACTATCTAAACTCTCTACTAGCAGCTTCGCAGCAGCAGCCCGACTTAGTTTTTCTTGCGGACGAAACGTACCATCCTCAAATCCAGAAATAATACCCCGACTGTATGCCTCCTCTACCCACGGCCTGGCCCAATCCGTCACATCCGGAAAAACCGAAGAATTTATCGGTTCAGTTGCGCTGTTATTCAGTTTTTCCGTTGGCTTCCAACCATCAGCAGCCAAAAGCACCTTTACCGCCTCAGCCCGAGTCAATCCCAAGTATGGACGAAAGGTACCATCCTCGTACCCTTTGACAACACCAGCACCAGCAAAATAATTTACAGCCTCAGAAAAATCATTTTCTTCTACTACATCTGAAAACACCTGACTACCACCAGTTCTCTCAACCTCTCCATCTTTTCCTCCTAACCTATACAACATTTTCAAGAAATCAGCTCGATCTACAGGACGACTCGGATGAATTTTTCCATTCGCTTCCGCCTCAAAAACTCCCTCCTCAATCAATCGAGCAAAATAAGGATTAGCCCAATGACGAGGATCATAATCTACAAAAAATGAACGATCCGAAGATTCCGGAGTTTTTCTATATCCATATCGAACCGAAATACATCGAAACACCGTACAAAATTCAACCTGATCCCCCATCCCAAAAGCCTGAGCCAACATTGGAGCAAACCCAACATACAACGCTCGATGAGCCTCAGAGAAAGGATGCACTCCAATCAGTGTATCTCTTTCCGCTCGACCCAAAAAATCCCCTCCTTGCCAAACCTTATCAACCGAAAGATACTCAAACGGCATGTCCCCTACAAAACGACCACCAAAATCACTATACGCATACGTCGCCCGCTCCAACTCCAAAATAATTCTCAATAACTGTGAAGCGGTAATCTCTCGCAACGCCAATCTCAAATCCGCCTGAGCCATCCCTGGAACAAGCAATGAATTACGCACTCCATACCGTCTCGAAATAGACCGAATTGCCGTAAGGCTTTCCTCTTCATAGTCACCACTTCTCAAAATCTGCCCAATCCGACGAGCCGCCCAAATACGAGGCAAAAATGCTGCAGCACTCGCAAACGAAGGCGAATACATATCAAACGATCTCCCAACAAAAACAGGCGTCCCCTGAGCCGATCTTCCAGGAAAAAATTCCGGCAAGACCTCCACCTCTCCTTCTCGAGTAGAGATAGAAGAGTTAACGAGCCCCTGCCTCCATTGCCCCCACTTATCCCAAAACTCTTCCGCCTCTATCAATCGAGGAGGAGCATGAAATAAACGTTGATAAAATCCTCCTGAAAAATAAGAAAGCAACTCCAAATAGGACTCCTTCTTCGACGTAAACCCAAGAGAAACAACTGGAGCACTAAGCTCTGAAAAATCTACTGGCACATACTCATCCTGATCCGTAATAAGTAAAACCGCACGATTATCCACTCCCACAGTCCAACTCTCATCCGTAATAGATTGCAATGCCAATTCCAAATTTCCCTCAGCTAATGGCCGCATGGTATGTAAATGCTCTATTAATCCTTTTCTAAAATCATGATTATTGATCCTAAAATCAGCTGCATAGGAACGCACCGTTTTATCAAAAAATACAACCTTCACCTTCTTTTCGTCCAACCGCTCAAGTATAAAATTCACATATTCCTTCGTCCGAATCCAAGGATTCCCAGTCATTGAACCTGATGTATCTATCAAGAGGACCAACTCCTGAATATCTTTTTGAGGCCCCCAGAGCTGAAAATGTCCATAATACACAGAACCATTAGACGAATACTCCAACGTCGGATACTCAATATGAGACCAGAAAAAACGCAAATTCTGTTGCGGCTTAAAATCCGTATCAGAATACAACAATACCACCTGATTTTGATTTCTATCCATCAATCCCTCTTGTGGAAGATTCGTAAAAAAATGCCACAAAGACTTATCCGAAGTAATCGAAAAAGTCAGATCAAAAGATTTGGAAGCAATATCATCATGTAAAAAAATCTCTGAAAAGTGAAAATCATTCACAAAATCTGCCTTCATTCTCCATTCAAGTTTTAGTTTCATGGTTTGTTCTGGTGGCAAATCCAAGAGCCGAGACTCAAGTAATTTTTCAAAAGGAGTGGCCCCCAAACGCAATAGCCGTGCATCCATACTCTTGCTCGCCTGATCAAATAAACGCTCCAGACGATTTTTGCCACTAAAAACCTCAAACGCCTCTGCCCGAGCATCGACATAAAGACCAATAGAATCCGCGTGCCCAGGCAATGGATAATAATACGTCAGCGACTCTGACTCCAAACTTGTATTCCGAAGAGTATCTACCAATGTTACATTGATCGTCTCACTATCCAAAACTTCAATCTGAACTCGTCGTTCATCACGAACCACATTAGGATTTTGATACATAGCATCAGCCGTGGGAAAAAAGAACAGGCAAAAACTAAAAAATAAGAAGAAAGACTTCAAATACACTAATTGGCTATTGGACTTCTTAACTATTGTACTCATCCCCCCCATAGTACAAAAAAAGTATTCAAGAGGCAAAAACTTTTAAACCAAGTAAAAAAGAGACATTCCAAATGGTAATGCCTCTTATTCGTATTTCTTTTCCTTCACTTGTCATCCCTACCGTCGCTTCACCGTTACTCGTTTCTGAATCTTAGAAACAATTCCTCGATCATTGATCATCTTCAACTGTACCAAATACGTTCCAGGATTTTCATAGAGATGAATAGGCTTAAACGTCTGAGCTTTTTGCCCATCTCCAAAATCCCAATGATACTCTACCGCTACTCCCTGTGAAGGAGACGCATCAAACTGAATCTCAAGTGGCGCAAATCCAGCCTCCGGAAACATACTAAAATCAGCAACCAATGCAGGAGGTCTAACCGATATATAGGTAATAGAGGAAGATTGTTGTCCAAGCGTATCAATAACCGTAAGTTTTACAGGAAAAGTTCCAAGATTTCGAAACAAGTAAGAAATTTTTGCTCCATAGTGAATAGGGTCTTCCCCTGGAAATTCCCACACATAATCAATAATTTCACTTGTATCAGTCGCGGAACCAGATCCATCAAACTCAACCGAAAGAGGAACCGAACCAGACAACTGATTCGCTGTAATTTTGGCTCTTAGTCCGGCTTCTCCCACAATCACTCGTCGAACGGCTTCAAATTCGTCTCCATTCGAAGTTGTAATCCGTAGATGTACTACATATCGACCTGGAGTTCTATAGATCTTTGTAACTTTTTGACCAAAGTCATCCGAAATCCCATCATCATCAAAATCCCATTGCCAATCAATAGCTCCATCAACCTTCGAGGTAGAAGCATCAAACTCAACTTCAAATGGAACCCCTCCCTGTAACACATCATCCTTATCCGCAGGAGGATCCGTCACAATAATGACATCTTGAGACTTAGCACGATCACGAATATTCACAGTTTCGGTCACTCGATGTCTCTCTCCCAGATCATTTTCTACGGTAAGAGTTACATCATACTCTCCCTCTGTTCGAAAAATACGACGAATACTAGAACCTAAAGTAGTGTCCTTTTCTCCTTCAATAAACCATTCATACTTGGTAATAACACCATTTTCTACAAATGAATTTTTTCCTGACATCACCAATACAAACGGAGCCTCTCCATCAAACCCAACCTCAGAAGTAATCTTGGCTTCAATGCTTGGACGCCCTCCTTCTACCACAATTGTTTTTTGTGTTAGTGAGTAATCTCTCTGACTTCCCGTTACTCGTAATTTCACCACATGTTCGCCAATACTACTAAAATCTCGTGAAATAATTTCGGGACTCGTTTGTTGAAACTCATAATCCCCGTCATCATCAAAATCCCATTCATAGAGTATTACTTTCCCATCAGGGTCCGTAGAATTAGAAGCTGAAAATTCAACCGAAAGCGGGGAAACCCCTTGCTCTACATTTGAAGTAATTTCTGCAAATACTCCGACATTTTCAATCACCACCTCACGCGTCGTTTCAAACACTTCTCGCTCTCCATTAGCGTTCTGAAATTCGATCTTAGCTAGTACATCAAAAATACCATTATTCTCCCCCTTATCCATAAATCGATTCGCTACTTGATACCCATTGGCATCTATAATTCCATCTCCATCAAAATCCCAACTCACCTGACGAACAGAGGAAAGATCCCCCCCAAATTTTGCTTTAAGTCGCTCTTCTAGATCAAAATCAATGGTAATCGGAGCTTGTAAGCCAATAACACTTGGTGGATCCGTCGCCACCAGAGAGTTATCCTGTTCCACTCGTTTCACCGTATCCGCACTCGCAATAGCAAGATACAGACCAATAAACAAACCAAATATCAAAGCAAATATAGTCACATAAAGGACCATTTTCTTCAAAATAGGACCTCTCTTTGGAGATTCCTTTGGCAAGGTCATATATCGAAAAACATTCGAAAGCGCAAAGAAAAGGAACACCAATGACAAGAAACCAAAAAGACCACTCGTAAACTGTATCAAAACATTCTTTAGACTCGTCGCATCAATCCCAAGCAAGTCAAATAAAGGATTTGAAACATAGCCTCCAAACAAAGAGAACAATAAAATCCCATAAAAAACAAATAACAACCCAAAGATAACCGCCAAAAAGATCCATATATATTTTATCGGACTAGTCCCAGAAGTATCAACCGCCGTAGGAATAACCCGTTCGTTTGGAACTTCATTAGATTCTGTTTCCTCTGAATCGTCCAAGAGTTCATCATTGTCTTCGTTTGGAGAAGGTAGTTTTGCCATAATAGTTTTTTTTATTTGTATTTTTTAAGCCAACAGTAAAAGTATAATCCAAAGCATCTTATTCAGCCAATAACTCTTCGGCCGCTGGGACTTCATCCTCAACGACAGCATCATGATTTACGGTAATAGTAAGAGAATCTGAAACTTCCACAACTCCGTCACTCACCGTCAACACAACTCTGTATCGTCCTGCTTTTTCATATTGAAAAGAAACATTCTGACCATAAATCTGTCGACCATCACCAAGATCCCATTCAAAATCAAGCGCTCTTGGATAATCAACCGGCGCTTCTCCATAAAGGAAGAAGGTGGTAGAAGAACCTCCAGCAATAGACACTGGCTCAAATTCACCAATATTTGGATCTATTCCTAGGAGAACTTTCAAAGAAACAATATTATTATCAGTACAGTTATATTGAACTGATTCATAAGACGCTAACAAAAGTTTTCGTTCTGTTTCCAATGATTTTCGTTTATCACTGATATAATCCAATGTATCAATCTTTTTTCGTAATAAATCAAGTTGCTCATCGGCCAGCGGTTTAAGGGTTACTAGCTGAGTACATTCTGTATTGGTTTGAAATGTAGAAGAAATACTAACATCTGCCTGATCTAATACTTCTGGTGCAGAAGGATTTTCCAAAGATATAGCCGCTTCTTCTACCGAGTTAATTGAATCCAAATAATCAATACTTCCAGTCTCTGGATTAAATCGAGCAAACTTATTTATCCGAGTATCCCACACCGGCATCGTATGAGGCTGTGGTTCATATTGAGCAAGATCCTGTGGACTAATCTTCAAATCCTCTTGCTTGAGAGTTCCTTCCGGAACAATCGTAATTCGTTGATCTCTTGATATTTCAATCAAACCATCTGAAACTGTCAGTACCAAATCATATACTCCCACAGAACCATATCGATGTACGGCATGAGGAATAAGCGCATGATTTCCATCTCCGAAGTCCCATCGATACGATAGATCATCTCCATCTAGATCACTCGCCTGAGAATAAAAACGAATAGGAGTTCCAACCTCAACCGTATGAAATGGTAATATTCCATTGATCGCCACTTGTGGAGGAAGATTTGTATCTGTTCCAGCAGTACCTCTATAGTTTTCCGATTCGGTAATATACATATTTACTTCTCGAGTCACCGTCTCAATATCATCCGTCACCGTAAGAGCGACCGTATACTCTCCAGGTTCTGCAAATCGATAATTCAAAAATTTACCAAAACGTTTTCCATCAGGGAAGTCCCACTCGAAAGTAAGGTGATCTCCATCATTATCTTGCGCCTCAGCTACAAAATTAAAATTAGTATCCGTCGTCCCCGCATTTCCAGGCACAGCATGAATCGAAATCAACGGCGCTGAATTTGTCAGCCCACTATCCACCGCCAATGATGAGAGTGAACTCATTGAAGTATGTGCATTATCGTTATCTACCACATTAACTCGAAAATAATAATCAATCACTCCCGGCAATTGCTGTAGATTGAAATACGTATATGGACTTTCTGTAATTTGAGCCAAAATAATTTGCTGATTGTGCAGTGCCTCAAACCGATACTGTACAATTTCTCCATCAACATCTCGTGCATCCGCTTCAACACGTACTCGTTGATATCCAAAGTCAGAATCTTCATAAAATCGAACATCATCAATCTCAGGAGGAGTATTATTAACTACAACCTTAAAACTCGTTCGATCTCTTAGATTCGCATTTCTTCTATTCGAAGCAATTAATTCAACATGATACGTTCCAAGATCTTGAAAAAACTGATTAATCTGAAATTTTTCAACGGCTTTCCCGTTAACCAACCACGTTTCTCTCAAGTTATCAGTCCCACCACTATCATCCAAAGATTTAGATTCAAACTGGATCGGATCTCCTCGATTAATCTGGGTATAAGGAGTCAAAATTTGTTTATCCCCATACGTAATATTCATAATAGCCGTCGGTTTTCCTTCGTTTCGAACATAGACAATCTTAGTCAATTCATTTGTTTCTCCTGAAAACTGATCATAGACTTTCAACGTAACAGGGAATGCTCCCGCAACATCAAATGTATTCCGAACCCTTGGTCCATAGATCGATCCATCTTCTTGTGGGAAAACCCATTCAAATTCAGTCGCCTTTGGACTATTCCCCTGAAAATAAACTATATCTCCAGATTTAATTGAATCCAAACCAATCTGAAAATTAAGTCCTAACGTAGACACAACTTCCATATCTTGATCAAAAACCTCAGAAGCATAGACCGTAGTTTGTTCTTTTTGAACCACCTGAAGCCCTACTTCTTTCCGACCAGCAGTTCCAAATTCATAAGTAACCACCGGACTATACGTTTCTACATACTCACCACCAAAATCCCATCGATATAGTAAATTTTCACGCAAACCATCAATATTTACACTTTCATTCGCATCAAATACAAACTCTGCTGGTTTAAGCGGGTTAAATGTCGGACGAATTTTAAACTTAGCCACTGGAATATTCCCTTTAATAACAACCGTGATCGTATCTTCATCCACAATACGCAGACTATTCTTGACCTTAAGCCGAACGGTATAAGTCCCAGGCTCTTGAAATACAACTCGAATATTTTCTGAATCAAACGGATCAAAACATCCAGCCCCCCCCTCACAGGACCATTCATGACTGGCAATAGTTCCAACAATCGTACGAGAGTTATTTCCTGAAAAACGCATCGGCTCATCCACTCTTCCTTGAGTTTTCACCCCAGAGATAACGGCTTCAAGCGCGCCAACTATAACTTCTTTCGTATACGTTTTTCGTCCCCCATCTACATTTTGTGAGTTAGCTCTGATAATATATTTACCAGACTCTCCATAAATATGAGTAAAATCTCCCCTCGATCCATCACTCGTATCGAGATTTCGAGAAGTTCCATCTCCCATATCCATTTTTACATATCCAGGAAGCGTAAATTGTATCAAAACGCCTTTCTTCCCAGTCTCCAAAGGAACAGAAACTCCATCCCCATAATCTACTACATCATCACCACTCACTACAATAGGATTGATCCTAAAGATCGAAGTAAATCCCTGACCTCCTGGTTGAACCGGATTCACAGGCACATAGCCACCACCTCCACCTCCAGCACTTGAAGTCGCAGACTCAAACAACGTAGCCCCAGTGAATCCAGACCCACTATCTATAGGAACAAATTGAGGTCCTCCCGTTGGTTGTTGGGTAAACTGTCCATGAGCAGGAGAGGTTCCATACCCTCCACCATATCCATGTGTAAGATTTACCCCTGGAGTAAATGCCGCGCCCGGAAGTCGTGCTCCCTTAGGAATAAAGGCAATATCATTATAGTATCCATTATCTGTATAAATATCTTGTTTTTCTCCCTGCTGGTCCTTATTAGATACGGTTTTCCAGGTATTTTCAGCATTATTAGCATCATCTTTAGATTGCTGTTCTCGTTGTCCTGCATAGGTTTCGTCCGTCATCACATTTTTTATCACCGTATTTACTATCGCATAGGAAAGCAGGACAATAATAATCCCCACAATCGCATAGATAATCATTTTTTGTGCTTTTTCTTTAGCTCCATCGTCACCTCCGGAAATAATAAGCCTAAATCCTGCAAAAATAATAACCGCCACCGCCAACACCCCAATAAAGGTTAAGACAAAATTAATCACCTTTATAATCGCCTGTCGAAGAGATGTCTCTCCGGCTAATTCTTTTCCAAATTCTCCCTCAGAAACCTCCATTGTCTCGATCAAAGACCCCGTTGGAATCTTGGCACTTTCGGTAGAAGCCTCTACCTCATCGACTAATCCTCCAAAATAAAATAATGGAGCTAACAATACAATAAAACTGAAAATTAATTTTCGCATCAAATAAACATTACGTTATATAATAAGAGGATTCCTGTTTATAAAGACTAGCCCCTCTTTCACCAGGCTTCGTCCCTCCTTCTCCATCACCTGGATCAACAGCTCGGACAATCACATTCACAATAGCAAACGCTAGGAACACAACCACCAACCCAACTACACACCAGATAATAATCTTTTTTGATTTTTCAAGCTGACCATCATCACCAAAGTGAAGAATCATCATAACTCCCGCATAAATAATCGCGATAACGGCAACTATAACTATAAACGTTAAGAGATACCGAACCCATCCAATAACAAGTCTTTTTAAATTCGTATTAGTTGTAATACCAGCCCCCTTCCCCTTGTTGACCTCTCCCAATTTTTCACCAGTCAACTTTCCTCCTTCTTCTAGACCAATTCCACAGAAAACAGTCTGTCCTTCACAATCCTTTTCTTCCGCAGCCTCTGTATCGACTCCTTTTATCTCTGCCGACTTATCTCTTCCATCCTCACCTTCTTTACGACCCTCCCCATCATCTTCTGATGGAGCGGCTCCTTGTCCCGCCTCATTCTGCGCAGTTCCTTTTGGTTGATATTGGTCAAAAAAACCACCAGCCGTACTCCCTTGAGGCCCACTACCATCCGGCATATTATTTCCAGTTCCAAGATCTACCCAGTTTTGAGTTTTTTGAATATGAGTACTACTCCACTCACTCTCACTTACAGAAGATCCATCTGGATTAATTTTTACACTACTACTTCCACTATACTTCAACGCACTAGTAGGAGTTACATATCCTCCCTCATTCTCAGTTCCTGATTCATACCCCGTTCCATATTTGACTGGAACTCCATTTTCATACACAAGCTCTTCTGCTTGTACATACTCCGTTGCAGGCCTAGATCCAGCAATAGACTCTGTCTTAGAATTCGTTTTTACAGTTTCACCAGTAAATCCATCGTAATACTCACTGTCGGTTGTCTGAGTTCTGATTACATTTCCATTTTCATCCACTCTATAGGTATTATCTATCTGTTGATTCGTACTCGTTTCTTTGGTTGTCGTTGACACCGTTCCTCCATGTGTCGTCCCAGTAGCACCCTCAGGAAGCGTCGGCAACTGGCTTCTTCTTCTGATTTCCTGATTGTAGGCCTGTAATCGACTATTGATCCCCTCAAGCTCAGTTTTATATCGAGATTCAGCCTCAGTATTTCCTCGAGTTTGAGCATCACGAAGCAACTGCGTCTTGATCTCTAGTTCACTTTGATCTAGCTTCAAAAACTGCCCTAACTGAGAGTCAGACCAACTTTGCAGCTCATCAGACTGAGCCAATAGGGTCCCACCCATCAAGAGCACTAACACTAAACCAAGACGTAAATATCGTAATATCATCTCGTGATTATACCACAGATAAAGCTTTTTATCTAGTCTTTCCTCAATAAAATATTTAATCCAAAACAACTAGCCCCTTCATTATAAATTTTCTATACTCACTTCCATGAAACCTTTCAAAATTCAGTCACAGAAAACCCTTATCAACGTTCCATTTTGTCATGTGGAACACCAAATCGTAGAAATCCCAAACGGAGAGACTCGAGACTGGTACCTCTATCATAGTAAAGATGCGGTTGTCATCATCCCACAACTTTCTGACGGACAAATCCTACTCCAAAAAAATTACAAACACGGATCCGGACAAAATATCATAGAATTTCCCGCTGGAATCATAGATGAACAAGAGCTCTCCTCTTCCAACCAGAAAGAGACTCTGGATGAGGATATCACAAAGGCTCAAATACTTTCGGCCGCCACACGGGAACTCGCAGAAGAAACTGGATATACGAGTCAAAAAATGACACTTCTTGGTTCCATGTACGCCAATCCTACTAGCTCTCCAATGCAGTATCACATCGTCCTCGCACAAGACTGTAAACTCACACAAGAACCAGACAGAGAACCCGAAGAACAGATCGAAACATTTCTGGTCAAAGACATCCAAACGGCTAAAAAACTGTTAACACAACCAAAAAACAAATCTTCTGCAGCTACATTGGCATCTTTATCTCTTATGCAAAGATAATTATTGACTTTTTGGTAATTAGGGCGTAAATTGATAAATAATTTAAAAAAATAAAAAATGACAGAAGGCGATCCACTATACACAGATGCCGATAATATTTTTGAAACAGAAGCAAAGCTAGCGGTTCAGAATATTAGTAATATTGATGCCCCAACATTAAACCAACTATCCAACAATGAAAAATCCAACCTCAGGGCTCAAATCATAAACAAAGCTATGAACCTGGCTAAAACCGCAGTCCGAGAATATCCATATTCAAAAAACTTAGTTCTTGCCGAGCTAATCATTCGCAAACTTTCACAAGCCTATCAACCAAGCGACGAAGTCGAAGCAATAAGAGAAGAAGCTTTTGGGAAAAGTACAGAAAACAATGGTCAAAACAAAAATATTGAAGCTGGAATGAGCTATGCAATATATATAGCAAAAACAAAAGAAGCAGTAGAGAAAGAAATCAGCTCTTGACACAAAAGAATAAATCGATAAAAACAATGGGAAGTCAAAGACCGCCAGTATTTTTCATTAGAAAATATGAACCTGGCCGAGACGGAAAGAGTCACTGTTCACTGTAAATTCTACACTGTTCACTCACTCCGGTCGTTCCTCTCGAATATCAGGTCATTTGTTTCGCACAAAACCTGTTTTTTTACACGCTAATAGCTACTGGCTACAAGCCGAAAAAACAGAATCTAAACCAAAAAACCATGGCAACTACAAAAGCCAAAAAACAAGATCAGCTAACTGCTTTAATCGAAAAATTTAAAGCTTCTCAAGGAGTGGCGTTTATTTCATTTAACCAAGCTACCGTTATGGACGTGCAAGCGGCCCGACGAGATCTTCGAGAAAATGGAATGAGCTACGTCGTTATCAAGAAAACATTGATGGCGATCGCTGCAAAAGAAGCTGGAATTTGTGAATTTGATTCAGACGATCTAGAAGGAAATGTAGCCGTAATCGTATCTGAAACAGACGCGATTGCTCCATCTGCAGCCATCAAGAAACTCATCAAACTTCACTACAACAAGGTAGAAAAAACTTCTAAGTTTGATTATGCAGGTGCAATTTTTGAAGGAAAATTCCAAGACAAAGCCGCTACGGCAATACTTGCGGAAACTCCAACACGAGAAGAATCACTGGCGAAAATCGTCGGAGCTCTTCGAAGTGGACCTCAAAAACTACACTCTGTATTCCAATCAGGACTCAGAAAAAATATCAACGTGCTCCAAAATGCAGACAAGTTTGCAAAGGCAGCATAAATCACTGGCAAAAAGCAATACGCTACCAGCCATTAATCAAAAAACTAATTACCTAATTTACAATTACCATGTCAGACGAAACAACAACAGTCGAACTATCAAAAACTGAAAAAGCTGTAGTAGACGCTATCGAAAAACTAACTGTTATCGAAGCTAACAACGTAGCTAAATACTTTGAAGAAGAATACGGAATCACTGCTGCTGCAGCGCCAGCTGCAGGAGGTGCAGCACCAGCTGCAGAGGAAGAAGAAGCTAAATCAAGCTACAACGTAGTACTTAAAGATTGTGGAGCTCAAAAAATCGCAGTTATTAAAGTAGTACGAGAAGTTACAGGTCTTGGTCTTGGAGAAGCTAAAGCACTAGCAGAAGGAGGAGGAACTTTGAAAGAAAACGCTAAACCAGAAGAAGCGGAAGAAATCAAAAAGAAATTCGAAGATGCAGGAGCTACTGTTGAACTTCAGTAGTTTTTATTTTATTACTCTTCTTCAGAAGAGAAATCGAAACAAAACAAAAAAACCAGACATATGTCTGGTTTTTTTAGTAGTTCAATCCACCCCCTGCCCCCTCCTTTATCAAGGAGGGGAATCAGCACAAGTCTCCCTTGCTTAAGGTGAATTGTGCTTCTAGCACAAGAGAGTATCCCCTGGGGGAAAAAGGGAGATTTAGAGGGATTCAAAAAAACCAGATCAATTGATCTGGTTTTTTTTATATCCTAAATTCATCAATTTTCCAATCACCACCTTCATTTAGATAAGAAAATTGTTCAATAAAACCTGAGTGAGATCTATAAAACTGATCTGCAATAATACAATCTAAATCATATTGTTTCCTCGCTTCCGTTGGAATATCCGAAACATAAATAACAGATCCTTGATCCATAATAATAGGAGTTCCATCCTCCAGAACTGCAACCTGATCCAACTTAACAACATCCCCAATCATTCTATCCCAAAACCAAACCGCCGGAGTTTGCTGAAGTCCGTACCATAATAAAAAATTCACAACCATTTCCGGATCTGACTGTTCTTCAAATTCTTGTTCAAACTCGGCAAAAGACATAACACATAACACAAAATCTAACCGAACCGCCTTAAATTCTACTGTCTCCAAAACAGGCAACACATGAGGAGCTCTAGGCGGAGTATGAGTTTCAATAAATTCAGAAATTTGAGGTCATCGAATCCTTAAAGCCAAATAATCATTACACTTCAAAATCACAGCATTATGACCAGCCCCTAGATATTCAAATTCAAAAAAACCTTGGTGATCTTCTAAGTAATCTGAAATTTGATCTACAAATCCTGAATTCAAAACAAAATCAGCCGCACGATTATTAGCCTGTGTAGAAGCATAAGAATTAGAACGAGCAACCTCCAAGCCCTCTTTAAATGTTATTTTCTTAGATTCAATCTCCTTACTACACCGAAATGAAATCAAATTTATAAATTTAGACAAAAAACCAGTAAGTCCTTTTTCTTTATTATCTGAATGACAGTCAAACCTTTCCATATAAAACAAAAATAACAACAAATGAGCGAAAAGTAAAGAGGGATCTTCGCATAAAAAAATCATTTCCTCCTTCTCAAAGGGAGATTTAGAGGGATTTATCTTCACTCCTCTTGCTACTCTCCATTACCGCCCTAAAATAATCCAGAAAAAAATATAATCTCTCAACCGACTCAACTGCATGAAAAAAATATGGTACAAATACAAGCAACAGCTCAGATTATGGATGAATGGACAAACATGGGGTGAAATCATAGACCAAGGATTTGGACGTCTTGCCATACTCAAACGAACCGGAGAAGAAAAAGCAGAAATATCCATCAATATCACCGAAACTCTCAAGCAAAAAAAACTCTACTGGATCGAAATCATTCTCAGTAGCCTCATTGCTACCTTTGGACTCCTCCAGGGATCTGTCGCAGTAATTATCGGAGCGATGCTAATCGCCCCGCTCATGCAGCCAATACAAGGAATGGCTTTTGCCATATCTACCGGAAGACAAAAAGCCTTTTGGCGTTCAGCCAAAGTACTCGCGGGAAGTATTGTCATATCAATTTTCCTTTCTTACCTCGTATGCCTTATTGCTCCATTTAAGACTGAAAACAGTGAAATAATAGCCCGAACAGCTCCAAACCTCTTTGACCTATTTATCGCGATCCTCTCTGCCATTGTTGCCTTTATGGCTATAGGGTACAAAAAACTCTCTGAATCTGTTGCCGGAGTAGCCATGGCCGCATCTCTCATGCCACCACTCGCCGTCGTTGGAATTGAGATCTGTTTTGGATCTTTGAGCAAATCTTGGGGAAGTTTTCTGCTCTTTTTTACCAATCTCGTAGCCATTCTACTAGTAGGAACCATCATGTTCATAATGTATGGATTCAATCCTCACGAAGAACAATCAACCAAAACCGTCAAACGACTCGGGATGATAATCGTGATAATAATTATCCTTTGGCTTCCTCTTATGTCTGGGCTTACCCGAATTAGTGAAAAACGAGACATAGAACTCTACTCAAAAGAAACACTGAGCCATACACTCTCAAAAGTAATACCAGAAGCGCAAATACAAAGGCTCAACATCGTCGACTACACCGAAGACGCTATTCATATCTCAGGAGAAATAAAACTTCCAGAAAATGTCCAACTCTTCACCGAAATTATCGATGAAATAAATCAACAAATGTCAGAAAAAATAGGGAAAGAAGTCCAACTTGAAATAGATATTATTCGAACCGCGTCAGTAATCGCAAAACAAAGTGACCCAATCCCTCAGCCCAAAGAAATACTCAAAAAAGCGACACGCGAAATACTGCTCGCCCAAGCCCCAAACACGATTATCCTTACACTCGAAACACTCGATATTTCAACAGAATTCTTACCAGATCGATGGTCAATAAAAACCGTCTATGCACTTCCTTCTGGAGAATTCATGGAAGAATCCACAAGAACCAATATTGAATCCACACTAGTAAATCAATTTCCAGGAAAAAAACTCAAATTCCTCTGGTTTCCAGTCTCACAACGAACTATCAGTAAGCCAAGCACTGAAGTGCATAAACCTTCTCCAGAAGAGATTACACAGACCAAATTAGAACAAAAATGGTCTCAATTTCTAGTCGATCAAGCCACTGATGAGATTAATTTTGAAAATTTAAAAATAACCTGGAGTGAAGAAGAAGTAGAAAAAGAAGCCCCGACCGAACCTGATACAAATCAAACAGCAAGTATCATTGAAAATACACGAGAACAAGAACTTAAGGCTCCTTCAGAAAAAGTTCTAGAAAAGAATAATACAACAATTATGAAGATAATAATAAAATTTGATCTTTATACACTTGAAGGAGCCAATCTAGAAAAATTTAGACAAGAACTAGAAGCACAAAAACAAATCGCTCTCCCTGATGAAGTAAACATACGATACAGAGTATTTGAATACAACAACTAATACTTTAATTACATATCAAATAAAAGTGATTATTTATGGGAAATAAAAACCTTAAACAAAAAAGAGCCCAAATTAAGGTTGGAATTTATAATAATACTATTAAAATCTTCACGTTCCTGATCCTGTTCAGAATCAGGGCTCCTAAAAATCGTGATTACAAATAAAAAAACCATAGATTTTTGGGAAGAGGAAGAGATTACAGAATGTCGAAGAAAGTTTTTGCAAAAAATTATCGAAGACATGCAGTCATCTCTAACGACGGGCCGGTAGCTCAGTGGTTAGAGCAGGGCGCTCATAACGCCTTTGTCGCTAGTTCAATTCTAGCTCGGCCCACCACCATCTTCTAAATCAAGGTTCAAAGTCTCATTAATACCTTTAGAATCAGCATAATCGGTTCTGACTATGTTTTTGAGCTTCCATTCGTCAGGTTTGAACCTCAACCAGAGGGTAGTAACTACTTTTTTCTTCCCAGCTGTATCGTACTCAGTACAAACATTGACTCGATCGACAAGCAATTGCATGATCCAACGCTTTTTATCATGATCTAAATTCTTCATAAGTGTTTTTACTTTGTTTTTTGTATCAGTGATTTCCTTTACGTTAACGTGTAATTCCGAGAGGGTTTCAAGTTCTTTTTCGAGACCTTCTTGATATTCTATTTGTACTTCAATTTCCGTTTCAAGTTTTGGTGCCTGCCTTTGAAAGACTTCATCACTAATTTTTCCTTCTATCATCTTATTTTCAAGACTACATCGTTTACTTTGTAGATCTCGTAGTTTTTTCTTAGTATTGTCTAGTTGTTCTTGAAGCGTTCCTGCTTTGCTTTTTTCAATTTGTTTCCGATAATACTCTTCTACAAAAACGGATGGATCATCAAAAGCCTCTGTAATCCTCCTCCAGACGAAATCTTCTAGCGGCTTACTAGGAATTTCATTTACTTTTTGCTTTACCCCAAGATGAGTGAATGATTGTCTTCTATAGCTAGAACCTCCTTTGCTTCGCCCTGCTCCTACAAATTTTTGTGGTGGATCATAATCCATGTCATAGAGCTTTCCAGAGAGGAGGTATGACGTACTCTTCCTTCCTCCAAGGTTTTGCTTTCGTTGTTCTTGTGCAAAGGAAAACAATGTGTCAGAGATAATTTCAGGACATGCTCCGTATTCCCATTCATCCTCTGGAAGTTTATCTTTAGAGTCTGAATCCGTATAGGAAACAACATACCTTCCTAAATAGTGTGTACATTTGAGGATTGTTTCTATTTTTTCTGCGTCCCAGATCATGTTCTTTTTTGCTCTGGTGTGTTTTCCAAGAGGAATAGCCTCAGCATTAAGTTCATTCGATATCATACGTTGCCCTTTGCCTTTATAGACATAAGAATTAAAGATTCGCTCAATAACCGCTACTTCTTCAGGAATTGGCTCTAATACGCTCCCTTTTCCCAGAGGGCTTGCCACTTTGTCGTATCCATAAGGAATACTGCTTCCAACGTAGTTTCCTGATTGGGCTGATGCGATTTTTCCTGTTTGTGTTCTACCCTTAATTAATTCTCTCTCAAATTCAGCAAGAGCTCCAAATATTTGGAATATCAACCTTCCCATTGGACCGTGGAAATCAATGTTTTCTTGAAGAGAAATAAAGCTTGTTTCGTTTTTCTTAAGCTCATCTAAGAACTGGAGAAGATGCCTGAGATTTCGGCTCATACGATCAATTTTCCATACAAGCACTGCATCTACTTTTCTAGCCTTTACGAGTTCCATCATTTTTTGATAGGCGGGACGATTTAGATCCGATCCAGAACCAGTATCTTGAAAAACCCATTCGTCTTTTGTAATAAGATTGAGTGCGGGGTTATTTTCAACGTAATCAATCAGC
Organism: Candidatus Altimarinota bacterium; assembly: GCA_018608565.1. Classification (GTDB taxonomy): domain Bacteria; phylum Patescibacteriota; class Gracilibacteria; order UBA4473; family UBA4473; genus JABAZT01. The sequence goes on from JABAZT010000020.1 coordinate 79,579, forward strand.
TTATTCTGCTGATCACCAAGACTGTAACCATCTCGTTGTTGTTCTTGCGTAGAGACTCGTATGTATATCGCTACTCTCCGTTTAGATTCATTATTTGATAACATCCAATGAATTATAGGAGATTTTTTATAAAAATAAACCGCCCTTAAGAAATCTTAAGGACGGCTTTGAAAGACTGTTTAAAACTAGCTTTTACTTGTTTTCTTGGGGAGACTATCAAACACCCCACAGTGATCCAAAATATCTGTTATTTGAGAAACAGAAACTGCTTCTTTGTCAGACGAATAGCGCGTGTGAAACTGATAGGTTGTTCCACGGTTGGTTGTGAAGGACTCTTCACATTTGCCCAGATCAGGTTTGATTGGGACCGATCGCACTCCAGTATCTTTTTTCTGCTTAGAAATGTGATAGGAGATTAGCGTTATTTGGACGTATCAAGATATTATCTATCTTTCAAAATCCATGTTGAAGATCTTACTCTTTTTTTATTAAGATGCAAAGGTACAATACTTTGTCTACTCCGTCAATTCGTCTACTCTGCGTATTCGTGTAACTTTTTCTTTACCAGAGGGTTGAACTACTCTCTTCCACCCCCTTTAAATAGCTCATATTCTCTCTCTAGAAGATTTTTAATGTGCTATGGTGGAAAATTATTATTTTATTCAGGGTTTGTATCAAGAGTAGAGGCTAAAGATCGGTTATTGAGATTGCCCTAAGTAGTATATCTAAGTTGTCCCCCCTGCCTTGAACAAGGGGGATTTTTTCCTACTTACCACATTTTTTCCTGAGAGGGGCAGGTGTGCTTCTCTTGTGTGTCTTTACTGTGACTGTTTTTCGTCCTGGTTTGCCTCCGACTCTTGTCGGTCGGCATTTAGTCTTTGTTGCCATCGTTCTTGGTTTTTAATGAATTAAGAAAAGCCCCTCAACTGAGGGGCTGATTGTTTCTACTTTATCTCGTAGATTTTGGCAGAGGAAGCATTTTTTTTGAGTAGAGCAATACCATTTAAGGCATTCTGCTTAGTGGTATAGCCTTCGCCGCTATCTGCTATTATCTCTCCGTTACCGGCTTTTAAGTGCCACCGGTATTCTTTGGAATTGTCTTTGTATATAGAGAACCTAAACATGATTGAAATTTGTTTCTAAAATATCCTGTTAAAACAGGTAGTTAGCAGGAAGAGAAAAAAGATCCTGCTTTGCGAAGACAAATAAACTGCACCAGGTTTCTGGTGTTGAAATTTGCTTGCGCTTTCCGCAGAACCTCTTATCGTGAGGGGCGTAGCCGTCCAAAACTACACGAAGAAACTTTTTCTCGGTCACCTGTTCAAGCAGGCGGGATGAGGTTTCTTTTTAGATGATTCTGATGGTTTTTCGTTTGCTCATACCATAATTATCAGAATCCATTCGACTTTGTCAAACCTTATTAACAACTTTCGAATTTCTGTTGAATCTTGTTGACAACTTTTGTGTTCAGGATAGGATTTAGACAATGGAAGATCGAAAAAAAGAAATCGGTAAAAATATTCGAAACACTCGAGAACAGTTGGGGCTTTCGCAGAGCCAGCTTGCTGAAAAGGTTGGGAAGAAATCGACAGCATTTATTGCCTACGTAGAAGCAGGAGAGCGTAATATAAGCACTTTAGATCTACTCACGATCGCACGAGTACTAGAAACAACAGTTTCAGAGTTGGTAGGAGAAGTCGAAACCAGCGATGCAAAAGTATCAATGGCTCTTCGATCTGATCTTGGCCTCAATTCTAAAAATCGAGAAAAGGTGATTGGATATTATGAATTTTTACGATCGAAAGAGGACTCTGGGGATAATGAAAAAGTATCCATCACAGATCCTCGATACAAGGAAGCTGAAGCAAAGGCTCATGAGGTATGGAAGGAATTAGGCGAGTCGGAGGTGCCTACCAATCTACAGTCGATAGTTAAAAAACTGGGAATTCCTGTAAAAAAAGTGGAAGGAATTGATATTGAAGGACTTGCTTTTTCTTCTCGGGGAGGAGAAGTTTTTATTATGTTCAATGGGAGCGATCCATTAGCTCGTCGTCGCTTTACCGTGGCTCATGAAATTGGTCATTTTCTCTTGGATCACATTCCTATTGAAGGAGCGACTGAACAAATCTCTCAAAACGCACAAGAAAAAGAAGCCAATACTTTTTCTAGCCACCTACTTGTTCCTCGAGCTGATCTTAAAGAATTTGTTAAAAATAAGAATAAAACACTTGAGGATATTGTTGGTCGCTACAATGTGAGCAAGGAAGTTGCGACTTATGCAGTTTTAAATACCCGAGGGATACTTGATAAACTTGCCCTAGATCCTGATTCAGGAGGGTTTTAATTCATGATGATAAACAAAAATGGACGGCCTTCGAAATTTAGTGGATAAGTTCAGTTAAGAATTTTTGCTTAGTATTATTCATCCATAAGACGTTGCCCCTCTGTTGCTTGAGCTTGAAAACGATTTATAAAAGGCTGAAGAGTTCGTGTATTGATTTGCTGTGGACTCGGAACGCCTTCTGTAAAAAGATCGTATATCTTCTCTTTCCAATTGTTACACTTAATTTGATCTGTACAGCTTTTTTGGTATTCCGACGACCATTCTTTACCAGTCTTTTGTTCTAGGAAATTTTCTATTCCCTTCCCTTGAGATGAAGAAATATTATTAATTTCGTCTATTAATTTTTGCTCTTTTGGTGGCACATCACCACTAGCGGTATTTACATAGTAATAAAACTCAAGACGGTAAATGAAATCACTAATTTCATCAAAATTAAAAACTTTTTTAAATTCATCAGAGCGTTTATCCTGCATGTAAATTAAAATTTCATCTGCTCTCTTATAAACCTGAAAGGCTTGCAAGGCTTCGTCAACTTCTAATGGCGAATACTTTTTATCGACCGTGATTTTTACGTCTATCACTAAATCTGATGTAATTTTCTCAATTAACGAATTATCACAATCATCAGTAAACTTAGGGAGACAAGCTTCTTTGAATTCATTTTCATACAAAGAGAGGCGGATTTCGTTAATCCATCTTGTTATTTTCGTCTGATAGTCCTTTTGATAAGCGATAAAGTTCGACTGACTTATTACCTCTATAGCCTCGGCCACCTCTTCATCGTATTTCAAAAAAGATTCCAAAACATCTGCCATTTCTTTCTCTTTATACACTTTCGCATGGCTTTGTTTTACTTGCTTTAAAAGCTTAACATTCAAAGCCTCTCGAATATCTGATTTAAAACGAAGAAATCCCACACGAGCTTGTCTTGCTTGTTCTTCTTGTTCTGCTTTTTGTACTGCTACTTTTGCTTGTTCTTCTCCTGCCTTCTGCCGTTCATAGCGGGAATTTAGTAGAAATGCACCACCCAAAATAAGTATTAGCAAACCAAGAGCATACCATTTGATGTTCTGTTGCTTGGTCTTGGTTACGCGAGTTTTGTTAGCCATGATTTTTAAAGGTTAATAAGAAAAATTATCGAGTACAAACGAAGGAAACATAGTTACGACTGTCGCTGTTTTGGGTTGCCCAGTTACTTCCTCCTCCGTCAAAATGTTCAACCCACGCATACGGAGAATCTTCTTTTGAATCGTTAGTCCACAGGTGCGAAATACTACTATTTTGTGCCTTGTAGTATTGCTTCAGCTCTTCAATAACAGGAAGTACTTGCTCTTTCTTCGCTAGATATCCATTACTCTCTCTGCAGTGCATTTTAGCTCGTGCCCAGGTTAGGTTTGTTATCGCTCCCTTGGGATCAAAAAAGCACTTATTGTTGTGTGAAAGTAGGCAGTTTACTTCTACTTTTTCGGGTTCTGAATTATTTTCAGGTTCATCTGAACTAAAAAATACTGCGTACAAAATTGCGGGGAGAAGAACTATCACGAAGAATAAATTTTTTGGCATGCTGTAGGGGGGTTAGGAATACCCCACGCATAAGCAAAAGCGGGGCATAGTGGTCGCTACAACCTTACACGCTTTACCAGTCCACAAGTGGAAATCAAAACGGGTACTATGCCCCGTATTACTGACTCCCACTAAAAAATAGCAGTACTGGTAAATTAAATAAAAACGATGTAAAGGTTGTAGCTATTTCATTGTAATAGCTTTCCGTAACGGTGAAAAGAGTTTTTCTCTGAATTTCTCTTTCTAGAGAGATTCTTTGCTTGTCCATAACAAACTCCAAAGTAGAATATTCAATAGTATTGAGAGCAAAGATTCATGCCAAAACGTCAGAAGTCTATTATCTATGATACTTTCTTTGGAAGAGGATATGAACTAGATATCTTTTGTGAACTACACAAAGAAGACGGAGTAATAGCGAGTATTACCCTTGAAGACAAAAAACAGGACAAGTCCGCTTATATTAAAATCGAAGGAGATGATTTAAAGAAAATTATTCAATTTATGAGCCGTATGGCGAATAAGAGTGAAAAAGGCCATAAGAGGTATTGGAAAGAGAAACAATAGGAATCTTCTATTAAGTTCGCTCCACAGCCTCTTGCAGATCCTCAATCCTATGCTGAGTATAAATAGCCGTCGTATTGATATTCGAATGTCCTAGGATTTGAGCTAGTCCAACCATATCATTGGGATTGGCTTGTAAGTATCGATAGGCGAAAGAATGTCGTAGTTTGTGTGGGCTACAGGGGATTCCTACTTTCTTTGAGTACTTTTCAACGATCTTATTCGTAGCCAGAACCGTCAATATCCCCCTCTGACCAATAAAAAGAAATCCCTCGTTCTTTTGAATTTGATTTTCATAGAACTCTAGATGCTGTCTAACGAGAGATCTCAGTCGGTTGTTAAGCGGAACCGTTCGAGTTTTATTTCCTTTCGTATTTTGGATCAGGAGCGTTCCTTTTCTCTCAGATAGATCAACATGCCTTTTCTCAATAGAAACCACCTCAGAGGCTCGTAAACCAGCAGAGAGCATGAGTTCTATCATGCATAGGTCTCGAATATTTCCAATCAGCTCTACCTCCTTTATTAATTTACGAGATTCTTGAGAGGACAGACCTTTTGGAGATAGGCTCTGTTGAGGAATAGATCGAATTCCATCCGTTGGATCATTTTGAAGGATCTTCTGTTTTAAAGCAGTCTTAAAGAATATTCTCAGGTGTGTAAGCCTCCGATTAATCGTAGCGGGCAAGAGTTCTTTGTTTTGGCAGGAAGTCCGATATTCGATAATGTCTCGAGGTATAACTCGCTGAAATTCAAAGCTTTCTCCGTTCATGGACTCATACCAGCTTAAAAAATCTTTCAGATCGTTCGAGAGAGCAATAAAGGTGTTGTCTGAAAAATCCCTCTGCGAAAGACTCTGTAAGACTGTTTCTAGATCTTTTGATTGAATACACTTGGAGATTTTCTGAGGACTTAGAATTAAGTTCATGAGACAAAGGGTTATTTGATCTATTTTAAAGCCTTGAAAGGGCTTTTGGCTACCAAATAACGACAAACTATTCTCTTCTCCGAGCGAGTGGGTGCGCCTCAATAGATTATTTAGAGAGTTTTCTATCCCTTAATTCCCTAAAAAACACCCTAGGGGTATTCAGATTCCCCAATAGTCTCTAAAGAATGGTTATTATTTAGAGAGTTCTTTTTTAAGCGAGTTCTTTAATTTTCATGATCTAAGCTCTATTTTATTTCATTTAAATTGGAAAATAATGTTCAATTTATCCTCTCCCCCCCCATACCCCCAATTTCGACTCGGTATACAATATTTTGAAGCATTTCAACGAGTTAACAGAGGACACTATTAAACGAATTAGGAATAAAAACTACTCACTTGTTCGCTATAGTTTGCGGATTGAAATTTTGAGTGTGAAGCTATAAGGGATTATTTCGATTCAAGATTGACACAGGGGGCTTGAGAGGTAGTCAACAGGGGATGAAGTAATAAATAGACGATGTATCAGCAATTTTTAAGTCCACAATCTTCACCGATGACTTCTAATTCGAGGGTTACATGCCCTACGTTATATGATGAGAATACTTTCCTGATACGATCTTTCATCTCTTTTTGGTTCTCCCATTGTCCTTTCCGAACAACGATGTGACAAGAGCCAATATTATTCGCTCCATCGAGTGACCAGATATGCAAATCATGAACTTCAGAAATTGCTTTATCGCTCTGTAACCCTCTTATAATTGCTGTATCATCCACATCATTAGGTACTCCTTGCAAGAATAGATGTGTTGCCTTACTCCCGCTCCGAATACCATGGAAGAATATCCAGATAGAAATTCCTAAAGCTAGCAAGGGATCGATGATATACCACTCCGTAAAATAAATAATGATACTTCCAACTAAAACCACGCACCACCCCAGCAGATCTTCTAGCAAGTGAAGAGAGATAACTTTTTCATTCATCGTTTTTCCCTTTTGGATTTTCCATACAGCAATCCCATTAATAAGGACTCCGAATACCGCAAAAATAAACATAATTTTACTTTGTACTTCCGCTGGCTCTTGAAGCCTCCCAATCGCTAAGTATCCCATAAAAACTGCTCCTATAATAAGTATCAAGCTATTAATCAATGCACTGAGGAGAGAGAACCGTTTATATCCATAGCTAAAAGACTTACTCCGCTTTCGTTGTCCTATCTTGGCAAAGAGCCAGGCGAAGGCTATCGCCAAGGCATCTCCCATGTCATGCAGTGCATCTGAAAGTAGTGCAATGCTGTTACTGAGGATTCCTCCTATCAACTCGATGATAGCAAAGCTGAAATTGAGACAGAACGCGATTCCAAGATTCTTAGTCTCCTCCGATTCTTGATGATGATTCGAGCAACTACAGGGCATTTTTTTTCTTTTTAAATGGACAAGGAAGAGCAAGGAAGATAAGTACGGTTGGAATTAGATTGGCGATAAAATGCCACCAAACCCGAAAATTGGTCAGTGCGACCCTATCATATATATCGGTTCCATACGGTTGGAAATATCCAAAGAGAGTACTCATTCCAATAGGTTGGTGTAAATAGTATGCAGTACAAAATAACATTATGTGTTCAAATAGATGAATAACTTGAATCCAAAATGCCCATTTAGTGTATTTGTTGCGAATAAAAATCTGAAGTCCGATTATTCCTATTAAAAACAAGGTATTTCCAATTAAATGTAACGACTCAACGCCAAGACGAAAAACACGATGATAATCCTCTTCTCCTGGAGCAATTCGTTCCCCAAGCATCCAAACAAGTTCTGTTGCCCAAGGGGTCATATATGGCATATTTCGAAATCCTCGAAACCATTCCCAAAGTTGGATAAAATGTTCTGCAAAATGAAAAAGTTGAAATATGAGCAATGCAGATACAAAACTCGCCACGATTATTTTTACGGTCTTCATCGTGAATTAGAGTTAGGGCTATTAGAGAGGTGAGCCATGAAATCACTCATAAGAACTCCAGACACTGTTTTTTGATGACTTCCATCTGCTTCAAAAAATATCCCTGTATGCTTGACGGTTACGCCATAGGTTCTTCGTAATTCTAGCTCTGTATCAAAATCGGCTATGAGAATTGCTGTGTTTTTTGGCAAAATTTGCTGATTTGAAGTGATTTGTTCAGCAAGACGCTTACATCCAGGACACCAACTTGCTCCTGCGAATACAGCAAATTTATTACCTGATTTTTTCAAAGATTCCAACCTGTCGGCAGAATAGTTCTCCGCATATCCATGAGCCTTGCTTTTGATGGCAATTGATGACTGGTTTGATGTTGAAGTAGTGCTTTCTGTTCCACAGCCAGTAAAGATAAGAACGGTTAAGATTAATAGTAAGTATTTCATATAAAAGGTGGTTATAATAGTTAAAAGAATAAGGGGCAGAAAAAGATTCTGCCCGAGTACATATAGCTATATTAAGATTCTTCCTTGAGGGTGAAGTTATAAATTCCTGTACTAATCACTCCGAAAAGAAAAAATAATATAAATACTAGTAAAATTCCAAAGAGATCCATAGAAAAAGGAACATGAGGACTAAATATCGATGAAATATCAAAACCATGTAAAAGTAGGTTTATCAGTCCTGTATATGCACGATCAGTCATCATGAGGACAAGAAGAATTGAAAGAATATAAAACAAGCTTCCTGTAGTCCCTAATGCAAAGCCAAACTGAAAAGAATTAATTTTTTTCATTTTTAATTTAGATGTGAGTAATACTGAAACGCTATTGAAGCATTTGATCAATTTGCCCTTTTATCTGTGCAAAAGGGAGTGCGCCAGGTACGAATGAAATATCACCTGTTTTGTTATTTACGATAAAACTTCCTGGAGTACCAGTTACACCTGCTTTCGCTCCTTCTGCCATATCTTTTTTCACTTTGGCAACAAATTTTTCTGATTCATAACACTCATTAAAAGCTCCAACATCCACCCCAATCTGCTGTGCAAGTACTGGAAGTTGGTTTGCATCAAGCCCCCCGTTGGATTTGGTTGTTTCGTAGACTAGATCTGTATATTCCCAAAATTTATCACCTCCTGCTATATCTCCTACACACTCAACGGCAGCCGCTTCTTGAGTAGCAAGAGGATCATGAAATCCAAGTGGGAAATGTCGATAGACCCAATTTACTTGTTCTTTATACTCTTCCATAACCTCCTTCATGGTGTTATGAAATCTCTTACAGTAAGGACACTCAAAATCAGAATATTCAATGATCGTGACAGGTGCATCAGGATTTCCTCTTACATATTCCCCATCCGTTTCTTTTTTAAGGTTCTTCTGAGCCATCTCTTGTTGGGCTTTTTCTTTCTCGATTTGTGCTTGTTGAGATTTTTTCTGCTGTTCCTGTGCATATTTTTCCATTGCAGCGCCTAGGTCCTCCTGAGAAAGCTCTCCTCCCTTGCTACCTCCCATCTGAAGTCCTAAAAACACAAGAGATCCAGTGATTAAAAGAGTAGCAAAAATAATGCTGTAAATAAGATTGTTGTTTGATTTATCTGACATAGTAAAAATACTTAAAGAAATAATTGACGTTTAACATTGTGTGCGAAAATATTTTCAAAGCCTCATTACTACGGTTTTTGCAATTATTGAGACCCAAGGATCTGGTCTTTTTATAGTGATGATTATAGGTTTTTCATTCACCAGATAATTTTGATTCTGGTTTTTGATAACAAGACTCTCTCTTGGCTCTGGTGAATCCTTTAGATACTCTTCTTCTTTATTCTGACTATTCGCAAGATTCATATTCCATGCCTTATCAGTAATCTGGCACATACTACACTCTTCAGAATGATGGTGTCCCATCTCGTGACAAGGAGTATCCATCTGATGCGGGATTGCATAACAACTCAAACAACCAAGGGTAAGGAGGTTTACGAGTAATATGAGAACGGAACTAGCCCAGCGAAATACCTTCATGTACCACCATATTAAGCATGAGAGAAATTGGGGCAAATTATAGCGATCTAAAAGAATTATTGTTCTCAAGAAAAATAGAATCGCCTTACTAAATAGGTCTCTAGGGAAAGATTAACTATGAAAAACCTTCCCAGAATTCGAGAACGGATTTTTAAATCAGAGAGGATAAAGCACTATTTTAACCATTATAGAGTTAAACAGTGAATAAAAAAGCCCAAACAAGCTGTATTAAATCTGTTTTGAAGCAAATTTAATGCCCCCCTATACCTAATATAAACGACCCGAAAACAGATGATTTAGGATTATTTCAACGAGTTAACAGAGGACACTATTAAACGAATAGGATTAAAAACTACTTTAATTGTTCTTTCGTTGAGAAAAATCAAAAGATATACTAGGTTCTATTATATGAAAGAACTATTTCAAACATACCGACCGGGAAGAGACCGAGCTCAGATAATATCTCGAGCGGAAGATGTGCTACAAAGCTATCAACGACAAGGTTATAAGCTATCCCTCAGACAGTTGTATTATCAGCTAGTAGCTAAAAATCACATTGAAAACTCTGATCGTTCATACAAAATACTCTCTGAGACGATCATGAGAGCGAGAAATGGAGGTCTAATCGACTGGGACTCCATTGAAGATCGAACTCGAGGAATACGCCAACCAGCTAAGGTTGACGGATTTTCTCAGGCATTGACCAAGACAATGATGAATTATCGACTCGATAGAATGAAAGGACAAGACTACTATTTAGAGGTTTGGATCGAAAAAGATGCTGTATCTAATATTGTCTACCGTGTTACCCAAAAGTATGGGATACCTCTAATGGCTAACAAGGGCTACAGTTCTGCGAGTGCTATGTATGAAGCCCAACAACGATTCAAGAATAAACTGTCAGATAATCCAGCAGAAAATAGGACTTCTAAGGTTTTATATCTTGGGGATCATGATCCATCGGGGATGGATATGTTTCGTGATATTACTCAAAGAAATAGGCTTTTTAACGGTTATACTTTTTTTGAACGATTGGGGCTTAACATGGATCAGATAGAGGACTTAAAACCACCAGAAAATCCTGCTAAGCTGAAAGATACTAGAGCAAAAGAGTACATAAAAGAGTTTGGACGATCTAGCTGGGAATTAGATGCCCTTACCCCAAACTACCTAGAAACACTCTTAGAGAATGCGATTTTACAGCATATAGACATAGGTAAATACAACGGGGTACTTGAAGAAGAAAAACAGGACAAGGCTCGGATGAGCGAAATAATAAAAAAGAACGAAGAAGAGGCTCTGTAGGTGAAAGGGGGGGCGATAGTAAGAGCTATCTAAGTCTCTCTTCTATCTCTTTCTCCATTACTAAGCTCTTTTTTAATATCTATAGCTCCCTTATAAGGCTCTTTGACCTATTGAGGTTCAATTCAAGGGGATGCTAGCACTAAAGAATCAAGAAAATCCTTATTTTATAAGGACATTCTTTTCAACTACTTTGTATCTACGGATCATCAAATACCGATCACCATGCCACTCTTTTTCTCTCTGCATCTGATACTGGGCATGAAAGATGTAGAGGTTCTGTTTACTTGGGGTTGTATTACCACATCGTCATAACCTAGATGAAGTTTTATACTTCGTCTTTTTTATAAAACATCTCACCATATAAACATTCCATACCAGAGATTAGCCAATACCTCTCTCCAAAAAAAGTAATCCTCCTTCCAATACCGACCATAGTGATACTCTGCTGCATGCAACTCAAAAGAATCATCTAAAAACTTCCATCCCAACAACCGAATCCTCGCTAAATGAAAATCATTAGACACCAATACAAAGTCTATTTCATTCTTTTCATCTATCCAAGAACGATCCACTACCTCTTTCAAATCATTAATAGTTGCCAAAGTTTTAACTCCTTCATAGTCCAAAACAAGATCCTTCTCGGGAATGCCAACCTCCAGTGCCAATTTCTTCATCACATCCGTCTCATGAGCTCCCTGAGTCGAAGCTCCACCAGAAAACACCAGACAGTCCACCTGATCGTTTTGATAGAGTTTCAGAGCCGTAACAGTCCGATCATAGAGTGCATGAGATGGAACATCATCTCTCCACACCGCCGCCCCAAAAACAACTGCACAATCAGCCTTCCCTACAAAAGATTCATCATAATGACTCAATACCCAAAAAACAGAAATTCCTATCAAAATCACTCCCCCCAACAAACTCAAAATACTCAACTTCAGCAAGACCTTCATATTTACATTGTCTCCAAACAAAACTATGAAGCAATTAATTAGTGTAGCCTAATCATTCCTCCGTTCCTTTACCACCTCTAAAACAATCAATATCCCAGTCACTAAAACCACCATCCCAACAACAGCTCTTCCTCGATCAAAAGACAGCCCAAGAACAGGATCTTTCAGTAAATCTACAATATTATTGAACTCCTCAATGGATAACATTATATTCACAAATAAACCAGAAAAGAAAAAAATCAAATCATTATCTTAACCAAAATGAAATACATCACTCTAAACTAAAAGAAAAGGGCCCTAAAGCCCTCTAATATTTACTTCATAACACATCATACTTTCCGATTATTTCTTCTTCGCCGCTTTTCGTCTTGGCTTCGCAGCCGGGGCTTCTTTGATAATCTTCTGACAAGCCTCTAGATCCAATTCTTCAGGTTTTTCAATATCCTTTGGAATTCTTACATTCTTTTTATCATGTTTGATATAGATCCCATATGGACCACGTAATAGACTAATTTTTTCTTCTGGCCATTCAGCCACAAAACGTTTGGCATCCGCTTCTTTTTTATCCTTCAAAAGTTCTAACGCTCTTTCAAGCGTAACACTCGATGGATCATCCCCAGGAATCTCATTTCCATCCTCATCCTCTGTTTTCTTTTTCAGAGAAGCATAGGTTTTTCCTTCTTTCACATACGGACCAAATTTCCCCAATCCAACAGAAATTTCTTCTCCTTCTGGAGATTTCCCCAATAGCTTTGGAAACTTAAACTGCTCCATCGCCACCTCAAACGTAATAGACTCAATCGTCTCACCATCTGGAATAGAAGCAAACTTTGGTTTATCTTCATCATCCTTGGTCCCAATCTGGATCATCGCCCCAAATCGTCCAAGTCGAGCAATCACAGGTTTCCCAGACTTAGGATCTGTTCCCAACTCTCGTTGTCCACTCGCAGTAGATCTATCTATACCACCAGATTCAACCACAAGGGAGTGAAATCCTTTATAAAAATCCCCAATCATCTTATTCCACTTTGTTTTTCCTTCTGCAATATTATCAAACTCTTCTTCCACTTTCCGTGTAAATCCATAATCCACAACTTCAGCAAAATGCTCAACCAAGAAATCATTTACAATCGATCCCGTATCGGTTGGAAAAAGCTTATTTTTCTCCGCTCCAAAATTTTCCTTCACCGTTTCTTCCGAAATAGTATCCGGAACCAACGTCAATGTTCGCACATCTCGCTTCTCCGCATCTTTTCCTCGTTTTTCGACATAACCTCTATCTTGAACCGTAGAGATCGTAGGCGCGTACGTAGATGGACGACCAATCCCTCGTTTTTCCAGTTCTTTTACAAGACTCGCCTCCGTATATCTGGCAGGAGGCCGAGCATAGGTTTCTCGAGATACCATTTCTGTTAGATCCAATTTTTGACCTTCGTTCAATGGCGGAAGCATTTTTTCTTCTCCCTTTCCATCCTCCTCTTCCTCTTCATCATCATTTCCTTCTAGATACACCTTGAGAAATCCATCAAATTTCAACACTTCTCCTTGTGCCACTAGATTTTCCTCAACCGTAGAGATACCAATAGTCGCCACTGTTTTCTCCAGCTTTGCCTGAGCCATCTGTGACGCAATCGCTCGCTTCCAAATAAGTTCATAGAGTCGTTGATGATTTCGTTCTCCATCCACCGCCGATTTTGCAAAATCAGTAGGTCGGATCGCTTCATGTGCTTCTTGTGCATCTCCTGACTTCGTCTTATATTTTCTAATTTCGAGATACTCCGATCCATAGCTTTTCTCTATCTCTATTTTGGCTTGATCCAGTGCCGTATCCGAAAGATTTACCGAATCAGTTCTCATATAGGTAATGTGACCTCCTTCATACAGTTTCTGTGCCACGCTCATGGTTTGCTTTACCGAAAATCCAAGCTTACGAGACGCTTCTTGTTGGAGCGTAGAAGTCGTAAACGGAGCCGCAGGACTCTTCTTTGCTGGTTTCGTCTCCAGTGCATCTACCGTAAAATCAGCCCCCACCACACTCTCAAGCCAAGACTTAGCCGTATCATAATTATCAAATTTTTTCGGAAGTTCCGCTTTCAGTATTACCTTCTTCCCAAGATCAAAATGAGCCACAACCTTAAAACTAGAAACACGATCAAATCCTTGGATTTCTCGTTCTCGTTCTACGATCAGACGAACCGTCACAGACTGAACTCGTCCAGCCGAGAGACCTCCTTTTATCTTCTGCCAGAGCACCGGACTGAGCTCATATCCAACCAGTCGATCCAACACTCGTCGAGCTTGCTGTGCATCCACCATATCCATATCTACAAGACCAGGATTTTTGATCGCATCCGTCACTCCTTTTTTGGTTACCTCACGATAGACAATTCGTGCCGTCTTCTTTTCATCCAATTTCAAAGCCTTACATAGGTGCCACGCAATGGCTTCTCCTTCACGATCGGGATCTGCTGCGAGCCATACTTTATCTACCTTTTTTGCGGCAGCCTTGAGTTCATTGACGACTTTCTTCTTATCGTCAGTAACGACATAAGTAGGTTCAAATCCATTTTCAATATCGATCGACATATCTTTCTTCGGAAGATCCCGAATATGCCCATAACTAGATTTCACAATATAGTCCTTCCCAAGATATTTTTCCAACGTCTTAGCCTTAGCCGGAGACTCCACGATAACGAGATTTTTTGCACTCATATGTTTCTATATTTATTAAAGGGGAAATAAAAAGCTCCCCGTACTCTAAGGGGAGCTATCAAAAGCCTAACAATGCTTTGATCAAACAAATTCCCTCTTAGTGTTCCAAGCCATACTAGGCAGGAGTAAAAAGGATTCAAATGAAAGAGTTATTTATTACGTAAAAAGACTCTAACTCAAAAGAAAACAAATATTACGACTATTCACTTCCAACCTCCAATACAGATTGTCTCATATAATTTCTTATATCTAGAACGTGATGGGCAGGTACATCTGTATTTCCGGTATCAGCTTGTTCCAATAAACAAGCATCACATTCACATCCAACCTCTACCTCATTTTCATTCATATCAACTGAAGCATTAAATGTTTCCCCCCCACTATCTTGATTTATATATCGAGCTGATTTCAGAACCGGTTGAAAGAGTACAAATTTCATAGATCTATGTATTAAAGTAAGATGTTTTTAATTTATTTTAAGGATTTGTCAAATTTAAATAAAATGTTAACACATAACTAATACAAATTCTGATACAAATCACAAATAAAAAGATTCAGAAACAATTAATGTAACCAAATCTTAAAATAACCTTAAACAAAAACTCAAAACATCTAGGCACTTACTAAGTCTCGAGTAAATCGTTCCTGAACTTGAGCCGAAAGAGAAGACTCAAAAACAATCTGTTCTCCTTGATACCGAGCCACTAGACGATCAAAACGTTTCCAGTAACTCATATCCTTCGAATGAACAAATAACAGAAAACGTGATCGAAATTCTTCGATGCTTCCAACCCCATCCAGATTGATAAAAGGAGTTAGATCTTGCTCATTAAGGGTAGTAGTTGTAATCGAAGCGTAAGTAGTAGACATAAATCTGGTTAAAAAAATCAGATCATTATAGCAGATTTTAATACAAAAAACAACGCCTCAAAATATAATAAATAACACCTCCAGAGAAGCTCCTAAATCTCAAAATGGTATTATTCCTTAACTTTAAACACAAAAAGAATCCTATAGCTAAAAAAAGAGAGTTTAGCACAAACAAGAAGATAAAAGCCCTAAAAAAAATCATCTTTCAATCAAAAACGAGGAAAAAAAATAAATCAAAAATAAAAACCCTTCAAACTCAAAAAAACATCCATTAAATAAATAATGAATGCTTAGAATTGATAACTAAAAAGACTTCGTGTTGATCTCGACCTACTCTCCCAGGATAACTCCAAGTACCATCGGCGCTAGCGGGCTTAACTTCTGTGTTCGGGATGAGAACAGGTGTACCCCCACTGCTACTAAGATCAACACGAAGCCTTTTTAGACGTTCGGTGACATAAGGTTCATGTAAACAACCATCTTTTTTTATCTCTCAAAGAGAGATGAAGTAAAGAATATAAAAACTTGCAAAGATATCGTTTTCTTAAGCTTGCTCTTCCAGCAAAATATTAAGCATGAAAGAAAAAACTAAAAAAGTTCGATCAGATAATTAGTACTACTCGACTGCATGCATTACTGCACTTCCATCTGTAGCCTATCAACCAGGTAATCTCCCTGGATCTTTAAGGGGAATCTTATCTTGGAAGAGGCTTCCCGCTTAGATGCTTTCAGCGGTTATCCCGTCCGAACATAGCTACCCGGCAATGCCATTGACATGACAACCGGCACACTAGAGGTTCGTCCACTCCGGTCCTCTCGTACTAGGAGCAGCTTTCCTCAAATTCCCAAACGCGCGCGGAGGATAGGGACCGAACTGTCTCACGACGTTCTGAACCCAGCTCGCGTACCGCTTTAAATGGCGAACAGCCATACCCTTGGGACCTTCTACAGCCCCAGGATGCGATGAGCCGACATCGAGGTGCCGAACCAGACCGTCGCTATGGACGCTTGGGTCTGACTAGCCTGTTATCCCTAGGGTAACTTTTATCCGTTGAGCGATGTCCCACCCACATGGTGACACCGGATCATTTTCACCGACTTTCGTCCCTGCTCGACTTGTAGGTCTCACAGTCAGGCTCACTTGTGCGAATACACGTCCACATCGATTTCCATCCGATGCAAGTGAACCATTGCGCGCCTCCGTTACTCTTTAGGAGGCGTCCGCCCCAGACAAACTCCCCATCAATCACTGTTCCCAGACCAGATAATGGCCAAGGTTAGTGGCGTCTTATGACAAGGGTGGTATCTCAAGGATGTCTCCACGCAACTAGCGTTACGCTTCATAGACTCCCACCTATCCTGCACATGTCATAAGAAGACACAATGACAAACTAGAGTAAAGCTCCATAGGGTCTTTCCGTCCTACCGCGCGTAAACGGCATTTTTACCGTTTCTGCAATTTCACCGGGTCTCAGGTTGAGACAGTTGCCACATCATTACCCCGTTCATGCGGGTCGGAACTTACCCGACAAGGAATTTCGCTACCTTAGGACCGTTATAGTTACGGCCGGCGTTCACTAGGGCTTCATTTCCGAGCTCTCACCCGTCCACTTAACCTTCTAGCACTGGCCAGGGGTCAGCCCGTATACATCCTCTTACGAGTTAGCACGGACCTGTGTTTTTGATAAACAGTTGCATGGCATCTTTCGCTGCGGCCCATTAAAAATGGGCGGTCCTTATCCCGAAGTTACGGACGCTGTATTGCCGAGTTCCTTAACCTGAGTTATCCCGTTCGTCTGAGTATACTCAACCCACCCACCAGTGTTGGATTGCGGTACGGTCGTTTATTGACTAAGTTTAGACACTTTTCCTGGCACAAGAATCATTATTTTATTGCTCCATCGCTGGAACACACATATCATTAACAGCTCACGAGAAGAAACGGATTTACCTGGATCTCCATAAGCTAACTGCTTAGACCGGAATTCATTAACCGGCAATAAATTTTCCTCATGCGTCATGCCATCACACCAATAAACGGTTCTGGAATATTAACCAGATGTCCATCGACTACGCCTTTCGACCTCGCCTTAGGACCGACTAACCCGACCATGACTGCCATGGGATCGGAAACCTTGGGTGTTCGACGATAATGGTTTTCACATTATTAAAGTTACTTATGCTAACATTCTCACTTGTGGTTGCTTCACGAGTAAGCCTTACGGTCTCGCTTCAGTGCTCCCACAACGCTCTCCTACCGCGACGTATAAATACGCCACCTACGGTTTCGGTTGATATCTTAAGCCCCGTTGGATTTTCGGCGCACAATCACTCGACCAGTGGGCTATTACGCACTCTTTAAAGGGTGGCTGCTTCTAAGCCAACCTCCTGGCTGTTTAAGTAATCACACATCCTTTGCCACTGAGATATCATTAGGGACCTTAACCGGTAGTCTGGGCTCTTCCCCTCGCGACTATGGTACTTCGCTATCATAGTCTGACTCCCTAGACAGTCACAGCAGTATTCGAAGTTTGCTAGGAGTTGGTACAGTTATTTCCCGCCCTTCCCCAAACAGTGCTCTACCCCTGCTGCTAGTAACTAGAGGCTATACCTAAATATATTTCGGAGAGAACCAGCTATCTCCAGGTTCGATGACAATTTCTACTCTAACCACAGGTCATCCAAGAGTTTTGCTGCACTCGGTGGTTCGGTCCTCCACGTACTTTTACATACGCTTCAACCTGCCCATGGTTTGCTCACCTGGTTTCGGGTCTAGTGCATGAGACATACGCCTTTTAAGACTCGCTTTCGCTTTGGCTTCGACTGAAACTGTCTTAACCGGCCCCATACAGCTAACTCGTTAGCTCATTCTACAAAAGGCACGCGGTCACCCGAAGGCTCCCACTCCTTATAAGTATATAATTTCATGTTCTATTTCACTCCCCTTCCCGGGGTTCTTTTCACCTTTCCCTCACGGTACTTGTTCACTATCGATCTGATATGATATTTAGCCTTGGAAAGTGGTCTTCCCAGATTCAATCCGGATTTCACGTGTCCGAACCTACTCAGGATACTCTTGCCAACATAACTATATTTCACTTACAGGGCTATCACCTTCTGCGGCTGTTCTTTCCAGAACATTCTGTTATATAGATGTGTCAGGTATTAGAGTCCTACAACCCCAGCTAAGCTGGTTTGGGCTCCTCCCGTTTCGCTCGTCACTACTCAGGGAATCTCTATTGATTTCTATTTGTCCGGCTACTGAGATATTTCAGTTCGCCGACTTACCTTCCTATACTTAATGGTTTTGGGTATAGGATATCCCGCAAGCGGGATGGGTTTCCCCATTCGGAAATCTCCGGGTCAAAGCCTGTTAGAGGGCTCACCGAAGCTTATCGTACTCTACGACGTCCTTCATCGGTCATATCAGTCAAGGAATTCGTTATATACTATTATGTAACTTTTTTAGTTATTTCATACTTAAAGCCTGCTAAAAGAAGCAAGCTCAAGAAAACTCAGTTTTGTAGACTTCTAAGGAACAAAGAAGTTCTACAGGTTTAATTGCAAATTTTTACGCTAAGAGATTTTTTACAATCTCTAGTAAATTTTGGAAAGATATAATTAATTTTGAATTAATTAGACTTATTTTAATTTGTTTGTTGTTTACACAAACCGATCTGTCAAAGAACTTTTTCGCCTCTGTTGGAGAGGCTCGGCAGACATTAGTCACCCACACATTTATGTCAAACTCTTTTTAGGACTTTTTTTAGAGAATCCACTCACTCTTTTCAGGAACCTTTTTGTAGACTCATTTTCGTAAATCTCAATATTTTGAATATCCCCTATTCCCTATTCACTATATAAGCAATCACAAAACCAAGGTCATCCAAAACACATCCCATTCTATTGAAAATATTAGCTCTTCGGTTCTTATAAAAAGAAAGATTAAAATCTCAATCATACAAAAAACTAAAACACATCTATTATCCAGAAACAAACAACCCACTCTTATCCATCACCATCCAACACAGATACAACTATTCGTCCTCAAGGACACTACAAGGTCAAAGCCATCATCAGGACACGCCATCCTTAAATCAAATAATCTCTATTAATTACTAGCAAACTCAAAGAACCTCATCCTCAACAAGAACCCCACGCAAAAAAAATCCAATAAAAGTAAGGATTTAAACAAAAGTGAACATAACCTTCAAAGACTAAGCATTTCTTCGACTCCCAATCCCAATCATCAAAAACAATCCTCCTATAACAGCAATAACAATAGCCCAAACATTACTTCCCCCCGTCGGCTCCAGATCATCAGCTGCAGGATAAAGATCTAACGTAGTAGCATCCACCAGATTACTCGGAACACTCGTAAGATCATCGGTATCCACCGCAATCACTCGAAAGTAATAATGAGTCCCCTCCGTCAGCCCATCTATATACCATTGCGTTCTATTATCCGGTAAATCATTAAATCTATCCAAATTCGCGGCATTCTCGCCATATTCAATACGATAGTGATCGATCCCCTTATCATCCGTACTAGGAGACCAGGTTAGCGTAACCTTATGCTCCGCCACAGACTTCACCGACAGATTAACCACCGCCGTAGGAGCCAATAACCCATCTCCAATTCCATCATCCACAGAATCTATAGGCTGAAGCTCTCCATCACCACCAGTCCCGCCATCAATAACAATTTCTGTTAATGGTTTACAAACAGTAATTTTAGCGGCATTTGGCTCATCCAACTCATTCCCAAGCGTATCAGCAATTTTACATCCGATAATATACTCTCCACACTCCTCAGGCGCCTGCATGATCGTGACAAACTTATCACCAGAGGCCGATAAATCATACCGTACGTCCTCCAACACACACTGAGCACTAGAGAGCGGCTCACTTGCCTTAATAGAAAGCTCAAAATCTTGGTTTGGATCATAAGGCGGCGGCGGCGTAAGCTGAACCGCAATAACTCGAGGCGGAAGGCGATCTATCGTAATAATAACCTCCTGACTATTTACCGTATCACCAGTATCAAAAGCCTGAAACTGATGCACCCCATTTGCCAACGCAGGAGTCTGATACACAAAATTACCGCTCTCATCCACCGGCAAATCATCCACCAACAACGTCTGTCCATCAACAATTCTAAGTGTCTCTACTCCATAAGCTTTTCCCGTAATAGAAACTCGAGCTGATCGATACGTCCCAGGAGTTGGAGTTAGTATTTCAATACTCGGTCCTTCACCATTTCCGCTATTTCCACCTTCTCCCACTACCTGAAAATCAGTCTCTCCCGTAATCCGAAAATCCGATAGATCAATAACTGTAAGACTATGCTTCCCTGGAGTATTAAACGTAAACGCCAAAGAAAACTGATGCGTCCCTTGATCCTGTTCATCATACCGATAATCCGCTGGCAACTGCCCCTTCGAGTCAGTTGAAGTAAATCTAACATTTCCAAAATAATTAGGAACCACATTCCCATCCAGATCAATCGCCTTTACCGTAAAAGTATAGGTTTCCCCTGCCTTCAATGGACCTGCTGGTTTTTCAAACTCAAAACGAGCAATTGCATCACTCTCTGTATCATCAAACAACTGCGCCTTGAGAAATCGCCCCAACCCAAGATCATCATCCGCACCTACCGAATCAAGATCTGAATCCGAAAGGTAAAATACAAGCTCTGGTTTTTCAAATACAACAACGTCGTCCACCAACGCCGTCAATGTACTAATACCTGGAGTAGCACTTATCACCTGCCCTAAAGCAATACCATTTTCATCAGACACCAAATCATGCGTCACCACATCATCATTTCGAGAAGAAATAATCTGCACAGAAGCACCAGAAACCGAATTCCCGAACCCATCTTGTAGACGCACTCTAAAAACCGCCACACTCTCTCCATCCGCTGGGGCCGTAGCATCCACCAACTCTATAGCCGAACGATACGATGACACCCCTCCAGAAACAACCTCAAACGGATATACCGCTACATCATTAGCTCGCAAGTCTCGAGTCACATTGAGCCTATAATTACCTATGTATTTTAGATGCGCCCCATATAATTCCCCTCTATACTGCCCCCACTCATCCGATTTAGCTGAAAACTTGATATGACTTCCATCTGGACGAATCAGATCAAAACCAAGCGATTCATCAGACAATAATCCCGAAACAGAAAAACCAGCCGCCTCCCCTGACATAACGGTATCAGGACCTGATACATAAAAATCACTCGCAACCACAACCCCAAACAGAAAGGGAAGCAACAATACAGACAAGGAAATCTTTCTAAGTAAATCAAACATTTAATATCTATTTTTAGTATTCTAGTTTCTTCGCGTTTTCAAGTAAAGCAAAGACTAATACTCACAAATTGTAGCACAAAACAAGAAAGAACAAATTTTTTTATCAAGAAGGAGATCTAATTCAAAAAATTAAGATTTTAAAAACTCTTCTCTCATTAATTCAAACGCAGCTTCCAACTCTCCAAATTCTTCCGCCCCAAGCATTGAAGCTTTTTCCGGATTAGCATATTTGGAAATGACATTCTTCACTTTAGTTTGAGCCGTCACCCCCTCCAGCACTGCCAAAAACTCACCAGCCTTCTCTGGATCATTCGTATTCGGACAATGCCCAATACTACGTCCATCTTTATCATGAACAGACATAATTTTAGTCCTTTCAGTATTGATATATCTATACACAGAAATAGAATCACACATTATAACCAAATTAAATAAACACAAAACATAAGTCAAAAGCAAAATTACCGCAACCAGTGCGGGAATTCATTCTCATCTATACGAGCTCTCCAACTCAATTATTTCCCCCTCTTAATAAAGAGGGGGTTAGAAGGAGATTCCGACCAACAGACAAATTCTTATTCTTAATTCTTATTCTTATACATTCTCTACCCCAATACATTCAATCCATTCAACCACCCATAACTTTCTAAAATTCTTGCCGTCATAGCTTTTTCAGCTCCTGACAAGACAACTCGTGGATCATATTTTTTCTTATTTGGAGCATCTGGATCTGAGCTATTTCCTACCTGTGTATTGAGGAAATCCTCATTTGCTCGCACATATTCCACAATAGCTTTACTAAATGCCCACTGCGTATCTGTATCAATATTTTGCTTAATCGTTCCATGCTCAAGCGCTTCTTTCATCTGATCAGGCGTACACCCAGAACCACCATGAAAAACAAGATCCATTGGATTTTGCTCTGAAAGTCCATGCTCTTCTCGAATTTTTGCCTGACAAGCTCCAAGGATATCTGGCCGAAGATCAAAATTTCCTTTATAGACTCCGTGTACATTTCCAAACGTAAGAGCCGCCGTAAAGAGATCCGAAATCTGGATCAACTCACCATACACCTTCGAACACTCTTCTGGAGAGGTATAACTCGCCGTTCCCGTCACCCCATCCTCTTCTCCCCCCGTTTCTCCGAGTTCAAACTCAAGAATCATTCCCAGATCCGCATGTCGTTTGAGTAGATCTTTATAGATTGGAAGCGCTTCATCGATAGGACTCGCCGACAGATCCGCCATATGACCAGACCAGAGCGCAGATCCTGTCTTATCAAACTCAGCCTGATCAATCTCGAGCATTTTCTCCAGCCATGGAAGATTCTCCATGCTACAGTGATCCGTCGCCACAATCACCGGAACTCCATAGAACGGAGCCATGATCTTGATATGCCGCGCGATAGACTCAGCACCAGCCGCCCAGATCGTCGGATCTTTTGGAAGCGTTTTCCCCGCGTTGAAATACCCACCACCAAAACTAGCCAAGATAATGATCGGACTATTCGCCTCTGCCGCCGCAGCCATCGCCGCATTCGCCGTCCCCGTAGAGGACACACATACCGCAGGCAATGCCGCCTTCTTTTCCTTAAGAATTACATTGAGCTCTTGCCATTGTTGACCGGTGAGAACGCCTGCAGGGAGATTCATGAGAGAGGAAATTTAGAAAATGTAAAAGTGAGAAAATATTCTTCCCCTTCAGCATAAAAAACTATCCAAATTTTGGAACTAAAAAAAACAACAATGATTGACAAATAAAGCAAATGAAATAAACAAAGAGCTAATGAGAAAAGAGAAAATAGAATCAATATCCGTTGCAATATTTGATCCAAAGGGAGATCTAGAAAAAGAATCAGAACTGTTTCAGACCATCGAACACGTAGGCGATATAACTTTTATTGGAGAACAAAATGAAATCTCAGAAGACGAATATGGAGTCATAGCTAATTTTAAAAAACCAGAAATAAAACTAAAAAGCATACTAGAAACCGTAAGAACATCTGTTGCTCGAATATATAATGCCAGAGAAGCGGTAACCCAAAGCTTCAATTGTTTAATAGAAAATCAAATCACCGAAGCACAAGAAGCAATTATAACAGTGAAGGAACTTGAATACTTACCTCTCAGTATTCATCGATTAATATTTGCAATGAGAGGAGTACTAAAACTAACCGACAACCAAGACACACTCAAATCCCTCTCTCAAGATCAACTTGAATTAATTCGAAGAATACCGCAGTTAATCAATAATCCATACAAAGGAATGTCAGAAGAAATTAGAACAATAATTCAAAAAATAGAACAAACAAAGGTCTTAACAACGCCACGACCTAATCTTGAAGAAGTACTAGACATAATGAAACTACCACACAGTGGAAATAATTAGAAAGCCATAAAACAAAAGAAGCTCTTTAGTTTAAATTTTTAGAACCAAAATCCAAAAAATTTCGAAGACCTCTCAAGACTAACTCACACAAAAAGTTCGAGGATAGATATTTATATTCAAATACTTATCTCCCCCTAGAAACTAGCAACTACCCCCTATCTCCTAATACTCACCTCCACCACTTCCGATCCATGCTTGGCATTGGTCAGAGAAACCGCTCGAAACTTATGTACTCCAGGAGTCAAAAATTTAGTCATAAACATAAAAGTTCCATTATCATTTACCTCAACCTCATCCGCAATAACAATTCCTCCATCATAAATTCGAACCACATCAATCCCAGAATCAACCTCTCCACGGATCACAAGTTGTAGATCTGCATATACCCCCGGCTGAGGAAGTAGGAGCTCAATAGGCTGTTTTATCGCCATCACCTCAAAAGAAACTTCTCCAAAAACATTTAAATCATCAACTGAAAAAACTGAAACCGTATGAATCCCCGGAGTATTAAAAACACCAGAAACAAATCCACCATTCGTTTCCATAAGATTTAGATCCTCGGGTAAAACCGCATCCGTATCCGTAGAAGCAAAACGAACATTAAACGAATCTAACTCCAAATCTCCACCATTTTCGTCCAGAGGCAATACCGAGAAAGCAACTTCCTCTCCCTGCTGAACCTTGAGCGGAAGACCATAGATAGAAATAAAACTAACTTCTAAAACCTCCTCCTCAGAAACAACCGGCACAATATCATCCACCATCTCATCCCCAAGTCCTTCTAAAGGAGCTGATTCATAAAAACCTAATACATCGGCCTCTACCTCTACCTTCACATTTTGATTGGCGCGAGTCGATCCATCCACCTCAAACGATCGAAAAAACAAAAGAATATAATACAACATCACTCCCGCAAAAATAAGAAGTAATACTGTCAGCAACGCTTTTCGAATCCATCCAAGTGTTTTCATGTAATTTTTTTTAGATATAAATCAGACTATTATAACAGAAAACAAACTAAAACACAATCACTTACGACTTCTTAAACAGGAAAATAAGTGGTACAATAGAGAGAATAATCAAAATACATGTCTTTCTCTGACCCAACACATCATCTCCTCTACGTAGACACCAAAAACAAGCTGTATCTATTTTTAAATTCCGCGATCAGGACATTTGCTTATTCCCTTGTCAGCATATTTCTTCCCGCATTCATCATTCATGAAATGGGACAACCTTTATGGGTTGTCTTTGGATTTTTTGGAGCCTATTATGGAATTGGAACGCTACTCTGTATCCCTATAGCAAAAGTCACCAGCCTCTACGGATCAAAGATTGGAATGTTGATAGGATCACTATTTCTCATTCCCTATCTCTACTGCATGGGATTACTAGTCGAAGATACTTCATGGCTTTGGATTGGAGTCATTTTTGGGGGAATTTTTGAAGGAATATTCTGGATTCCGTTTCATCACGACATGAGCCAGATCTGCAATAGTAAAAAATCAGGACAATCAATCGCCTGGCTCAATATTATCATGATAATCGCCACAGCACTCGCACCACTAGTAGGAGGAATATATATCGATACCTTTTCGGCCAAGAGCTTATTATTTGTGGCGGCAGGACTCACCGCACTATCTATCATCCCACTCCTACTAAGTCCCAAGAGCCACCATCCCAAAAAATATTCATTCAAAATATCGATAAATCGAATACAAAAAAATTCAATATCCAAAGACATATTCATCGCATACGTAGGTGCCTCCCTTGTTTGGCTTGTAGGATCTACTACCTGGCCACTAATCATGTATCTCAAACTCGAAAACTACACACTACTAGGAACCATAACCTCATTCACCACCATTGCTATCATCGTCCTTATTCACTATGCCGGAAAAAGAATCAACAAAACCAGAGGTATAAAGATACTTCCAAAAATCGTAAAAACAGATCAAGCCACCTGGGCAGGAATTGCACTTACCACGTTCCTAGGATTCATGTCACTTCCACTCATTATTATACTCGATACAGTTCGAAGAGCCTGTAGTGCCGTCAGCTGGACTACCCTCGACCACACCCTCTACCACGAAGCCAATAAACACAAGACAAATCCAATCTATCCAATATTCACCAGACAGATTGCTATAAATGCAACGGTGACCCTCTACTGTGGATTATTTGCTTGGATTTTCTACTATCATACTGACATGCGACTCCTCGCCGTCTCGATCATCCCAATGCTGGTCACTATAGGATTCCAACGAGATATATTTGATCATGAAAAACACCAAAATCTAAATATTGGAGACGAAGTTCAAGAAATACAAAATATAAACTAAAAAGAAACAAAAAAACTTAGAAAATCATTCACAACCAATGTCTAAGTAACTTGACCTAGCGCACGCGTTTGAATTCCAGATTGAATCTCAATTAACTTATCAACGGCACTCGTTCTTATTGATTTCAAGCTTTCAAATGGAACAAACATCGTCTCTCCTCCCGATTTATTTATAAATACTGATCGATCATCACTATTATCCGAAATTACATTATCTTGGGCATCCCCGAGAGTAACAACACCCTTTTCATCCACCCCCAAGACAAATAGAACATCCACACTATATCTTCCACTAAAATCATTAACAGGTCTAGGAAATTTACAGGCAACAGCTTGATGCTGAACCGATTCAACAGACTTCCCATTTTCAGGGTCAATCGCAAGCAATTCTGACCTTGAAACAAATAAATCTTTTAATCGTGGATCACTCATTAACCTAGTTTTTATAAAACAATAACAATACGATTAATACAGAATATTAAATAAAAAATCAAATAAGCAACATCTATAAAGATTCGCAATCATCGTTTCATCATAAACCGCCCTCCAACAAAAACAACACAAACCACAACGACACCAAGAGCCATCATTTTTACCATCCCAGACAAAAACACCGCAATTACTCCCAACAACACCGTTACTCCTACCAATACAACCGTAGCGCGTTTTTCCCCTTTCTCAGAATGATAAATAACAATTCCATCCTTTCCCTTATTTTCATTAGAAATCCCTCCCAACACTCGCATCAAATGATGATGCAAATGACCTCCATCTCCAATCGCCATAGATCTCTTTTCTAGTATCACCCTACGAAATACCACCAAACCAAAATCAATCACCGGCAACGCCAAAACAATCAACAACGTCATGATCTTAGCCCCACTCCAGATAGCCATTACTCCAAGAAGAAAACCAAGCACCTGCGCCCCAGTATCACCTAATATAATTTTTCCTTTCCAATACAACCACCATCCCCCCAGACAAACTCCCGCCAGATAAAAATTAACCACCGTCAATCCCGCATGACTCATATCAAAAAATAACTCAGGCTTCACCAACCCAAGTACTCCAAGCGTCAAAAAACCAACCCCAGAAACCCCAGTACACAGCCCCTTCAAACCATCAAACCAATTCATCGCCTGCTGCAACACCACGATCCACAGAACCGTCGCCCCAAGACTCAACCAAAAATAATTCACCAACTCAAAATTGGTTTCTCTCCACGGAATACCAATAAAATCAATACTCACTCCACTCCAAAAAACCCAAACCCCACAAATAAAATAAACCAACAATCTCAAAGAAGCGGAGATAGATCTTCTATCATCCACAAAACTAACCAATCCAATCAATAACACGGCAGGAATAATTTTCAAAAACTCTTTCCCTCCCACGAGCCACATCCCACACCCTAATAATAAAATCACCAATCCCCCTGGATACGGAATCCTTTCTCGATCCAATCCATACCGCTGTGGAAAATCCAATAATCCAAGTTTCGGAAATACCTTCAACGCCAAAAACGTCAGCCCCAGACTCAACACAAAACCCAAGATCAAATATTCGTACCACATCAGAGAGAAATTTAGCATATTCATAACTATTGTCATCCTGAACTTGTTTCAGGATCTTGGAAAACATAATTTTAATCAGTATTAGAAGATCCCGACTCAATCCTCAAATAACACAAATAGAAAATTCCTCTAAATCTCCAATAATTTCATAATCTGTTTTTTCAATTCTGGAAATTCAATACCTCCAAAATGTCCTTTGTCTTGATAAATAGTAGGAGAAACACCCAATTTACCTGCTAAAAATTCAACTTCCTCCACCGGAACATGAGGATCATCCATAGATCCCATAACCACAATTGTATCTACTTTCGACTCAATCGCCTCCCAATCAAACCCATCTCTCATCTCAAGAATAGGAATAATCCGTTTCGCAAGTCCCTTTTTTTCAGTTTCAAAAACACGAGCATAAGAGGCTACTAAAAGTAAAAATTTAAGTGGCGCCCCCTCATAAGACTCTAACGCACGCAACAAAGCAATTCCCCCTACCGAATGTCCTACCACTCCTACCCTCGAATCAAGATATTGAGCCGCAAAGTTTTCCCATTCGTCTGGATTTTTAAGCAGAGACCCCCTTCGTCCTTTTTCAGGATCTATAGACCTTCTATCAACAGAAACATCAACAACAGACAATTCCGCCTCTAACCACGGGAAACATTCCCAATCCTTATCCGCCCCCATTCCATGAACCAATCCTACCTTTAATTTCCCATTCATTAATAAACTAATAACAATGAAGCACACAATGTCAAAAAATCCCTCTAAATCTCGTTTTATCAAGGGAGACCTTTAAACCTATAACTAAGCCGAATTCTTCTAATTCAACATTCCCTTCCTTGTGAAGGTGAATTGTGCTCCTAGTACAAGAGAGGCTCCCCTGGAGGACAAAGGAAGGGGTAGGGATGGATTTCATCTACCCACCCATCTCACCAACCGCCCACACTAGCCGTTCCTTCACTGCACTATCACTCGAGCTATGTCCCGCCGGAACAAAGAATAATTCACTATGAGGATTTACCTCATGCAGCTTCCACGCATGTAACGGAGGACAAATCACATCTCGCCTTCCGTGTACAATAATCATTGGGATATCTTTTAGCTTATTAGCATTCTTTACGATATATCCATTTTCCAAAAAACAATCATTCGCCAGATAATTACACTCCATCAACGCAAAAGATTCCGCCGGACAATCGGCAATCACCTCATTTAGTTCCTCCTCACTCCATCCCTTATCCATCAAACTCAATTCATACCGCACCATCTCATACGCAAATTTCTGACGAATAGCCCCATCCTCAGATTTTAGCTGTGCCAAATAGTAATCCAATACATCCTTCCCCTCAGGAACCATCGAAGCAAAACGTCGATACGCCTCTGGAAAGAAAAGCTCCGTCCCTCCTCCTGTGTAATACGCCCGATCCCATCCTTCAGCGAGAAAGATTCCACGCAAAATCAATCCATTCACCATCTCTGGATACTTAATCGCAAAACAAAGCCCCAGCGTCGACCCCCAAGACCCACCGAATACAATCGATTTCTCAAATCCAAATTCATTCATCAATTCCTTCTGATCCTCGACCAAAAAAGACGTTTCATTTTCCCTCAGATCACAATATGGAGTGCTTCTACCAGATCCACGCTGCTCATAGAACAAGACCCGATGCTTCGCAGCATCAAAAAAATCATAATCTTTTTCTCCAAACCCAGCTCCAGGCCCACCATGTACAAATACAAATGGAATTCCATTTGGATTTCCCCAGAGCTCATAATATAACTCATGCACCTCACTTACTCGATAATGACCAGATTTATAAACACTCATAAACCAATCATAAAATTAAAAATTAGAAATTAAAGATTAAAAATTATACACTGAAGAAAAATTAGGAATTCTCTCAGCCTCTCCATCCTTCAACCTCTCGCCCTCCTCCTCATGAAAAATGTCCTTACCCTTATCGTCGTACTCCTGATTGCCACTATTGCCGCGCTCTTTGCATTTCAAAACAGCCAACCTATGGATGTTGTCTTCTACAAATGGAAATTTGAAAGCGTAGAAGCCGTTATTTTACTTATGGCTATGGGGATCGGAGTCATTATGACGTTACTCGCATTTATTCCCAGTCGAATGGCAAGAAGCATTCACATCGCTTCACTTAAATCAAAACTCAAAAAATCAGAAAAAGCCTGTGAACAACACAAAACAGAACACGCTAAAACCACAGAAGAAAAAACTAAAACAGAAAAAGAACTAGAAGATATTGCACAAAAGAAAGCTAAAACAGAGGCAGGGATAGAAGAAATAAACGCGGAATAAATCAAAATTGATCCGCATAATAAGGAGCCAAAACTTTTCTAAGTTTTTTTTCAATCGTTGCGAGTCGACTCGCAATAGCCTGATGAGAATAAGGCTCATTTCGTTTATCCTCTTGAGCTAGAATAATTCCAGCCTGAACCTGTGTTTCATCATCCACGAAAACCAACTGCACCGTCCTCCATTGCTGCTCAGAAAGATGCTCACGCACCAGATTCCAATCAAATTCAAAACCCAAATCTTCAGACTCCTTGGTCACAAACGCATGTAACTCCGTAGGCCCTGTTCCCACTGAGTCATCTAGATATACCTTTTTCGTAGCTCTCAAAAGATTCAACACATTATTCAATCGTCTCTTTCTCCATGGATCTTCTCGTGTATCAATAGAATTCATCGTCTCCAGCAAAACCTCATCTGCACTCTCTGTAGGAGATCGTCCCAATCGCTTCAATGCCTCACCCAAAATATAAACATCAAGCTTATCCGCCTCCCGCCTCAAAACATCTTTGTGCAACGGAGCCAAGCCACGAATTTTCCGATTGATTGATTGATTTTTAAAATTTCGAAAAGAGGAAGCAACAGGAGCACACTGATTCATCTTACTCAACTGACAATTAAATATTTTTTTCATAAGTAATAAATCCAACTCTTGATACATATCCATCTTATCAGTCACTGAAATGCCAGGAAATTCTTGCTCAACCATATAACGATTATACTTAATCTCTTCTCCATAAATTCGACTAAAACGAAGATCATACGAGCTTGAAACAGCACTTGGCAGTGTGGCTGTCGCCTCATTAAGTCGTGGATCTAATAAATCATCTATCCCCAATTGTTTAGACAGATAGAGTCTCACCGCACTAATAAAATAAATATCTTCTGACATCTGGAGATATTTTTTGGCTTCATCTTCATCATAAATCCCAACTTTTACCGAAACTGGATAAGGCACTATATCTAGAACTCCTTCACAGAAATCATCACCTATCCCAAAAAATTGAAAAACATTCTTACACTCCAACGAAGACAAGAACTTACTAATATCTCCCTCCAAGACCTCCATTCTTCGTTCAAAAAACAATCGACTACCAACACTTGGAATCAATGGATCCCCCCAACCAAAATGATCACTCAGCTGCAAGAACACCTTTTTAGTTTCAACAAAATCATCTTCCACCCCTACATCAGAAGAAAACACCTCATCACTAACGACATCAACCACTCCCTTCTTCTCATCCCTCTCATTAACCAATCGTTTGGGAGCCTCCAAATCATACTCATCCCCAAAAACATAAAAAACCACCAAAGGAAGCTCATCTTTCTTCAAAATCGAGAGGATTCCCCAGGTCTTAAACAAAACACCCCAATGCGAAGATTCAATAAATTTCTTTCGCTCTTTCCATATTGGATCTGATTTTTCCGGCACCGTCTCCCATCCCAAACGCCCCAATATAAAATCCTTTGCCACCTTCCGAGAAACATCCACATCCTTTGCCCAGCTAAATCGACCCGTCGCCCAACCCTCTGGACGAAAACCATCTACTTCTCGACATGATTCAATATAGATCGCCTTTTGAGCATCAGTTCTTACTTTACGAACTTGTGTATCAGACGGCTTCCACTCAACTCCTACAAGTATTTCATCCACACGCCTACACAGATCCCCCATCCCATAAAACGATTCTGGCAAGCTTTCTCCCAAAAACATTTTCTCTAATTGACAATATATATCTGGATTCCACTGATCTGCAGCCGAAGCCAATAGAACCCGATCCACCACCGCCCAGACAGAGTGAGAACCCTCATCTACATCCTGACGACAATCAACAACTTTCATTTAATAAAAAATTAAGAACAACTAACAAAAAATAGAACTAAAATCACAGCCTAAAAAAAATTCCTAAACAAAATCCTGTTCTTCCAATACCTCAAAAGTTTTCAATACATCTGCCGCAAAAGTTTCATGCGTCTCACGAGACATATGTTCAGCCGTGACAATACTCACCGACTGAGAAAGCAATGTTCCGATACGTTGAACTTTTTCTCGAAGCTCAATTTTATCATCTCCAAAAAATGGATGCATTTGTAATCCCAAGGCAATAGATTTCAAAATACTTGCTGAAAGAACCTGTCGACTTGCTTCTGGACTTTTTGCAAGTGGTTCGGCCGTTCCCGCGGCAGGATTACACAGAGTTACAAGCGCTTTCCCAAGATCATCAATCGCCTGATCTACACTCGGAGGAATCCCAAGACTTTTTCCATTTGGTAATCCCGCCAGAGTAAGTCCTGCATTAAAATCACTCATAAAATCTCCTCCAACATTATCCCCCATATCTGTAACACTCCCTTTTGATGGATCTCGTAACAAATTCGCCATATTATCTCCAATCGTAATAACTTCATACGGACATCCTTTTTCTTTCATAACCCCAATACAAATTCCAGCCAAATACTCATCCATAGGGTTGTCTCCAGTCGCCATAAGAATAGTAACCGATCGCTTTTCAGAATCTGTTTCCTTTAGTGCAAGATCCGCAGCTACACGAGCACTAGCCACCAGCTCTTTCTCTGGCAGTGAATACGTTTCTGCAATATACCCATCTTTTTCGAACGACTTCTCTCCATACCCAGAACCCACCGGAACTCTAATAAAATGTCGAGAAGGAATAGAACCTGGATCAATATCCGCCACATCATCTCGACTCATATTTTTAACCCCTTCCAACATCTTTGCATTCACGGGCAAACAAGACACAATCCGATCCCCCACAGCCCCACGTGCCACTAGGTCCAAGAAACTATCAAAAAGTTGTTCTTCTACCTCAACCCCTGCCGCTTGAGCTACTTTCTTAATATGATCGGTAAACACAGCATCAAAACTACTAATCGTATCTTTCGAAGTAAGCAATATCGGTTTCCCCGTAGAACTAGCATGACCTACTAGCTCAGCCGCATACATTCTCAGATCGCTTTGTCTCAACTGACGAATAAATTCCCCTGACCCAGTTTCAACAAAACTTTTCATATCCTTCCAAGATATTCCTTCTGGCTCAAAAACCTCAAAAGGCTTTAGATCTGGTTTCTGATATCCTCCCTCCACTGGATCAAGCGGACGATATATCGCGGTCAACCCAAGCCCTTTTCGCAACAAAGCATTTGGAGACGATCTCCATCCTTTATACACCTCAAGGATCTGAGCTGGCTCAAGATCCCGACGTCGATTCCAAATCATAGCTAAAATCTGTTTTTGATCTGAAGACAAAGACTGAATACCAAATTCCCCCAAGAGATCCGAAGGAAAAAATTGTGCAGAAGTAAGACGTTCCACCTCTTCGTTAGCGGGAACAGGAAAAGTCACAGGTTCGAACGCTCCCAAAAACTCAATAATCTGAGCATCCTTAAGCGTACGTCCTGGAAATTTAACCGCAAAACCGCCTCCCTCCAAGACATCACGACTCACTCGATCATGATATTCTTTGATCCCTCCTGGCTTACTAATCCTCAAACGTTTTTCGGTCGTCAGCGAATGTTCTCGTATCTCCAACTCAATTCCAATCGCCTGAAGTCTATCCCTCAAGCCTTCAAAAATTTCCAAGGCACTACTCGTCAAAAAATTAAACTCTGGATCAGTATTTGCTCCAATTCCATCACCTTCCATCCAATGGACTACCAGTGCTTCCATTTCTTCATTTTCTTCCAAACACACAAATCGACTTATTTCATCCGCAACATATTTCAATAACTTCATTTCAAAAAAATATTAAATATTAAAAACACGCAAGATACTGCGTAAAAAGTTTTTATTTTTATTTCTCATCTATTTTCCATATTTGACAAGATATGACAAAAAACCAAGAACCAAAACAAGTAAAACTTCAAAAAAAGCGCATAAAAAGAAGATAAAAAACTGCCAACAACGCATTGACACTTTGCAAATAATCTATGAAAACATCTCTATTTCGTCATACAATCTTACTGATATGATTTCGGTTTCCGGCAAACACAAATCCTTCAACCGTTGAGGCAACACATGGCCTTCCGGATTTTTCCATATGACAAATCTCGGACCAAACCGAATAAGTGACTCTAACCCAGACCAAGAATCCTCAAACCCGATACAACGCAACCGATTATCAACCCCAAGCCTCTTCATCCCAAGATCATAAGGGGCCTGACTCGGCTTTAGATCTTCCCGATCCATATCCTCCTTACAAACCAAAGCTCCAAAAAAAGACTCCAATCCATTTAATCTGCAAAAACCGGCAAGCTGATCTCGCGTACTAGAAGTGACCACTGACCTCAAAATCCTAAGTGATTCCACTTGATCCAAAATCCTTCGAGCGTCATCCATCAACACCGCTACCTCTTCAAATATATACCGCCGATTATCAAGAAAACACTCATAGAAATATTCATATATTTTTCTACGCAAATCATGATCATCACCAACCACTTCATCAATCCAAGGCTGAAAAACCTTGATCGTGCTTACTCCCGGCTGGTGCTCCAGATGATTCAAATCTAGACCAAACTGATTGGCTGTTTGATCTCTCGATTTATTATACGCCGAGGAAAAATGAGGTTCTGTATCCGTCAACGAACCATCCATATCAAACTGAACCGCTTCAATCTCATGCTCCGAAATACTGATAACACGAGGAAAAGACATATACAATTTCGATATACTAAAAAAAATAAACAGAAATCAGGAAACCCCTTTCAATTCTACAGGACCCGCACCAAAACCACCTTTAAGCATCTCAAACAAATCTTCAATCCCCGGCAACTGTCGTCCCCTGAAATGAATTTCATACTCTGGATATTCATCCAAAATTTTTCGTATTTGCTTTTGATTGAGTGCTGGATCCGCTGCGATTGCTCCAACCAGGACTCCTCGCTGCACCTCATCACAATGAGGAAACAACCGCATCCAATACGACAATTTTTCTCCATCACGGGCTGCATACAACATCTCTACTGCCTCCGTCCGAAACGGAGTATCTGACTCTGCAATCTCCCATATATGATCCCAGGATCGATACCCTAGACGGTTATACTTCATCGATACAATCTCCCAGACCCGCTTGCGATTAGATATCTCAACCACTTCAGACTGTACAATCCTCAGACACAACACCTGTAACCAGTGGGTAATCTTGTACCAGTCATTTGAATGCAATGTTGGTTCCATCGCAGGATCACACAGAGCCTCCACCACATATCTTACAATCTGATTTTTTGGATACCGGTCTGCCTGTTCCCCTTCGATAAGATCAATCAACTGTGTATATCGCTTATGAAAATCCTCTTCTTGATGATAACTCTGTAGCGCACATTCTTCACGATCACGCGACAGCATCCCCTGTATATGCGTTATACATTGGGATGCCATCTCAGGAGCCACTCGCATAATATCCACAAACCTCCCACTATCACGATCGCTATATGATTGCTGACTCAGCACATGCTGCCAGAGGGCTTTCCGATCCTTGGGAAAATGTTCAAAGATCAGCAGTCTATTACTATGATGATAGTCGTAGCTTTCACTCGCAAAAGCAATATTCCTCTGTCGATCATATGAAAATTTAAACAACGAACTCCTTGAGGACTCCGTCTCAAAAACCAATTGATCCAACTGCAACTCTCCAGCATAGTGCTCATGCTGCCCTAACATCAGAGGCCAGAGTAATTGCCGATCTTTAGGATGATCATTCCAAATCCGATAGAGAAACCCTCGCATCTCTTTCGTATATCCAATATTCCCCAACTCCCACGCCCCCATCCCTACCACGATACGTGTACGATTTTTTGGAAATTCAGTCCAAATATCGGTAAGCAAGCCTAATTGCTCCGATAGGATCCAGGTACTATTCCATTTAGCATTACCAGAGTCATCGTACATATTACGAGCTCCAGGCGGACGCAGTGCAATCTCCAACACTTGATCAATCTTAGCTGGATCTGACATATATTTCTCAGAAAGGTACGCGCGGACATTTGCTCCATTAAGATTTCCTCCCACTATCTTTCCATCTGTATGAAACTTTGAGACTAACCCCCAAATCTGACCTTCATATTGTGGATATTTCAGGCGAATCTTATTAAAACAACGCATAACAGACTCTACATCCATATATTTATATTGATCACAATCCTGAAAGGTGAGACTCTTTTTCCCTTCCTCCAAAAAAAGCTCCACAGCCCCATCCACCTTTTCTGAAAAATTCGGAAACTCTGCTCTAATCTGGAGGAGGAGATCCAATCGATCCATAAGTGAATTCCCACCACGAGCTCTACCTGAGATCCACTTCCAACTCAGACTCCATTCGAGGGCCGCCTCAGCCGCTTTGAGTCGATAGGGATGATCTCGATACACATCTTCTGTAAGATATACCATCATATCTCCCTGCAATTGCATCTGAGCCATACCCTCAAAAGCTTGATCAACTCCATCCGGGTAGGACTCAAGCCACATACGTTGAGACACATCTCGAGATCGTCCTTCAGCAGGCTCAACCTGACCAGTAAATAAAGCTTGCAAGGCCAACTCACGCACTCTTCCTGAAAATGCTATAATAGATCTCAACTGTGTCTCCCCTGGTGCATATCGATCAAATTCATGAGCCGAAAGATAGATATTCCCTACCCAAATTTCAAAAGCCACTTTCGCAACCGTATCAGACTCGGCATGACGAACGAAGTCTATCAATTGATCTCGATCAAGTCCTAAATTTCGTTGCCCCGAACGCGTATCATCTTCTTTGCGTTCTACAATCTTCCTAAATAGCAACGCTTCCTCTGGAGTAAGCGCCGCAATCAATAATTCATCTTCTTCTCTTTTAGTATGTAGTACTTCCCGATCAGGCTCCAAATTAGATTTCATAGGCATTTACAAATACAAGATTATATCAAAAACATTTTCACATTTTTGACAAAACATGACAATTAACTACAAACAAAAAGACACAAAACAAACAAGAAACCACTTAAACAAAAGAACAAAAACTGACAACAACACTTTGACACTTTCTCCAATGAATCAAGAATTTACAAAACAACTCCAAGAACTAGGACTCTCTGACAAAGAATCCCTCATATACATTCAATCACTTCAAATTGGATCAGCACCTGCATCAATTCTAGGGAAAAGGGGCACCATCAACCGATCAACAGCTCAATACATCTGTCAATCCCTGACACAAAAAGGACTCATGAACGTTCTCCAAAAAAACAACGCCTATATCTACACCGCAGAATCACCAGAAAAACTAAAAATATTACTCCAACGAGAACAAAAAAAACTAGACCAAAAAAGCTCTAATCTAGAACAAACAATCAAATCACTACATACCTTTCAGGGAACCGCACTAAATGAATCAACCGCAAAATACTACCAGGGAAGTCATGGAATCATCGAGATGTTTGAAGACGTAATACAAGAAAACAAGCCCCTCTATGCCGCAACACGAATCACTCAAGACTCAGACCCAACCGTACACCACTACATCCAAAACGACTATCAACTCAAACGACAAAAAATTAAAAATCCAGTCTGGGCTCTCTTCAACGACAACCCTCAAACCAGAAAATACAAAACCCAAGACGCCTCCGTAAATCGAATTTCACTCCTCATCCCAAAAGACACCTTTCCTTTTGACGTCTGCCTTCACATCTACGGAGAAAAAGTAGCGTTCTATTCCTACAAAAAAAATGATCTCACCGGAGTCATAATACAAAATAAACACATCCAAAACACGATGTTTTCATTGTTTAAACTTTCATGGGAAGCCGCCAAGAAACTCCCTCAAAACAGTTCATACACGGACGTACAAATCTAAAGACCTTCCCAAACAATATAACACTGCCCCTCAAACTCAAAACACTCCGTAATCATTCGCTCATCATCAAATCTTGCCTGTAAATCATCACTCTCAAGAGACTCAAAACTATCAAATCGTTCTATCAAAACACCATCAATCATTTCTCCAGAATTATATGCCTGAACAATAGATTCCTGGTTTCGTTGAAAACAATCTCTACTTTCCAATTTCTCTTCATAACCATATCGAAAGAGCCACATCGGCTTACTATCTCCAATTTTTGTTAAACCTACCCCCACAGCACCTCTATCTGAAACATAATGACAAAAGGCTTTGTTTCTCAGTGACGCATAAGAGTGAATAACCGCATCATCCTCCACCAACTCAAACCGAGCCAAATGGGTAATCGCTCCAATTCGAAACTTTTGCTGACAATCAGGGTTCACATAGTTGGACACAAACACAGAGGCATCCTCCCCTCTATCACGATCAGGACGGATCACCGACATTCCCTCTGGGATTCGATCTTCCCCCTCTTTCCGGAACACCAAGATGATCTGTGACTCAGGATCTTCCAGAGTAGTTACAATTCCCGCCGACAAAGAAGGAATCAACCCTGGATCAATTTCCCGATGGGCATTTCCCGCCCCATATCGCCAGAGTCGATACGCCCGAATATCAAATTTTTCAGGCTGAAGATAATTATCCGGATTATCCATATCTTCAGACGATCGGATCAAACTTCCTCCATTGATCACCTCCACCTCAAGACGATCTTCAAAAGACTCCACTTTATCCCAATCAATTTTTCCCACCGAATCCACACAGTTTCGAACAGACATCCCAAACGCCATCAAATCCAACCCAAAATAATCTTCTTCCAACACGGCACCTCCTTTTGCTAAAAATTTACGAAACAACTCAATTCCCCTTTGTATCAGTATTTGGTATGAACTACTATCTTCATTCTCTTTCTCAAATGATTCTCCCAACACAATCATCTCTCCAAACCGCTCCAACAACGTCATAATTTCCTGAGAATCCTCCATCTCTCCAATAGAAAAAATAAGATCTCGAACAAAACTCCCATCCCCCTGAGAACAGATCAAAAAGGCACGTAACAGATTTGATCTCCCCCCTACCGTATTAAACCGAGATAATACCTTCCTCAACCGATCAAACGTCTCATCTGACTGATCCTGCAACGCAATAACCAGCCAAACCCGTATCTCCTGCGGCAACACCATAAAAGGACAAACACTATACATATCCTGATTCGGAGTCAGTTTGTACGACAACGCCGCCATAGTACTGGCTGTATCGAGCTCTCTCGCCACATATCCAATTTCTCTTGGAACATCAGCCCCAAATTTTGTAGCAATTCGCTGACCAAAATCCGCATAAGAAAAAACTTCACCAGTATTCATATCCCGTAAATGTTGAGGTTCTCCTTTGTCATTCGAAATAGTTTGAAAACCCTCCTCAGGTTTACCTTCAACTTCAAAATTAGCATCCCCAGCCCGAAAACTTCTCTGTCGACGAATTATATCTCTCGCGTCTTCTGGAGTATTCACCGATTGTAACTGCATCATTCCGCCCAAAATTCTATGCATTCCATCCGCTGGATCATCTTCAAAAGTGATTTTTCTAACAATCTTCTGAACGAGCCAATTATCAGGAATTCTCATTTTACAAACCTTCATAATATCCATCATTCCTGGTTGTTCTCCATGATGAACCATAATATCTCGAATCACCTGCAAAAACCCCACCATCTTCAGAACTCCAAATTTTTCTCGCAACAAGACCTCAGCCCCAGCCATTAACTCAATCCTAAAACCACCACTCAACTTCCCTCTATCCTCACTATTCATCAAAAAAGCCACACTGGCCATTCCAGTTTCATACCTTTCCTCTACTAATTCCGTTCTCTCTATATTTATAACCGCCAATGACTCAATCGCTTTCGCAACCAATCTTGAACCCTCTAGATTTTCGAACTCATCTCCCATAACGGTGGATACCAAATCTTTCAAATACACAAGTACCGATTCTGAAACTGATTCTTTCAACCCTTCTAATTCCTGAAGCACTAAATCTTCTTCTTTATCTATAATTTCAGCCTCAACCAAAACTTCACCCTTATAATTTCTAGCATTAACATACCAGTCCTCCATTTTCCAAAGAAGCATTTCCTCTCTTTCTAAGGATTCTAGAATTATATGTCGAACCACCTGGCAATAAAGCAAGAAGTGAACTTGATCTTCTGAATTACATCCACTACTCAAAACCTCCACCTCTACCTGAGTCAAAAATTCCTTCCAATAAATAACCTCTAACACCTTTTTCTTCATCTCATATTGCACTTTTTTTCCTGAGATAAGCGACTCAGCTTGCTCCTCTTCTAAAACTTCACCAGAAACCAAAACAGGCAAAATATCATCAACCAGCAAAGCCTCCCCCCGCTCTAAAACCAAATTCTGCCGCTGTTCAGCAAGCCCTCCAATCAACTGTCCTCCTGATCTAAAAACACTCATTTTACATATTTAATACTTATTTTAAATTAAATATCAAGTATTGCTACACACAATAAAAAAGAAGCCTGGGCCCAAAGGGCACAAACTTCTTTTGGTTGCGGGAGTAGGATTCGAACCTACGACCTTCGGGTTATGAGCCCGACGAGCTGCCGCTGCTCCATCCCGCGTTCATGGTGCGCAAGAGAGGACTCGAACCTCCACGAGAAAAAATGATCTCACTAGCCCCTCAAGCTAGCGCGTCTACCAATTCCGCCACTTGCGCGTGTACTTAAATAGTTGGTAAGAGCCGACACAAACTAATCGTTTTTAATCTGAAGTCAATATTCGTAATTAGATTCTATTTAAATAGGCCTTTAAACAAATCAAATATAAGTCGCCCAATATTACAGATACCCATAAACTAAACACCAGTAATTACAACTCCTCCCTCATGTCAAAATTTAAATTTTTTGACTCAATTCTGTTCTATCTATTTGAGCTCCAAATTCTCTTTTTTCGTCATCAGACATAGAAGAATCGTTTTCTATCAGATAAAGGACAAAAGCTCTCATGTAGTCGTTAATTCCTATTTCTTCTCCATTACTTCCTATATAAGCAGGAAGATATCCAGTAATGGCTTCATGTCTATAGAGTTGCCTGAGTCTTATGATTGCGGCGGCTCTTTTTGTAGTATCGTCTTGAGAAAAAGAAGCTCGCTGAGAAGGAGTAAGTTTTCTCCACGCACCCAATAGATGATTATTTTGTAGTGGGATTGTCCAAACAAGACGCTGACTCTCGTAGATTTCATCAGAATTTTGTTCTAATTCTTTTCTAAATAATAATAAAAATCTTTTTTGTATTTCTTCTACTTCCTCAACATCAAGATGAAATTTTGTTACAAGTTCCCTAAATGCAGTTGAACGTAGGTGCTCCGGGGTATTAGTAATTATGAATTGAATTTCTTGGCTCGGAAAAATTCCTTCGTTTTCATCTAAATAGTCTTCTTTAATATCTTCAGGAGGCAGTTCATTTGTATTTCTCATTACCGCATTTTGTTTGAGCCGAGCCACATAGAGTTGTTGTGTTTTTTTTGTTTCTGGGTCTATATGTCCTAGTCTTACTCCTGCTTCATTATTCATGACTTTTTTAACTTTTGCGATTCGACGCATAGTTGCTTGTTCTTCAGATGAAAGACTCGCAAAAGTGGTATTATTATCAACTTGAGCCTTTGCCATTCTGAGTACTTCCAGTTTTTCTTTAGGACCTTTGTTTTTGTAGGTAGATAAGAATATTGAGTATTGTTTCATGATAGTATCAACTCTTGGGTCTTTTTTAATGACCTCTAACATATATTCAAATGCTTGTGTATATCTCTCGGTTTCAGTTTTTGATTCGTCTTTTATTATCTTAGTTAGAGTCATAGCATCATCCTCTGTCATAAAATTCAAGTCACCACTAGAGATATCCGTGATAGAAGAATCTGCAATAACTGATCTTCGCTTTAGCACGGCTCTCCCAAATTGACCGTGTTGGTATGGAACTCCATGAGGGAGATTAATTCGTTCTGCTTCTGTGGAGACTGTTGCGCTTCCCCAATAATCTCCATCATAAAATACGTCAATTTGTGTAGGAATAAACCGTGTTTTTGCTAATTGCCCAAATTTTACTCCCTCTCTTACTTGTTGTTTTTCAGGAGTTCTGGTTATAAATTTAATTCGTTTTGGATCCATTTTGTTTATCCGGAATTGTTCTCGGATGGCGTTTTTTTGTGCTTCTAAATCCTCTTTGAATCGTATTCGAATATTTCCGGGAAGTTCGACTCCATGCATATTAACCCATTTGTCACCAACATCTTGCGCATGTTTTACTCCCGAAGCCCCTTGTCTGAGATCTTGGAGAGTAAATTGAGTGGCCATTTTTTGGGATTTTACAACAGCATTCTCTAAATGAATAGCCCTTCTAATAATTTCACTTTTAAGCTTTGTATCGATGGGAGTTCTCATAATACTTGTTGATTCTTCATAACGAGATTTTTCTTGCTCTTGCTTCTCTGCTTCGATGGCTTGAGTTTGAGCCTCGTGTAGTGCTATATCTTCTTCAAGTTTATTGAGTGTTGTTGTTATATCTTCTTTTATTGGCTCAAATCCTTCTAGGTTTGGTGTGTATCCACTTGCAAGTATTTGTTGTGCGGCTTGCTTGCTTTTTCTTATTCGGTCTATTTGTTCGGTTGTTATTTTGACCAGGTCTTTATGATGGTCATATTCAGCAAATGATTGCCCAAGCTTCCCTTGGGTCGGACGTTCTTTTCCTTGAAAGTGATTTCCCTTTTTTAGATTTCCTTTATCATCGGCTACAAAAGTTCTGAGAATTCCATTGTTATCTTCTGCAGAAAATATTATTTTCCCTATCTTTCCTCCCTCAAATGTATTTCTTGGATAGATATTTATGATCATGAGATCCGCATTTGGATTATTAACTCCATATTCTGCAAATATTTTCAGATTAAAGGCCTTTACATGCGCTAGTCTCTCGAATTGAGAAGTTTTATTAGTCGTTTGTAATGCTTTAATTTTGCGTA
This sequence comes from Candidatus Altimarinota bacterium, assembly GCA_018608565.1. Taxonomy (GTDB): domain Bacteria; phylum Patescibacteriota; class Gracilibacteria; order UBA4473; family UBA4473; genus JABAZT01. The sequence goes on from JABAZT010000020.1 coordinate 122,641, forward strand.
TCAGATCTATCTTACTTAGTGTTACTAGCTTTTGGGCTGCTTCGAGAACTTCTTCTGAGTTAAGTTGTTTCTCTGTATCATTTTGTTTTATACCAGTGATATCATGATCTAACCCTTGGCTTTGAAGTAATTCGAGATTATGCATTGCATTGCTGTCAATGTTTCTTCTATCAAAGGTTATGGATCCGTCACCCAAAACCACAACATCACTAACAGATCCTGTATCAGAAAGAAGACTGAGATAATCGTCTACAGATTTGGGAATTACTGCGTAGACCATTTCAGGTCTCGCTTGATACGGACTATAAACCGGTTCAACAGGAGCAATATTGGATGATCCGGTTTTCCCTTTCCCCTTTCCTCCCATCTGCTGACCAATAGTTGTATGTGGTTGAGGCCTTTCTGAATTTTTAAAGATTCCAATATTTCCTTGCCCAATAACAGGCTCTACTATCAAACTTAAAATTAAACAAACAAAACATCTAGCTAACCTTTTTGATTTAAGATCTGTTGGCAAGGCTTCCCATGCCTGATATATAATGTCTTCTATTTTACCATGGTTTGACTCCTCGCCCAAAGATAATGACATTTTAAATAAATTAATTAAAATAATATCAACATCTTGTATAATAATATTAAAAATCAGTGCAAATGATTTTTAATAAAAAACACAATGTATATTTGACAACTATTTTAATTGCAATTCTTTTGAGCTATAGAAAAAACTCTATAGCCCATCCATCACGAATAAAACAAAATCCTAACCTTTCCCTCTTTCTAACTTTCTCCCCCCAACCTCAACGCATACCGAGTATGCCGTCGCTCCCCCGTCCGACTCAGTATCCCCATATCCGTCAGTCGCTGTAGATCCCGCGTAGCGGTACTCGAAGTCGTATCCGTGATCGAAATGTATTTCTCTGCACTCAGTCCTCCCTCAAATCCTTCAGGCTCCGCCGCAAAAAGTTTTTCAATCACCTTCACCTGTCGCTCATTGAGCTTATGTTCGTCATAGATCTGTGTTTTTTTGAGCGTGAGTTCTATCTTCCGGAGCGTATATTTCTGCGCACTCAGGATCGTCTGCCCCAGATACAAGATCCAATCAGTTACCTCCATCTGCTGATTATTTCGTTCCAACGCCTGATAGTAGTCCGATTGCTTGAGTCGGATAATATGGGAGAGATTGGTGAGAGCAGGAGTTTTTTGATATTGAGACAAAGCCTTCTCTACCAACGCCCGAGAAACCCGTCCATTTCCATCCTCAAACGGATGAATCGAAACAAAATACAAATGCGCCAGACTCGCCCGAACCAGAGGAGAAAGCGTCGCCTCCGTCGAATTAAACCACGCAATAAAACCCTCCATCTCATCATCCATCTGCACAGATGGAGGTGCTTCAAAATGAACCTTGGGATTGCCATACGGTCCACTGATGATCTGCATCGGTTCCACACTCGTCCGATACGCCCCGACCTGTTCGAGGTGTTCATAACCACTCGTGATCTGCTCATGCCAGAGACAGAGCATCGTATGACTTAGCGGTTTCTTAAACTCCTGAAACACATTCGTCATCATCGCCGCGATCCCTTCCTCTGATGGTTTCGATTTCGCCATGTTGGGCTTGAGCCCCATATGTCGCTGAATCGAGGACTGGACACTGTTACGCTCCAGGATCTCCCCCTCGATCCGTGAGGTCTCTATCGCCTCATGCGTGAGAAGTTCAATAGTAAACTGATTGGGCGCCTTGTGTGAGATATGTTTGAGCGCCCCACGAAACTCACCCGACAGTCCCGCATATTCCTGCTCGAGAGGAAGAATAGCATCCTGATCATAGATAAAATTGGGCCAAGAATCCCGCTGCCAGTTCCAGATAGTTGTCATTTTGAGCTATAGATTGTCTCCTATAGCCCATTTTATAGATGTTTTCGAGCGATAGCAATGTTTTTATAGCTCATTCTTAAATTATAATGAACTAATAACTCTTAAACCTTGTTATTAGCCTCAGTCTCTTTATAAATTTAAATAGGTCTTATTTCTGGAAGAATCCGCGTAGCGATCTTGAGGAGTGGGGAAAGCCCTACTAAGACAGAATGCAGGCCTAAACAAAACATATTCTATTTCTATGCCTAATTAAAATTACTATCTTACTCATGAGAGAAAATCAAAAGGCTACGGGAATTGACTTCATCAAAGAACTTTTTGATGGAACTACTGTTCCTTGGCTTAAATTATTGATTATCAAGACATTAGATGAAGGATTAGTCGAAAAAGAAAATTTATCTGATATTTTTGACGTATTTTTGAAAGAAAATGCACTTCTAGAATCTAGTAAGGAAGAGATTAAAATTGAATTCCCAGAGGAGCTTATTTCTAGTAATTCAAATAATAACTCACTTGTGCTTAAAAGTTTGACTCATAATGAAGGAGCCAATGCAATTAAGGATGGCGAAAGTCTTCCTTTTGGCTCTAATCTAACAATCATATTTGGGAAAAATGGTAGTGGAAAAAGTAGCTATTATCGAGTTCTGACGAAAATTAGTTCAAAGCCTCATTTAAATAAGATTTTGCCAAATGGGATAGAAAACCAAGGGGTTACTAATGAATCATATAATGCTACCTTAAATACCTCTGACATTCCACATGAGATTACTCCCCAAAGTTCTCATAATTATCTAGTAGAAATTTTTGATCATACTTTTACACCAATATTAGTGAACTCAATTTCTCATGAATTAGAAATCGAACCATTAAAGTTAGATGTCTTGACCTCACTCCGAAGTAATCTAGATGTTCTAGATTCATTGTTTCGAGAGAAAATCACAGAAAATGAAACAGCACAAAAAAGACTTAAAAATACTTTAGAATCTTCCTTAAAAGAAGTTGAAGCAGATATTCCAAAGGAGCAATATAATGAACTTCAAAATCAATTTGATAGGGGTGAGTTAGAGGCAAAGCCTGAAGAGTTCTTTTCAGATAACTTAGTTGAGGAAAATAAGCAGATACAATCCTTGTTATCGATGTTGAAAGGTGTAAAATTATCTTTAACAGGAATCTATAAAGACGATGCTCTTCAGAAGCTATTAGATTCTATAGATTCTCAAATTAAAAAGGTGGAATCTCAGAAAGAGATTTATAAAGAAATACTAAAGTATCCTCATCATGAAGATTCTAAATGGAAAGCATTCATGGAAAGTGGACGAAATTTTTTAATTAATAGTTCTGCTGAAGATGAAATAACTATTCCTACAGAATGTCCTTTTTGTGAACAATCTATAAAAAAAGATGATGAGTCTTATAATCTTATTAAAGCCTACATGGAATTTTTGGCTGATGATGTAAAGATGACTTTAGATGTCTTGCAAAAGAAAAAACAAAGTCTTATCAGTAATCTATCTTCTTTAACAAAGCCATTATCATCTAATTTAGATAACATTCCTCTGGTTACTACAGAAGAGCTTTTTCATTTTTGGATTTACCTGGATGAATTGAAAAACAGTATTTTTTCAGCTGAAAAAACTGTGCCTAATTCTAATATTGGGACCCTCTATTTAAATTTTTATTCTAATTTAGCTGAGCATTTAGTAGAGCTCTTCAAATTTAGACAAAAGGATAATATCACTCAGCTAAAAAAGAAGACTGACTGGTTGAATCTTGCTAAGAGTGTTAGTTTTCAAGGATATAAAACAAAGGTATCCACAGTTAGTAAAAATGCTCATGAAGAACTTATTACCGAACCTTTTGTTACCAGTCTGCGAGAAAACTTAAAGGAACTAGGAAGTCGTCACTACAATTCTATTGAATGTTCTAATTCAGTTATCGGAGGTGAGGTGAGACTAGTAAAAAAATTACATGGATTCAATGTGAAAGAAGTGATGAGTGATGGTGAACAAAGACTACTCTCTTTGGCTATTTTTCTAACAGAATTAGAATATCGAAAAAGCAATAGACCTATTATTTTAGATGATGCTGTCACCAGTCTAGATTTTGAATTTCTTGAGAAAATTGCAGATAAAATAGTGGACCTATCTACTTCAAGACAAATCGTTGTTTTCACTCACCATGGATACTTCTATGACTACTTGAGTGACAAAGCTGATTCTGAAGCTATTAATTTACAGATTGATATTAAAAAATGTCAACTAAAATTTGATCAAGAACAAGCTGGGGTAGTTCGATCGGAAAGACATAATACTTTGAGAGCATTATTGCAGTCTGGAATAAAAGCTATAAACGAGGTAGATGGCTACCGAATTGACCAAGCAGAAGGATATCTTCGAGAAGCAATAGAAGCTTTTATTGATGAAAAAATTCTTTGCGGTAAACCTTTTTTAATAGGTAGAACTAATGTTAAACCTGGAGCTTCAACAATCAAATGGGATACCTTAAAAAATGTTTTAAGCAATGATTCAAGTTTGGTGGATGAATTAAAAGAATTTTATGGATATCTTTCAAATACTGGGAATCATAGAACACCAAGGGAATCCGATCTTCAGAGATTAAGAGAGATTTATACTTTTTTAAATAATGGATCTTAGAATTAACTAAGCCATAACCTTCAACCTTTCCACACTCTCCTCAAGCCCAAAAATCTCCACCATATCAAAAGGACTCACAGACTTCTCTTTCCCACTCAGACTATACCGAACCGGCCAGAGAAACTGACCATTCTTCAGTTCCAACTCCTGTATCTTTTCAATACATTTTTCCTTCACTAGATCCGCCGTCACCTCCCCAGACCAGTTCTCTAGGATTTCGATCATTGAGCTGATCACCGTAGACGCAATCTCTGGAGTTACCTTCATTTTTTCATTCGCAAGCAACGCACTATCTGGAGCTGGAATATCAAACAGCAGATACTGCAACTCCGCCTCCAGATCGACAAACGTTTTCGCCTTCTGTCGACAGACCGAGATCGCCTTCACCAGCGTCTCAGATTCAACCCCAGCATACGCACCATCATGATAGGTCTCATTCCAGTCAAGGAAGTGTTCTACGAGCGTTTCCTGATCCAGCTGGTTCATCCACGCGTTATTAAACCACTTCATTTTTTCGAAGTCATATTTGGCACTCGCATTATTGATTCCCTTGATATCAAATCGTTCAATCAGATCCTCAAGCGAGAAATGTTCTTCCTCCGTCTTCGGATGCCATCCAAGGAACGCCAGACCGTTGATCACTCCCTGAGGCAAAAATCCTTGGGCTCTAAAATCTCGAACCAAAATACACGTTCCCGGTTCTACATTTCGTTTCGAGAGCTTCGCCCCCGCATGATTCAACACCAACGGAATATGCCCATAAACAGGAATCACAACTTCCCCACTTGTCAAAGGGGGGCTAGGGGGGATTTCTCCCAGCGCCTCCCAGATCAATAACTGCTTCGGCGTATTATAGATATGATCCTCTCCACGAATAACGTGCGTGATTCCTTGTTGCCAGTCATCTAGAACATTCGCCAGCGGATACAGCACTGATCCATCAGCACGAGCCACCGTAATATCCCCAATCGTACTAGAGTTAATCGTCACATCCCCACGGATCAAATCCTTAAATACAATGTCCTGATCTTTCGGCACTCTCAACCTCCACACAAAAGCCTCATCTCCCTCCATCCGAGTTTGGAGTGCTGCCTTATCTTCGTCTCTCGAAGGAGACCACAATACAAAATTTTGTTTGGCTTTTTGCGCCGCTTCACGCTGAGCATCAATCTCCTCCGTCGTCAAAAAACAAGGAAATATTTTTTCATTCTCCCACAACGCCTTCAGCATTTCTTGATGAAAATCTCCATTTTCTGTCTGTCGTTGAAACTCCGTATTCTCCGCCACAAAATCCATCCCCAACCACGCCAAACCTTCTAATATTTCTTCTTCAAATTCAGTCTTTGATCGTTCCAGGTCAGTATCTTCCCACCGAAAAACAATAGTTCCGTTTTGAGACTTGGAAAACAGATAGTTAAACAACACCGTCCTCGCGGTCCCAAGATGCAAAAATCCAGTAGGAGACGGTGGCATACGAACAATTACAGCATCAGACATCAGAAAGAGGTTAAAATCAAAACGATCTTATGTGAAATACTAAATATTTCAATCACATGCCCTAACCTCTCAATCTTTCCCTCCCTCTATCTTTCTTCCACCTCCCTACTTCATCTCCGAACAAGTATAATCCGTACAATGTCTATAAATATAGTTTGAAATCTTAGGACGGATGTTTCCATACACTCTAGTAGATACCGAAGTCTGAAACGACAAATGCAACGTCGAACGTTTTGGTTCTATTTCTTTAAACCCATAATGATCATAATCTCGAAAATCAACATCCATCGACCAAAGCACAAACGGATGTCTTCGAAATTCATCCACTTCATAGTTGAGATATGGATCTCCCTCTGGCTGGACCGTAAGCGATAAATCCTTGATCTCGAGTCTACGAGGACTGATTACTTTTTCTTGATGCGCTAATTCACAAAAATCAGCATTAGTACTATCCCCAAAAACTTCTTTCCAAACATCTACCGGCCCCGAATCAATATCCACCTGACATCGTTCGTTATGAAACCGAGTCCGATTCCCCCATACATCCACGATTCCATCTTTATCAAGGTCATATCCCAGCTCTCGTTCCAATACAATCACATTTTCTTTTGATTCATATCCACAATAATCATCATCACAGCTACGAAAAGCCACCGTCGTCCTATATGATCGATCTCCACTGATCAAAAACAAGGTTTTTAAGGGATTCATAAACGCATGAGCACAATCATCAGATAAAGAATTCTCGGTATTAATAATTCCTAACTTCATATCTAAAACTCCATCAACATCCTGCGCCCCGATCTCTGCATTTTGCTTATCCCAATAATAAATATCTGAATACACGATTTCTTTTCCGCCAAGAAAGTTCTTGTAACTCTGAAACCCTGCTCCCAAATCACAAGCATAGCACTCCCCAGTTCCATCTGGATTTGTACAAGCAATATCATTAACCAACCGTTGCTCCTCCGGCAACAAACTCGAAGTCCCCTCCGCCTGAACCATCCACGACCAATATCGATCATAATCAATCGTACTATTACGAATCGTATGCGATAGACGTTCTTGGAGTAGTCTGGTTTCAGCATAAAAATTTTGAGCCAATTCAACCCTCGTCTGAGAAAAATATAACTGAGATACCACACTCAACGCCGAACCAAAAATAATAGCCGACATGGTACTCGCCACCAACATCTCCAGAAGAGAAAATCCTTTTACCTTAGAACGAAGACCAAACCATAAAAATTTCATACTCAAAGATAAAAATTAACGCTTTTCCGGACCATATTTATTTCGCTGAAAATAATCGAAAAGATAGGTTTCTACCTGCACATTATAGGCACGACCACCTTCTGGCCAATACACCAATGAATAAATTTTCAAAGACGCCGCCCCACAAGACGCTTCTCCATCAAGACAAAAATTTGGCGCATCAGTCGCGGCATTAACTTCAAAAGGATTTTTCACCGCCAAATACAATTGACGAGAAAACAGAGACTCTGGATACCCAGAAGATTCCGGCGCATGAACATAATGATATCCATTTCCATCTACCAGATACTTTCGGCGCAGCTCAAAAACTTCATTTGGCAACTCTGCTTCGGCAAAAACATCTACCCCCGGAGAAAGAGAGCTATCAAACTCAAAAAAAGCCTTCGCGTCACTAGGAGAGGTTATTGGCTCTAAAAGATATTCCTTCTCTGTATCATCATAATGCACTCGATAGAACCCCTCACCCGTCATAGAAGAATCACAACTGTTTCCACTAATTTCAAGACACAGCCAGTTATCTCTTCGGTTCCCAGAAAAACGCAACCAATTCACATCCCTCAGACTTCGAACCGCCTCTATTCCTTCCTGCGCAATACTAAGCGCAATAACCCTATTTCTAATATTCACATTTACTTCTATCGCTTGTTGAAATAATGCAAAAGCCCCCGTCATAACGATAGACATGATTGCGACTGCAATCATAACTTCTAATACCGTTTCTCCAGATTTTTTGATAAAAAGCATTATAAATCACTACAAGTAAAAAGTTTTTCATAGACGGTAGGAAGGGCCGAAATTCGATTCACACAAATAGTGTGATAGTCCATATCTTCTTGATGCGCAAAAACAATACGAGCATTATCACTCCGAACCGGATAATCTCCATCATTAATCGTCACATATTTATCTTCCCCTAAATCATACTCCACCTTCAATATCTTAGCTCGAACACTATCGGTAAAGAAATGAACGGATACCCCGTCATGAGGAATCGTATCAACTGTATCATAAACCAACAAATCTTGATCCGTTCCATCTCCAGCCGCCACATCATCATCCAAAAACATATTCATCTCAACAATGCTATTCATTTCATTAAGCACATAAGACTCCTCTATAAAATTAGCTTCATCGCCATCCCCGTCTTCATAATTACAAACCAGATCCGCACTATATATCGCTGGTTCAACTCTAGTATTAATACTAAAACGAACCTCCCACGATTCCGCCGTATAGCCTCCCTCGCAGTTTTTTGAGCTCACAGCATTTCCTCTTGCCTCAAGCAACAAATCATACGTCGATCGAACATCTGTACGAAATAAATATCGTTGATACATATTCATAAAATTTGGAACCGTCATAGTCGCCAAAATAGAAGCGAATCCAATCGCCACCATCATCTCTATGATCGTAAATCCACTTTTTTTTATTTTCATTTTTATTTTTACAGATCTAATCATATCCAAAATAAATTGAATGGGAATTGATAAACCTCAAAAAAAGACTAAAACACAAAGGATCTAAACATTAAACAAAGAGAAAACGAAAACTCATCGTCACTCTATCTTTCTCTCCTTCTACCTTTCAACCCCTACTGAGAAATGTCCAAAAATATTCGAAATTTCTGCATCATCGCCCATATCGATCACGGGAAATCAACCCTCGCCGATAGGCTCATGGAAATCACCGGAACCGTTAGTTCTCGAGACGTCAAAGGACAAATGCTCGACACCATGGAACTCGAACAAGAACGAGGAATCACCATCAAACTCCAACCAGTTCGAATGACCTGGAAAGAAACTCAAATCAATCTTATTGATACCCCTGGCCATGTAGATTTTAGCTACGAAGTGAGTCGATCGCTTGCCGCCTGTGAAGGAGCTATTCTCGTGGTAGATGCAACACAAGGAATAGAGGCGCAAACACTTGCCAACGTATTTCTCGCCATGGAACACGGACTCACAATTATACCAGTTCTAAACAAAATTGATCTTCCCGCCGCCGAACCAGAAAAAAGAGCACAAGAGATTGAAACCGTACTTGGATTTCCAGCTGATGAAATTATCTCAGTTTCTGCAAAAGAAGGAACGAACGTCGACACACTCCTCGACCTCATCATAAAAAAAGTACCAAGCCCAGAACACAATCAAGTATTTCTTGAAGCCGAAGAAATATTTGGTGAAGATGGAAAAACAAAGGCCCTTATCTTTGACTCAACCTTCGACACCTATCGAGGAGTCGTGACCAGTGTTCGAGTATTCCAAGGACAAATCAACAAAGGTGATAAACTTCGACTCGTCAAAACCGGCCGAAACATTGATGCACTAGAGGTAGGATTTCTTTCGCCTCAATATACACCAGCAAAATCAATCAATCTAGGAGAAGTAGGATATATCGTAACTGGACTCAAAAACGTGGTCGACGCTCGTGTCGGAGACACTATCTGTCACGCAAAGGAGGAAAAACCCAAAGAACTTCCAGGATATAGTGAAGTAACACCCTTTGTCTATGCAGGAATTTATCCTAATAGTGCCGACGACTTCCCAATACTTCGAAAAGCTCTTGAAAAATTAGCCCTAAACGACGCCTCACTCAAATACGAACCCGAAAACTCAGGGGCACTTGGACACGGATTCCGTGCAGGATTTCTCGGACTACTACACCTCGACATTGTCCAAGAACGACTCGAACGAGAATTTGATCTAGACATAATGATTACCGCTCCATCAGTGAGCTATGAAATCGTCTCCAAAAAAGGCACCGTCACCCCTATTGCAAACCCAGCAGAACTTCCAGAAGGCGGTGAATACGAAGAAATCAGAGAGCCTTGGATGAAAATAAATGTACTCTGTCCATCTGATCAAGTTGGAGGCATTATGAAACTTTGTACCGATCGGCGAGGCCTCAACACCAATCTCCAATACACCTCTTCAGATCGAGTAGAACTGACATTTGAGATTCCTTTAGCTTCAATCGTGACAGATTTCTACGATGACTTAAAATCAATCTCCTCTGGATACGCATCAATGAGCTATGAACCAATCGGATTACGAGCCGGAAATCTAGCCCGACTCGACATACTCGTTGCAGGAGATCGAGTCGATGCTCTCTCTCAGATCATCCACAAAGATGACGCGCATCATATAGGAATCAAATGGTGTGAAAAACTGAAAGCCATAATCCCAAAAGCTCAATTTGCCATCGCTATCCAAGCAGCAATAGGAGCCAAAATAGTTGCTCGTGAAACAATATCTGCCATGCGAAAAGATGTAACCGCAGGACTCTATGGAGGAGATGTATCTCGTAAGAAAAAAGTACTCAAGAAGCAAAAAGAAGGGAAAAAACGACTAAAACAATTTGGAGCTGTGACGATCCCACAAGACGCATTCTTCGCTATGATGAAGAAGTAAATATCAAAAAAATTGATCGTCCTAGTCATAAATATATTAGTGATAACACCAAAGCACTTGCTTTTGTGGGAAAAAAGTGTAAAAGAGTGCTAATGAATAGCAAAAATTTACTAGCAGCATTTGATGAATTTACACGCGATGTAGAAAAAAAAGCTGATCAACGACAAGACATTGGTGGTAATCCAAACTCATATTTCCATGACTTCGGAATTGCCTTGAGTGAGAACATGGCAAGACATGAAAAAACAATATTCGCACTAAATGAAATTGAAAGAGGGAGGATAAAATCTGCTCAAAGCCTGAGCGCATTAAGGATAACAAGACAAAGGTTAGTCGAACAAGTTCTAAAAGAAACACCCATAGAAAGACCAACACCCCCATCCGTTGCACTACCGCGATAAACATAGAGCTATTTACAAAAAATAGATTTTCAAGTAAAATAGAGGTATGGGACAAGACAGAACGCCTCAAATAGAAACTATTAAATTCAATCCTTTTGAAGATATTTTGAATTCCATACGAGAAAAAGTTCAAACCTTATACGGAACAAAAAACTTTTCCTCAACCACACTCATAGGAGAAACCGCCATCCAGGACAACCCAACTATCTATCAACCAATAATAGAAAAAGCTATTGAAATAGATGACGTAAGAATCCCAATCGAGAGTCACTGTGCCGCAAAAGAACAAGTCATCCCACTTGAAACAATAACAAAGCTTCTCATAGGACTCGTTGAAATATCAAAATTAATCGGATCCATAAAAGAAGATCTTTCAATAAAAGACGACGTCGAAAGAAAAGCAAAACTAGAGGAGGCACAAGAAATAAAAAAAGATCAGCAAATTCACAATCTTCTACAAACACTCACCTGTTCAAAAAAACAAGTAGAAATAATATACGAGGCCATACAAAAAACTCCGCTAATAGAAAACGAATACTGGAAACTGTTTGATACTCAAGATGTAATCCGAAATATAGTAACGCTGATAAAACCAGAAATTGAAGGACTCATACAAAGACTAGAAAAAATGCCGGAACTAGCATTTATCTCAAGAAAAACAAAAGAAAAAAGAGAACTAATCAATGAGGTTGGAACGACCAAAAACATAGAAAAAACGATAGAAACTCCGTCTCAAGAATTACTCAGACGCATACAGGAAGAAATTACAGAACTACATCAAACCTTCGATGACACTCACGCACTAAATGATCATATTCGTTGGGGTCATGTTTTTGTTCAATATAAGGAATGGCCAAAAAAAATTCGAGATCTCGCTCAAGAGATAGGATTCAAACTCTCCAAACCAAAAGACATCGACACCTGCAACCAAACTGTTGAAAAATTAAAAACATACATAAAAAGAAGTACAGACACTACGCCATCCAAAGAAGAGGAGGATTATGTAGATAAAGAAACCGCAGCAGAATTTTTCGCAAAATTAAAAGCATCACTCCAAGACTAATCCTTCATCACCCCGACCATTCCCACGATACCAATCAATATCAACGGAAACAATAAAGAATTCACAAACACACTGTGAAGCAATATCGAACACAATCCTG
>JABAZT010000020.1:134925-159305 GCA_018608565.1 Candidatus Altimarinota bacterium
CCTAGATAAAGTTCTTTATTATGAGTTTTTCCTCTTCGCTTCTTTTTCTCAAAACACCAAAAACCTCTCCACATCCTCACCATCATCCCTCCATACCAAACCAAGAAAGACATAAACCCTACAATCCCAGTCGTAATCAGCACCGTCAATAAGCTCGAATCCGATCCTCCAGCCGAAAAATAGTTTTCATCTACGATACCTTCTTCCGCCGCCTTATATCGATATGTATTATATCCAATTCCAAGAATCGGTTGTTTTTGCCAATATTCCAACGTCTGAGTCCAGCTAATGATCCGCAAACTCGCCGTAGGATCAATCTCATCCGTTTCTTGTAGTATTACATTTGCCAGTGTTCCTCCTAACTCTCCAACACGTTTTTGGGCTCGAGGACTAACACTAATCCCTAAAATAGAAACCAAAATCACTACCAATATAATCTTCGGATCTCGAAACAAGAAAAACACCCCCAACCCAAGACTAACCGCCAGATATCCACTTCGACTAAAAGTCAAAAACACCGCATACAAAGAAACCAATATTAATATTCCCAACAAAAATTGAGAACTTTTATGTCTTTCTTTTCCTTTTTCTTTCTTTCCACCTTTCAATCCTCCCCCTTCATACCACCTTCCCAACATAACCGGCAACCAAAAACTCAATAATCCTGCTACAAAATTGGGGTCCATCCACGTCCCCAGAAATCGACCAATATGTGGATCAAAACCACCAACCGTCGAAAAATTGGAAATATCAGGTAACACATAAAACTGTAAATACCCAATCCCCAAAATAATTCCTAAGATCCACCACATTCCATTCAAAAATTGATTGAAAGGATCGAAAGATTGAAAGGCTGAGAGGTTGAAAGTGTTAGTTCTTCTCTCTATCTCTCCATCTCCCACCCCTTCCATCTTCTTCCCATACATCTCCCCCGCAATAACGCCAAAACAAACCAGCGTAAAAAATCGAACGACATAACTAAAACTCAATACCTGTTCTTTGAGCAACAAATCTCCAGCATTCAAAATCCAAGTCAACAAAGCAATTAAAACAAAGCTAATCCCACTCCACCAAAAAAATCCTGACGGCAAACGTCGTTTCACAAAAATCTTATAGAATAACCAACAACCAACATACACCGGCAAAATCAAATCTAATAATAGGATTCCTGCCCCTCCCACAGGTATACGGATCAGCAGCCCTGGTATCATACAGACTAAACAAATCCAAAAACCAAACTTAAATAACATCTCAATCAATATACAAAATACAACAAAAAAAAGAATCTAATATATAAATACCTCCACTTTCTTCTCTTTCCTAAGAAGTTTCTCTCTTGTCAGGAGGCACCTATCACTTCTGTCCTTCTGTCTTTCTTCACTTCCAACTTTCCAAATTCCCTTGCCAGAGCAGAATTTTCTTTTAATATCGCTCAGCTGAGAACACTGTAAATTGAGTTAGACGTCTTAGCCGCTTAGATTATTAAAAAATAGCTACTACCACGAATGGAAAAAATACTTACTACTATCAAACACGTTTGGAACATCAAAGGACTACGAGACAAGATTCTCTTCACATTCCTTATTCTTATACTTTTTAGAGTTTTGGCACATATCACCATCCCAGGAGCTGATGTAGACAAGATTAAATTCCTACTTCAAAACCAAGGAAACAGTACATTGAGCGTATTTTCACTCCTGACAGGAGGGGCAATGGAAAATTTCTCTATCATCTTGATGGGACTTACTCCATACATCAATGCCTCAATCATTATGCAACTTCTAGGAGTAATTGTTCCGAGCATTGAGAATCTAAAAAAAGAAGGAGAATCAGGACAGAAAAAAATCAGTCAATACACTCGGCTGCTTACAGTCCCACTCGCATTTGTACAAAGTTACGGAATGATGATGTTAGTAAATAGATTCTCAACTGCAGGAAATATAGTCCCAACAGACAACATCGTCGCCATGATTCCTCTAATGATTACCGTAACCGCAGGAACAATGCTTCTTGTATGGCTCGGAGAACTCATATCAGAAAAAGGAATTGGAAACGGTATTTCACTACTAATCTTCGCCGGAATAGTATCAACCGTTCCAACACAAATGGCTGGAGCCTTCCAATCATCAACGGCACCAGTAATCATCGGACTCGCAATCGCAACGCTACTCCTCACACTATTCATTGTATATGTCTCTGAAGGAGACCGACGAGTACCAGTTATCTACGCTTCTCGAGCCTCAAAAGGACAACAAAAATCATTCCTTCCACTCAAGATAAATCAAGCTGGGATGATCCCAATCATCTTCGCAATTTCAATTATTTCATTCCCATCAATTATCGCACAGATTTTGAGCACGTCTGAAAAAGAAGGACTCAAAACCGTTTCTGACTTCATCCTCAAAAACATAAATCCAGCCTCACCAACACTCTGGTATAACATCCTCTACGCTTCATTGATCATTGGATTTACATTCTTCTATATCTCTATCGTATTTGATCCAAAGAAAATAGCAGACAACATCCAAAAACGATCTGGATTTGTCCCTGGATACCGACCAGGAACAGAGACAGAAAAATTCTTAGGAGCTACCATGGGACGACTTTGTTTCTGGGGAGGACTATTCCTCGCATTTGTAGCAGTAGTACCACTTTTCTTCGAAAAATGGATTAGCGGAGGAGCTGGATCAGTTTCACTCTTTATCTCAGGAGCCGGACTCATAATCGTAGTTTCTGTAGTACTAGATCTCATCCGACGAATCAACGCACAGCTCGTGATGCATGACTATGAAAAACTTTAGTTTTTTTAGCTTTTTTCTAAGAAGAAAGAAAGATCGAAAGGTTGAAAGAAAAAAAGAAAAACTCTCAACCTCTCAATCCCCCAATCTATCTCACCTCTCTCAAATGAAAGACCTGATTCTCGTAGGTATTCAAGGTTCTGGAAAAGGAACTCAAGCAAAAATTCTAGCCCAAAACAAAGGCTATCAAATATTTGAAACAGGAGGTGCCTTAAGAGCCATAGGAAAAGAGGACTCAGATCTTGGACGACAAGTAAAAGAAATAACAACTCGAGGAGATCTCGTTCCAAATGAAATCGTAATGGAGATCGTACGAGATTTCGTAAATAATAAAGCCGAAAAATCAAAGCCAATCATATTCGACGGAATTCCTAGATCAGAGGAGCAACGACAAAGTCTTGAAGTATTACTGGAAGATCTTGGTAGAGATTTCGAGGTCCTACACGTAGTCCTTTCGGAAGATGAAGCCTTTTCAAGAGTCATGAAACGAGCAGAAATTGAAGGACGAGCTGATGATAATCCAGAAGCAATTCGAAAACGAATTCAAAATTTTTATAAATTCACGCAACCACTACTAGAACCATGGAACAAGATGGGAAAAGTAACAGATATAGACGGAGATCAACCTATTGAAAAAGTAACAGCAGAAATTGCTGAAAAACTAGGATAAACATGTCCCAATACAAACCAAAGACAACCGAAGAACTAAAGCTCATGAGAAAAGGAGCTAGTATCTTACGTGAGGCACAGGAAGCCGTAAAACGACATCTCAAGCCAGGAGCAATCCTTCTAGACCTAGACCGCATAGCCGAAGAAGTAATACGATCACACGATGCCCTACCAGCGTTCAAGGGATTTCATGGATTCCCATCAACACTCTGCACCATGGTCAACTCTGAAATAGTCCATGGGATACCTGACAGTAGAGCCGTAAAAGCTGGAGACCTCATCTCTATAGATTGTGGAGTAATCTACAAGAACTTAATAACTGATGCTGCTTTTACCGAAATAGTAGGAGGAGATGAAACAAACCCAAAGCGAGCAAAGTTTTCTCAATGCGTCTACCAAGCCTTAGTCGCCGGATGCGAAGCCGCAAAGACAGGAAACACAACCGGAGACATTGGTCACGCTATAGAACAAAAAATAAGCGCTGGTGGGTATAACCTCGTCAAAGAATACACCGGACACGGAGTCGGGCACAATATGCACGAAGATCCACATATCTTCAACTACGGAAAACCTGGGAAAGGGGATCTACTCATAGAAGGAATGACCATTTGTATCGAACCAATCGTATCAATAGGAAATCCAAAAAACAAAACCCTTTCAGACAAATGGACCGTAGTAACACTCGATGGAAAAGATGCCTGTCAATGGGAACACTGCGGAGTCGTCACTGACGAAGGATTAGAGATTTTTGTTTAGATTATTCAAAAATAATTTCATTCCTCATCAAGTCGCTTAGAACCTGCTCTCTTGTAACAGTAATACCTTGGTCCGCAGCCTGCTTTATAACCGAACCTACAAATTCAGAAATTTCTATTTCTTGAATTTCTGCATCACTTAAAACTCTAGCTTCTACTTTATTTTGAAGCCCCTCGCTCCCACCAAGAGTCTTTAAATCATCATTCACATGAAGAGCTACCCAAGCAGAAACAGCAGCTCCGCCAGCCATACACCAATGTCGTAATTTCATTCTAAAAAAATTATTTTCGACAAATTAATACTCAATAAATACATTGAATCAAGTAAAAAACTTGTCAAATCAGAAAAACTTAGTAAATTTACAACATCATGAATAGTGAGGCCACAATCCTCTACGAAGTCATAGCAATCTTGGGACTACTCGGGATCTCTTCTTTAGTCTATATTATCTGTAAACGAATAGCCGTTCCATTTGCAGTAGGGCTGCTCCTCTCAGGGATTTCTATCCCTCTGGCAGATAAAATCGTGACACAAGTAGGATTACTCTTCGGGAGTAATTTTTTATTATCTACCGGACAACGACTCGCAGAATTCAATATCGGAAATTTCATCGAATTTTCACCTTCCGTAGTATTCTTTATTTTTCTTCCCACACTCATATTTGAGTCTGCCTACCACCTCAACTACCGAACATTCAGAGGAGTAATCCCGGAAGTCATAGCACTCTCAACCCTTGGACTCACCATTTCCATCATAGGAATTGGATCAATTCTACACTACCTAGTCGGACTTCCCTGGTCCGTATCACTTTTATTTGGATCTCTTATTTCTGCGACAGATCCTGTCGCCATACTCGCTATATTCAAAGAAATGCGAATACCAAAAAGACTCTCTACCATCGTAGATGGGGAAAGTCTTATGAATGATGGAACCGCATTAATAATATTTCAAATATTACTGGCAGGAATACTTGGATCTCAATTTAATGATAAAATATCTGCCTCTTATGTAGCAGAACAAGGGGGACATCTCCTGTTTACTATTATGGCAGCAATATTGATTGGAGCCTTCTTCGGATGGCTTTTTTCATTCGTCATTGCTCATACCAAAAACAAGGGCGTTCAACTAACACTCAGTATCATACTCGCACATGTAACATTTATCGTGAGCGAAGTCGGATTCCACGCCTCAGGAATCTTAGCCACCATGATAGCGGGAATTATAGTTGGAAATTTTGGACGAAGAAAAATGCATCCCGACGCCCAGCATTCTTTCGCAGATATCTGGCAATTCGTAGGATTTGTATCAAATTCTCTTGTATTCCTACTCCTAGGAGTAAAACTCGGACAAACCAATCTAAACTTCTGGAACTATACACTCATTGCCGGAATCGGACTTATTCTAATAATTCGACCACTATCAGTCATTATCTCCCTGAGTCTTACCAATAAATTCAGAAATGCAGACATACAACAAAATTGGAAAGAAAAACTTATCATCTCCTGGGGAGGACTCCGTGGAGCCCTAGCCGCAGCCGCAGTCCTTCTTATTCCCGAAACATTTATCTACGCCGAACAACTCCAAGCCATGACCGCAGGAGTTATATTCATGACATTCATGATAAATGCCATGACCATGAAACCACTACTCAAGTGGCTTAATTTTGGAGAATACACCGTCAGTGAAAAAATACAGTACCACGAAGCTCAAGCCCTAATAAATGAAAAAGTAATCCGACATTTGGACCACATCAAAAAAATTAAATACATAAACACCGAGAACCATCACCAACTGGTTCATGAATACCGAGAAAAAGTACAAAAAGCAGAAGACTCACTCTCCGAATTAAAAGACACCTACAAAGAAAACAAAAGAGAAACGGAAAAAATACTAACACACTATTCTCTCGGAATTGAACTGAGAACCTATAAAAAACTATTTCACTACAAAGAAATATCAGAAGACCGCTTAGCTTCACTCGTATCTAGCATAAACCGACAACTCGGAAGACTTGAACGAGACGAACTTCCTGATGAGCGGAAAAGTCCTCCTAAAATAGCGCCTCCAATACCAAAAAAATATATCTGGGAAGCTGAAAAAATACCATTTATAGGACCTTGGGTCGATTATCTATACCAAGCCTATAGAAGAAAAAAAGTAGTATCTCGATGGCAACACTACCGAGCCCGAAGTATATCCAGCGCAAAAGTCGTACGTGATTTTCAAATTCTCTACAAAGAACACGATGTATTCAAACATTCTCCAATTGTGAAAAAAATAATGCAACGATATAAAAAATGGAATGTAAACGCTGAGAAAAAAATACAAAAACTTGAAGCAGATTTTCCAGAAATTTTGAGAAAAACAAGATTTAATTTCGTCCAAAACATGTGCTTTCTACAGGAAAAACAAATCGAAAAAGAGTTTCTCGACAAAGGATTCATTTCTGACAAAATATTTGAAGACCTACAAGAAGACATTCGATCTCGATCAAAAAAATGTCGATCCAGCGTTTTTTCCTTATAATCAGTCACAATGAACTCTCAATACGACCCTTTTGCCGGAGATTTTTCGCAAACAAGACAAAAACCATGGCCTGAGTTTAAAACCCTCTTTCCTCTATTCAAAAAACACGATCGAATCTGTGATCTTGGCTGCGGAAATGCTCGACTTAGAAAATTCATAAACCCAGAGCTTATCCCTCCCGGATATTACCACGGCTTTGATATATCAAAAGAATTACTAGAATTTGGTAAATCCGAATTTCCTTCAGATCACTTTTTTCAAGGAGACTTTACAAAACCGCTCCCCTTTGGTGCAGATCAATTTAATATAGTCACTGCCCTTGCCTCATTTCACCACATACTTAACAAGAAAGAACAACTCCATTTTCTCTCGGAGTGCAAACGAATACTTAGGCCCAACGGAACTCTCTGGATGACTACATGGATTATTCCCAAGAAAAATAAATGGCCTAATCTTCTCAAAGGAAACTGGAAAAACTGGAATGTTCCATTCGGAACCGAAAAACACCCTCGAACCTACCGAAACGTAACCCAACAAGAACTAAAATCACTCCTAAAAAAATCTGGATTTAAAAACATCCAGATTCAAAAATTTGAAGGACGAAATCTCGTAGCAATTGCCACACATTAAGCCCTTCAAAAAAATTAATAGATACTAATAGGCAGCTGCATGATTTTCAATAATTTTTGAAATTCCAGATCGCAAAACTTCCGAAATATCATCCGCTTTTAGCCCTGCCTCATAAGTACCAATTCGCTTACTCCAACCTTTTCCATCAATTCCCATCTCGGATTCAAATACTTTAATCGCAGTTGATTCTAATTCTGTAAGTTCGGAAGCCATTTTAAGTGGTGGAGTCATTGGTAAAAAAAGTAAAATATTTATCTACTGAGTCATAAAGTTATGTTGCAGAGCATCTAATATCTGATCAGCTGTTTCATCTGTTAATGCTTCCGATTGATTCATACAAAGAGAATTAATATACCAATGAACTCGAGCCTGGTAGTCTTCAACATTTTCACCAACCAATGGTATCATAGCTGCAACCACCTCATGCTTATTTGCACTTTCCTCGATCATTGATTCCCTTGTTGCTATTGTGTCAATCACATCATCTCCATCGCTTGCTTTAGGAGCTACCTTCGCCATATGCTGCACTAATTGATCCAATAAATCAGAATCAGTACTTTCATTTTCAATTGTTTTAATACTCATAATCTAAATTCATGTTTAAGAAATTAATAAAAACCTAAACACAAAAAAGAACTTGTCAAATAATTTTTATATATTAAATAAGCAGGAATCGACAAAACATAACATTCACATACTATCTAAATTGTTATTATGCTCACCATGCTCAATTCAAAAACATTCTTTGATTCCGCTTCCACCACCCCCCTCGACCCACGAGTCAGAGACGCAATGGATTCAGCACAAGGCTACTGGGGCAATGAAAACTCCAAACACCATCACGGATTTCAGTCCGCCAAACAGATCAAAAAACACATCGAAACCATCGCTCATGTTTTACACTGCTCCCCAGATCAACTAGCCGTAACCTACTCTGGAACTGACTCCAACAGAAGAATAATACATGCCGCTGCAAAACGAATAGGATTCCAGAACTGTTGGTGCAGCGCCGTAGAGCATGCCTCCATCCTGGACGAAATTCCACAATCACAACGATTTGACCCTATTTCTCTCAACTCAACCTCTCAACAACCATTCGATCCCTCAACACCCTCACTTCTGGCACTCATGGCTGCCAACTCAGAAACGGGAAGAATCTATAATGGGGAGGACCTAAAAGTAAAATACCCAAATGCTCTCATTCTCAGAGATTACTCTCAGAGCTTTTCCAAAGGCATTCTCCCCGACCTAGAAAACACTGATTTTGGAACATTTAGCCCTCAAAAGATATATGGCCCCAAAATGATTGGACTAACGTATCTACGAGATCCTCAGAACTTTCAGGAAATATCCAAAGACTCACACACCAAATCAGTCTCACTCATTGCTGGAATGGCAAAAGCATTTGAAATATGGTCAGAAGAAAAAGATGATAACACACAAAATTTAACCAAGTGGGACACACAAATCCGACAATACATCACCTCAAATATTCCAAATCATAAATTTCACGAAGCAGAAGCAGTAAAAGTATCAGGACTCATAAATATAGCCTTCGACGGAGTCCGAGGAGGAGAACTTATGACCATGCTGTCTCAAGAAGAACAAATCGCCATCTCTATTGGCTCAGCCTGCACCTCCGACATCATGTCTCCCACAGACGTCATCAAGCATATCGAACCAGAGGAACGATGGAGATATCCAATCCGAATAGGTCTTCATAAATACTTAGATGACGAATCTATAACTGATTTTTGTGAAATACTAGAACACTATGTATCAGAACTAAGAAAATAATATGCAAGACTCTGAAATCACTGCCGGTATCGACGAAGCCGGACGAGGAGCTCTTGCTGGACCAGTCGTAGCAGCAGCCGTTATATTACCAGAAGATTTTGAAGTTCCAGTACAAGACTCAAAACAACTTTCTCCACAAACTCGAACCATCCTTTACGCTGAGATTCTACGTCTTTGTGATGTCGGAGTCGGGATCGTCGGAAATGAAGAAATAGACAAAATAGGAATCAAAAAAGCCAACCACAAAGCCATGCAAATGGCGGTCTCAAAACTTAAAAAAATACCACAAAAATTACTCATCGACGGACGAGATCGGTATTATTTTTCTATCCCCTCAGAGGACATAGTCAAAGGCGACACCAAAATCCCCTGTATCTCCGCCGCCTCCATCATCGCTAAAGTTACTCGAGATGAAATAATGGACCACTACGATCAACAATATACCATTTTTGAATTCAGAAATAATCGTGGCTATGGATCAGAAAAACACCTAAAACTCATCAATGAAAAGATCTATACACCCATTCATCGAAAATGCTACGATCCACTACGGACGCTACTAACACAAGGACGGTTATTTTAGTCCAACAGAGTCCACATCAGGTCAAACATCTGTCGATGAAAATGCGAAATTTCTGAAGATTCAACCAATACGGCCATTCGCTCTTTCCAAGAAAAATAAATCACCGTATCATCAAAAATATTCACCTCTGGAGAAAATCCAAATTTTTTCTCATCAATAAGCTTCACCTCTCGAGCCTCAGCTTCATCCTGTTTCAAACGTTCATGTGCTCCAGGATTATCTGGCATAATTGCTCTGATAAAAATTCCTGCATTAGCCCTCCGTTGATAATACGACGGAAAAAAATCCGGCAAACACTCATGCATCTCTGACACATTTGCATAGGCACGAATCGGAGTTTTACTTTTAAGTGTGACAGCGTAAGCCTCCTTAAGCCCCTTTTTACCTTCAAAAAACTTAATCTTTGGTTTTGAGCTAGGCGCTAACTCTATCGACTGAAGAAAAGGAATAATAGTCGATATCTCTTGTTTCTGTTGATCTTTTTCATGAATAAAAGCTTGTTTCTCTTGTTCCAGAAATCGAAGTAAATTTTCAGGAGGAAGCACCTCAAAACAAGTAACTCCAGCTCGATCAAGCTTATTCGCCAAACCCTTTTCAATCAATCCTGCAAAAACATCATACACCGTAGCCCGGTTAATCTTAGTATGACGTGCAATATTACTCGCAGGCTGTGACCCAAGACGAAGACTCAAAAGATATATACCTATTTCTTTATCAGAAAGACCGATTTGTTTTAATTTTTGCTCAATCATATAAATCACTGTTGTCGAAATACCATCGACACAAACAGTATATCATTAGTTAAAAGCTTTTACTAGAGTAATTAAAACTGTTGAAACAAACATTGACACAAAAACAAAAAATAGTATAAATAAATTATAATAAAAAATTGTCAAAATGGATGAAAAAATCACAACAAGCACCTGGGAGAAACAATTTCTTCAAAAAATAGCACCAACTTTCGCTGGTACGAAATTTCCAATTCCAGAGCCAACTCTAAACCCAATCGAAAGATGTCGACTCAGGACTCTGCACAGAAACGAACAATTCCTGTATCGAAATACATCATCATTTTCACAAAAACCAATAATTTCGATATACGCAGAAGACCAAACAACCAATGTCGTCTCCAGAGAAGAATGGTTCTCCGAAACCTGGGATGCAACAGAATATACGATCGAATTTAATTTTTCAGATTCATTTTTTTATCAATTTCAAAAACTACAAAAAAAAGTACCTCGAGCCGCAACTGTGGTTGCAAACAACGAAAACTGCGAATACACCACCGGAGTCGCCTATTCAAAAAACTGCTATCTCATCAATAGCTCCGAATACTGCGAAGACTGCATGTACTCAAAACTACTCCAAAACTGCTCCAACGTAGTCGACAGTAGCTACTGCGAAAAAAGCGAACTCCTCTACCAATGTTTCAATGTACAAAATGGATATGACTGCAAATGGCTCTACAACAGCCAAAACTGCTCTGAATGTTGGTTTGGAGACGATCTAAAAAATTGCCAAAACTGCTTTCTCTGCACTAACCTAAACAGCAAACAATACTACTTCAAAAACCAAAAATACAACAAAGAAGCCTATTTAAAAAAAATAGAACCATACATTGGCGATCACCAGAAAATCCAAGAAGCTATTAATCAATTTGAAACCATTCGATCAAATCGATACGTAAAACATATAAACGCCACCAACACAGAGAATTCATCAGGAGACCTCCTCTACAATACAAAAGACTGCCAATGGTGCTTTGATATGTCCGACTGCCAAGACTGTATGTACGTACAGGTAGGAATAGGCGCAAAAGACGTACTAGATTGCTCCAATATGTATCTCAGCCCAGAACTTTGCTACCAGGTCCTCGGAACACTTGGCGCCTACAACAGTCACTTCTGCATATACGTATTTCACAGCAACAACATGCTCTACTCAGAACAATGCTACAACTGTGATAGCTGCTTTGGATGCGTAGGACTAAGAAACAAAAAATACCATATCTTCAACATCCCCTACGACAAAGAAACCTACGAAATAAAAGTAGCCGAACTTATCACTCACATGCAACGAACAGGAGAATGGGGTCAATTTTTCCCTGCATGGCTTTCCCCCTTCCCCTATAACAAAACTATCGCCCAGGAATACTACCCACTCAATGAATCAGAAGCAAAACAGCGAGGATACAAATGGGAGAACGAAAATGATCAACGAGATAAAATGCTCCCCCAAGACTACACCGTCCCAGACAAAATAGAAAACGTAAAGAACACAATATGTAATACCATTCTCTCATGCGAAAGAACGAGCAAAAACTACCGAATCCTTCCTCAAGAATTTAAATTCTACAAAGACCTCAAACTCCCAATCCCAAAAACCTGTCCACAATACAGATACCAAGAACGCCTTAAGATAAGAAATCAACGCCTTCTAAATACAACCACGTGTAGCGACACAGGAATCCAAATACTCACGACCTATCCAACAAACTCTTCATTAGATATTCTAACGGAAACAGCCTATCTCAAACGGATGAATGGATAACTAGCTTATGACAATTTCAACTTTCCTGTACTTACAATCAAAATTTTAGAATTTTTTGGAATTTCTTTCCTCATCTGAAGCAACAAAGCAAGCCCCGCAGCACCACTCGGCTCTACCTCGATATTATTTTGCTCAAATATATTTAGAGCTGGATATAAATATTCTTCTTGAAATTGATACACCCCAGATTTTTTCCCACAATAACCAAGTTTTTTCAACCATTTAAACCATTGGAGATCCGTATTAGTAAAAGGAAGAAATGGCGACCATAATTTATCCGCATTAGTGCTAGGATTTTGAGTTGTAGCGCCTAAAAAATGACAGTGACTAAGCCTTTCTGTATCTCCCTTAAACCTTGGATCACACTTAATTTCTGTAATTTCTTTCTTAGAAACATTCAAAACATTATTAAACAGTACTCCCGACCCATATGGCAAAAAACAATAATCCGGAGACTCATTCACTATTTCATAACTCATCCAATCATAAAACCTGTGATTTGGATCTATAACAGTAGAAGAAGTTATATCCATCCCCTCCGTATTATTCGTCAACTCCAATATCTCTTCCGTATTCAATTTCTTCAGGCTTAAATCTATTTCATAGACTTCTGCCCCTATCGCTTGTAAATGACTTTTAATATCCTGACTTATTTTATAATCAAGCAAAACCTTCAATGGAGGCAAATTGAATTCTAACAAAAGTGACTGAATCGCTGTTGCAGCAGAACCAGAAGAAATCAATGACAATGAAATAATTTCCCCTTCATACAATCCTTTTGACTTAGCAATCAACAAATCCCTATACATCACAATCATCTCCCAAGCCATTCGATCTTTATGAGTCCCAGTAGAGTTACCACTTTCATCTTTAACAAACACATTACTAAATCCGGGAACGACAAACGAAAGTGTTGGAGTAGCAGGGAATTTGGGATCTTTATACGGAAATTCTGGTCTTAAGGGGTCATTATCAGAATGAACCTCTATTGAATCTAAAATTATTTGTTCTTTTTGGCTTAACATCTATGCCCATTCTAGCATAAAAAAACAAATAATTGGGATAAATATTTGTATATCAAAAAATTAAATCGTAACTATCAGCTATTTACTAAAACGCCCCCCAACCAGTTATTTCAAAGAGTAAAACTCCCACAACGAGAGTCGTCATAAAAAACGCCGCTTGCAGCATAGCAATTTGTGCCATTATTAATTTCTTAAGGTTCAGCAGATAATACGAAGACAAATAAAAAATACTTTCAAAGAATTAGCTTAATCTTCTTCTGGCACATATTCCTCCCTTCGATGCCCAAGGAATCTCGTATGCACACTCGGATGATTCTGACGATACTTAAACCCAGGACCAACCGTATGCTTAAGATTAGACTTCTCGACCTCCCCACGATAACAATTGATCAAATAGGGAAAAGTATCCGTTGCATAATATCTATATCGACCATCTGGACCGATCATTCCATTACATTCATCTAGATCTCCATATCCAGGCTGGTATTCATACGCATCCCAAGATGGACGATTCGTCGGATCACTAACGGCAACATAGCTGCTATGAACCTTTAGAATATGATCACAGGCATCATCACCACAGACATATGGAGCCATGATCGGAAACCCATCAAACGCATACCCAATAACTCGATCCGTTTGGTTAAGTACTGAATCCTCCCACAAACAATCTGGACGAAAATGATAATGATACGCTCCTTGAGCCGTAGTTTGACCACTACATTGATCTAATCTTCCTAATACCACAGGATCTGCAAAATTTGGACGCCCTTCCTCTGCTGGACTATAGAGTGGCAATCCATCCACCGCCACGCCAACAGGCGCGGTTGGAAACAACTTCGTAACCTCCTCCGACAATCGTGAACTCCTCGGAATACTCCATCGATAATCTTGTGTCACTAAATCATATTTATTAGTCATCTCAAACGGAAAACTAGGGATTCCATTTCCAGAAACATAGGCAAAAGTATTATCACACCCAACCGCCAGCTTTGGAGGCTGATAGGCCTCATTGGCTTCATCATGGGGAACGGGGATAAACTGATCAATCGGACAAATCCCAAGAGACGGAGTGCTCCCTTCAAGTGTAAAGCCTCCAAATCGATCCTGTGCCCGAACCAACGTTTCATACGTATGAGAATTCAAATCCGAAACCCCAGCATGAAGTCGATAGATCATTTCTGCCGCCTGAGCTCGAGTTACCTTTCGCTCAAAAGCCATAATCTGACGAGGAATCGCCCCACGAGCCGCAAGATAATCTACATACTCCTGAAACCAAACTCCTGAAACTTCATAATCTCGCTGATCAGAAGATCCCTCAATCCCAAAGGCAATCGACAGTATTTTGACAGCTTCCACGAGTGTGATTTTCTCCAACGGACGAAATGTATTATCCGGATACCCCTTAATCAAACCCTCAAAATGAGAAAAACATACATAATGTGTAAACCAATCCTCATACGCCACATCCGTATACGGCAAAAGACGAAGATTACAGTTTCTCAGATCTCTCTCCGGATACGCAGTCAAATAGACCATCTTCACAAATTCACTTCGACTGACCGTCCAGTCTGGTTGAAAATTTCCATCGGGAAATCCTTCTACAATTTTCTGTCCCTGAACGTAATCGATCGCACCAACATGAGGATGATACTCTGCCACATCAGGAAAAACCGCATGCGAATCAATACACCACATCCCACACACCACCAACCAGAAAGCAATCAATAACTTCATCAATCACAGTATAGCACAGCCTTCAAAATCAATACCATCTAACCTCAAAAATAGTATTCTCATCTTGATGCAACAACAAGCCCTGCTTCACTTCGCGATATTCCTCATGGCGCTCAACCCATTGTTCGCCAAGTTTATCGACATGCCATCACTCAGTATTGTATGGGGAAGACTTTTCCTCACCACCATCACGCTCGGATTCATCGTCAGATTTGTCAGAAAAAAAACGCTCAAAATATCAAAAACAGAAACAAAGTGGGGAATCATTACTGGAATTTGCTTTGCCATTCATTGGTGGAGCTACTTTGAATCCATACAGATTTCCAGTGTCGCTATTGCTCTCTGTGCTCTCTTCACTTACCCCATCATCACCGGATTACTAGAGCCCAAAATATTACAAAAAAAGTATCAAAAAATAGACATCCTAGGAGGAATATTCGTCCTAGCAGGAGTCAGCATCATTGTCCCCGAATGGAATCTAGAAAACCAAACCTTTATAGGAATTATATTAGGAATCATATCCGCACTCTGTTTTTCACTCAGAAACCTCTGGAGCAAAAAACACCTCTCAAACATGCCTCCAGATCAAACCATGTTTTATCACGTTCTTATTGGAGCTATTTTATTTTTTCCACTCATATTTCACTACGAGTTCAAACCAAACCAGAGTGATATTGGATTCCTACTTCTTTCTGGACTTCTTATAACCCCACTCTCTCACTCCCTTTATCTCAAAACATTTCAATACTTTTCCATCACCACCGTGAGCGTCACTACCTCACTTCAGATCATTTATGCGAGCCTTTTGGCATTTTTATTTTTCCAACAAATCCCAGACACGAGAACACTCCTAGGAGGGGCAATAATACTCTTCACAGTCATCAGCACCACACTACTTCACAAATCTAACAATAAATAATCCATGGACACTCGTCGATTATTCCTCTCCATCGAACTTTCCGATAAATGGAAACAATATCTAGTAAACTGGGTTCAAACCCAACCAAACTATTTTCCATGGATACCACTAGACTACTGGCACATCACCGTCCAATATCTAGGAGAGATAGAAGAATCCGATATACTAAGCATGTCCACAGAGTTAGAACAAATATTCAAAACACAGACAGAATTTTTCCTTTATTTTCTCAACATCTGCCACTATCCACGACACGAACCTCCGATGATTTGGGCAAAGGTGAAACAATCAGAAAAGTTTGAAACTATAAAAGAATACGCCACCCAAACAACAAATCTCTACATGAGAGACATCCCCGATCACCGTAAATCAAAACCACACATCACCCTCGCCAAACTCCAAGGAGAATACGATGTCACTAGACTCAAATTCCCCAGCGAAAAACCACCACACCCAGTGCTCCATGTCACAAACATACAACTCTGGGAATCATATATAGATATAGATAAAAGAAGAAAATATCGATGTTTAAAAACTTTTAAGCTAAAATCTGCCTAAAGTTTTTTCATCAATGTTACGAGCCTATCCTGATAACCTGAACTTTTATAAAAACTAGAGGCTCTTTTATTTGCCTCCAGTATTCCAACATAAATCACATCACAATCACGCTCTCTGAAATATGTTTCAATCTTTCTTGTAAGCAACGACCCAATTTTATTATCTCGATAGTGCTCCTTTACTACTAGCTCCAGTATTGTTCCGGACTTAGAAGAAACACACTCTAGTCGATCTTTCTCTGATAACTCCTCAATAATTCCTGCAATCAACCCCACAGCAACCCCTTTAACTTTAGCAATATAGATAACCCCTTGAGAGCCATTAGTCTGTTTAACTAAATCCGAAGCATAACTTTCTCCATACTCAGGCAATCTTACAAACCTACTCAAAGGATCTAACGCAACAAAATAATCCTGCAACTCCTCTAATAAGGCTACAAGTAATTCCCCATCTCCGTCATATTCAGAAATACTTATCTCCATTTAAATAGTTTACTAATTCATTCTTACATTACCCCCGCTTCTTTCTCCATAACCACAACTTCATCCCGACATACACGACTCCCAACACGGCATACATCCAATATTCTTCAATATCGATAAAGATCACATGCAATATCGAAGCGATCATGACTGGATAAATGATCAAATGAAGTCGTTTCCAGTTTCGTTTAAGAAATTTTACCGAAACCTTGTTCGAAGTAATTCCAAGAATCAACATCCCAAGCCCTCCAACAATTCCCCATAAGAGATAGTTATCCCAAGCCAAAAGAGGCAAAAAGTTTTCTGATTTCCAAAGCTCAGACTCAAGCATCGGACCAAATCCGTGCGTCAGCACAAACCACATACAAAGAACCCCAAGCTCCCGACGAAGTCCAACAATCGTCCCAAAGATTCGAAACTTCGGAAATATCTGCATCACCGGCTTTACTAATAAGATTACAAAAAACAAAATCATCCCCCAATTCCCCAATTCTTCACTCTGATGCTCCAAGTCTCCCACAAAATAACTCACCATCAAATACACAAACAATCCCAACGGAATCCAATAATAGCAGAGTGGAGCTACCCAAGCACGAACTATCCCAAGATTTCCTTGAATTAGAATACGATGGAGAAGTCCAATTAAAAATTTCATATTATTGTTTATTAACAGCAGCTACCAATACAAGTCGTTTATTCTTTTGATGATACGCATCCGGAGATTCTAAAATTTCTTGTTCTAGAATATGATACCCAAAACCATCTAATGCATCCAAGGTGCCCTCAATACTTTCTGGTCGTTTCTCTGAAAAAAACTCAGGCAACCCATAATCAACTACATTGTTTATAAAAACCAATCCTCCGTCCCGAAGAAAATCCTTCAATAGAAAAAAGAGCAACTTATAATCACTATAATTCAAAACATGAGAGACAATAATTGAATCAAAAACAGGACGCTTAATATTACTATCTACAAAACATCTCTGAGTTTCTTTTCTAAGTTCCAAAATATAATCCCCCTGCACTCTATTAAAATCACAATAGATAGGATACACCGACTGATACTCATATTTTTTAGACAAATACTTCAGGACATGATGATCATTTTCCCAATAAAAAATATTTGCTTCTGGATACTGTTCAGATGTAATTAAAGGCGAAAAAAACGGACCAACCTCCAATATATTACTTCCCATTGAAGAACTATAATTTTTAAAAAAAGGGACTAAAGCATTACTTCCATCAAACATTCTTTGCCGTGCATCAGCATCAAACTGTTCTCCATACGGATTATTATCCAATGGCCATCCTGGCCAATCAAAATTATTAAACTTACTCATTTTCTAAATAATTTATCAGCCCCTTCCACCAGATACACATCTCTAATCCCAACCTCAATCATCCGTCCCCAACAACTCTCACAACACCACCAGTGACCATATAAATATACATCTGCACCGCTCACATCCTTTCCCTCTTGCTCAATCGTCGCAAGCAAACTCTGCTCCGCATGATTTACAGGACTACATCCAGGACAAAGTTCATATCCCTCTCCTGTAGGAATATTTTGTTTTCTCCGTTCACATCCATGAAGCAGATGATGGTCTGATCCATTCGCACCACGAGCTACAATTTCATTATCCATTACCAACACCGCCCCAATAGGATGACCAGAGTCTTTCGAAAGTTCTTCTGACGCCCGCTTAGCTTCCGCCATAAAACTATCCTCAATCGAAACATATAGAATCTCTCGTCCATCAGGCAAGTACGGCAATTCTAAGTTCATACACACATCATAATACAAAATCTAAAACTCCCAACCAAACCACTCTCCTCTTTCTGCCTCCAAAAGAATTCCTCTAAATCTCCGTTTCACAAGGGAAATTTCCAACACTACCCCCCTTCCTTGTGAAGGTGAATTGTGCTCCTAGCACGAGAGAGGCTCCCCTGGGGGACAAAGGAAGGGTCGGGGATGGATTATCTCCTAAAAAATCTTATCCATATACTGAATCCCAATCGCCAATACAACCGAAGCCCCAAGACCAACGAGAAGCTTTAACATATCTTTTCCTACAATCGGAAAAACATCTTTGAACGTATAACTAGAAGCTCGTCTCGTCGCAATAGCCAACTCTCGACCACAAAGCAATCCAACAAACACCCATGTCGTACTCATCGGAATATCATTCATCTGCTTAAACACAATCAACACAATCGCATACGAAAGATCCACCAAAGTCGCACTTCTAACATACGCCGTATTACTCTTAGAGGTAACAATCTGTTGAATTTTCCCACCCTTGTTCCAAAAAATATAAGCCAATCCAACCACAAAAACACTCAACACCCCTATCAACATCGGAAAACTAAGAGATCGAGGTAAGAACACCGCAATATTAGCCATGTCATGACTCAACCAAGTATACCAAAGAAACCCAGTAGAAAACCACTGAAACACTCTCCAGTGCTTTGCATATTTCGGATTAATTTCGTTTGAAGATCGATCCCAAGAACTAATAATCAACCATAGTATATAAGCAGAAACCGCGGCTATCCCATACCCCAGAGCTGATTTCAAAAGAATTTTTTCAAACACAAGCGAAGAAGCAAACGCACTTAGAACCAACAGAGACGTCGAAATCGGAATTCCAAAGCGAGTTAAAATCACTAACAACAACGGCGCTAATGCATGATACCATTGAACCGTTTCAAACGGGATCTTATTGAGTCTTCCATAAGAGATATCTCCTCCATTGACATACCAACTGTAACTAAGCGTAAACACCAAAATAGAAGCCGTAAAAATCCATAAATAATACCACTTAAACTTTTTATTACTCGAAATAAAGGTTCCAAGAGTCTGAACACTATCATTTCCAATCACTGAATACGCCGCTAACAAAAAACCAATAACCGCCCAAAGTGTAAGTGTTTCCATCAATTATATTTTTAGATTGCGTTGCAGGCAGTCTAAAAAAAACGTGTTGTAACGCAAAGCTGAATTTTTTGCCTGTTTCTGAATAACGATAACTGTGCTAAAATTATTAAAATCAGACTAAACTCTTTCGTAAGAGTTATAGTCACTAAATCTTAATTTCGCACCATGCCTCCAGCCAAAAAAACAGACAAGTATAGAGATTTCTGGATCAAATCCATCATTGCAGGATTTGTGGCATTTGTAGTATTGAATTCATACCAAATCACCGGATTTTTCATCGAAAAACTCGGCGGAATGCTCATCGTCATTGGATTATCATTCTTTTTTTCATTCCTTTGTATTCCATTCCTTGATCAGATTAAAAAGAAAAAACTTCCCGATTGGCTCGGGATCTTAATTATTTTCTTAATTATTCTAGGGTTCTTATTTCTAGTCTCTGTCTCGATACTTCCAATTATCATCGAACAGTTTGATGACTTTATTCGATACATAAACGCACGTATCACCGACATGAGCAATACTCCAGAAATAAAAACACTCGGAGACGTGATACCATTCCTTCCCCAGAACCTAAGCACCATCGATATTCATACAATGACGGGACTTATTCAACAAAATTTTGGAAACCTTGGGAATAGCATTACCCGTTATATCGGTGAAGGACTACAAGGACTCAATGGAGTATTCAAAGGCGTAACAAGTCTCCTCATCCAAGGAGTACTCATTCTTACATTCATGTTCTTCATCATGCTCGACAGAACACGAATCTACAAATTCTTTCATGCACTTATTCCAAGTATCAGTTCCAAATATCTCAAAAAAAGAGAAAAAACAATGCTCCAGATTTTACATTCTTGGCTCAAGGGGCAAGTACTCTTGGGAATTAGTATTTTTATCGCTACCTACGCAGGATTATTTATTCTCGAATTTTTTGGAGTCAGCGTTCCCAAGAAATTCGCTCTCGCTTTCATCGCTGGATGTACAGAATTTATTCCCTACATGGGACCACTCCTCGCACTCATCCCAGCCCTTATCGTAGGAGCCAGTCTCGGATGGTTACCAAGCCTGTTGATACTGATCCTCTATCTTCTTATACAACGACTCGAAAACAATCTCCTCGTCCCAATCGTGATGAGCAAAAGCTTGGATCTTCCTCCTTTTGCAATTCTTGCATTCATGGCTCTTGGGGCCAGTTTATTTGGAATTATTGGAGTAATCATCGCGGTTCCTATCGCCGCAATTCTCAATATCCTCGTCCATGACTTCATCGCTTGGCGTGTAAAACAAAGAAAAAAAACATGAAAATAATCGACCTAAGCCTTCCCCTCTATACTGGTATGCCTGTCTATCCTGGAGATCCAGAGACAAGTATTGAAATAATCCAAACCATTGAAAATGATGACTGGAATATGAGAAGAATTGAAATAAGCAGCCATGATGGAACACATCTAAATGTTCCAATTCATGGAGTTGAAAATGGAAAAAATTTAGATGACTATAAACTCAATGATTTTATGGGAGAATCCGTCCTTTATGAATCCTATAAAGATATCCAGCCAGGAATCGGCGTAATATTTAATTCACATGATATTGACGAAGCCATAACTCAAAAAATAATTGAAATCAGACCTAAATTCGTCGGACTATCTTCCAAATATGAATTCAATATAGTCCTAGAAAGAAAACTACTAGAGGCTGGAATAATCTCTTTCGAACGAATTCACAATACAGATCAACTTCCAAAAAATTTCTTCTTTCACGGAGCTCCTCTCAATATAAAATCAGGAGATGGAAGCCCCATAAGAGCATATGCAATAGTCAATCAATAACTTAAAACTCATGCCTTGCCATTGTCACGACCACGATCACGAATCCAAAGAAACAAAAAACTTAGGCGTCGCTTTTTTCCTCAATTTCAGCTTTGCCCTCATAGAACTCGCCGGAGGACTACTCAGTAACAGTGTGGCTCTCCTCTCAGACGCACTACACGACATGGGAGATGCACTCGCAATTGCTTTCGCTTGGGGATTTGCCAAAGTCGGACAAAAAAAACGAAGCAAATCCTTTTCTTATGGATATAAACGTTTTTCTCTCCTCAGTGCCGTGATCAACAGTCTAATTTTGATTATTGGTTCAATTTTCATGGGATATCTCGCCATCACAAGACTCCAAAATCCAACTGAAGTCAAAAGCCAAATAATGTTTCTCTTCGCAATCCTTGGAGTCTTAATCAACGGATTTGCGGTATGGAAGATACAAAAAGGAAAAACCCTCAACGAAAAAGTTATAACCCTTCATCTCCTCGAAGACCTTCTAGGGTGGTGCGCGGTATTGATTGGGAGTGTCATTATCTATTTCACCGGTTGGTATATCCTCGACCCGCTTCTAGCACTAGCTATCTCTATCTGGATATTCTTTCACGGTCTACGCAGCGGAAGCAAGGCTACGCATCTATTTCTCCAAGGGGTCCCCGAAAATGTAGACGAAGTCAGCTTGATCTCAAAAATAAAAGAAATTAATGCACTAGTCGACATTCATGACCTTCATATCTGGTCTCTCGATGGAAATCGAAATATTGGATCTTGTCATCTCGTAGTCAAAGAAATCACCCCAGAAATAATCAAAACCGTAAAACACAAAGCCCGACACATATTCGAACATCACAATGTCGGACACGTAACCATTGAAATTGAAGCACAGGGAGAAGACTGTGAATTAGAAGCTTGTTAATTAATATAAACAATTTAAATATTACTCACTGCCCGAGTTAGACTTTTACGGATCAACCGATAAAGTAACGCAGAAATCAGTCTTAAATCATTAACTATTATACAAATGAAATCACTCGCACTTGCCTTCATCGCACTCACGCTCATCGGATGTGGAGCACCAAAATCAGCCGACACTCCAAAGCCATCAGTAGCTATCATCAATGAAGCTCACGGATACGCAGACAACTATACTCCAGACAAGCTTGAAACACTTAAGTCTACTGGAAAGCCTTTTGCGGTATTTGTAGGAGCAGACTGGTGTCCTGGATGCAAAAGACTCACAAAAGAAATCATTGCCAACCAAATAGTACTTCCAAAAGATACGGCAATACTTACTGCAAATTTTGACAATGAACTAGCACTCCGACGTGAATACGGAGTAGCCGTAAAACATACTGGAATTTTCTTTGATGCAAACGGAGAACACCTTTATACAAAAGGAGGCGTTGTTTTCGCTGACTTCATGACACATTTAGCCAAAAATTAACCAATTCTCATACTCATCTCTCCCCTTGGGAGAGACCGAGAGAGGGTTTATTACAAAATGATTAAAAACCTCAAATTAATAATAGCAGGATTAGTGAGTGCGTTACTCGTATTTCAGATATTCCATTTTGCAGAACATTTCATACAGCTCTGGATGTGGTTTGTCGGATTTAGAAATATGCCATTTATGTCTCCCTGGGCTACAGAAATCGTCTGGGTCTTAGGAGAATGGATGGTACCAGGAGAAGAAGACTATCATCGTATATTCAAGCTCGGAGTCGAACTCCTCCACCTCATCGGAAACATGCTATTCCTCCTGGGAATTATAGGACTCCGACTCCTTATAAAATCAAAATATGTCACCTGGGCTTTATGGTTCCAAGCCTTTCATGTATTTGAACATGTAATGTTGTTTTTCACCGCCTACTATATCCACCAGGCAATTGGGATGAGTACCCTATTTGGATACTTCCAGCCATATGGAACTGATGTATTTGATGAAGTCGCATTGACCAACTATAGAGTCTGGTGGCACTTCATCGCCAACTTGATTCCAACCGTTTTAGTGTGCATGAGTTTTAAACGAAAGAAGAAAGATTCATAACTATAAGACATCTAATCAACCATATTTACTATTTTTTGTTTTGCCTTTCCAACCACAGAACGGAGTAAAGCACTATTAGGAAAAAGGTCTTTTAATTTTTCATCCGTCATAATAGATAACAATAACTCTATATATTCAGATTTTTTTTCAGTATTGAGGCAATTCCAGTCACCAGAAATAGTATCCTCTTCATGATCCAAAATATCATCAACAATTTGTAACAATAGACCAAGTTTTTCAGTCTCAATCTTTTCCTCAAATTGTTTTTCAACCCCCATCATCATAATTACAAACTTGAAGGCAATAATTCCTCGCTCCAATCCATCATCTGATAACACTCTATCTATATCTTTTTTAAACAAATCGATTGCCATTTGTGCTAACTGTGGAGTTGATTCTTCCTTCACTATATCTGAAAAAACTTCCAAAAACTCAATCGGTTCTTCTCTCCAATCCGAAGCAACATCATAGGCACAAGACAAAAAAGCAGCTCTTCCTGCACCCTCGATTTCTTTAAGATCAAATAACGTTCCAAATCCTG
Source organism: Candidatus Altimarinota bacterium (assembly GCA_018608565.1). GTDB lineage: Bacteria > Patescibacteriota > Gracilibacteria > UBA4473 > UBA4473 > JABAZT01. The sequence continues at coordinate 159,296 of JABAZT010000020.1, forward strand.
TCTCTTATAC
>JABAZT010000008.1:0-30671 GCA_018608565.1 Candidatus Altimarinota bacterium
TCGCTGCGGCTGCTGCTTTATCTGCTGTCATCTTTTCTTCCAATTTCTTCGCTGCGGCTGCTGCTTTTCTTATTTTTTCTGTATCAATCCCAACCGTCAACATTCCTGCCTTATCCCCTTTCTTCCAGTTCGAATGAATCCATCCATTCACTGCCTTCCCATCATTATCAACCCCAACTACATAAAACCGAGGCATAGCCCCTGGCCCTTTTTCTACTTTCACCACCTTCCCTGATCGAAAATTTCCCACTACATTAAATCCAGAAGTAGATTTCGAACCATAGAGTCTGATCCCCTCTTGATCATTCGAGGTTTCTACCACATCCTTCCCTACATACGCGTTACACCTCTCAATCAATCCGTTATACTCTGGATCATCTTGTCGTCGTAACTCTATCTGAGATTCCTCATCCTCATCTACTGGAGTCACAACCGAACCAACCGCTCGCAATGAACTGACCGGAACAAGCTTCGTTTGCTTTCTGCGCCTATCATAAAACCCAATGGCTACGCATTTTTGACCATTTACGGTATAGAGATAATCATCTTCTATCTCAACTATTCCAGAGAAATCACTTTCCCTATCACCATCAGAATCAAAACAACGAGTCCCAGCTACGACACTAAATTTTTTATCAGTAGTAACTACCTCCTTCAGCAACTTCCAGCGCTCTGTCGAAGTCTTATCCCGCAACTCATCTTCAAAAGACGAGCCAATAGACTCACTCCCTGAAAAATAAATAAATCCAGTCCCAATACGATTCCCTTTATAAATATACTTCATATAAGATCATAAAAATCTCATGATTATATCATAAAAACAACAAAAAAACAACATTAGATAGATTTAAATTAGAAAAGTTAAATAAACTACATACTCAAGGATTTGACAATTTATATTTTTAAGCTATAAGTGTGCTCAAATAACAAAAAACTATATGTCCTCAAGTGAACACCAACCAGATGATATAGATCAACTAGAGGATGAATTTGAAAAAAGTAGAATTGCATGGTTACCCCTTAGTCTCGCAGGATTAGCCCTTGCTGGATTCCTCACTATCCCCATGATGGAGTTATTAAAAAGATATCCAAACCTAAACGTATTCAATACCATTGCCCCTATAATCTCTACCGAACAAACAAGCCAAGTTGAACAATTAGGTGGTAAATTTTCCATAGAGACACTCTACTTCTACAGTTCCAATGGGTGGGAAATGGGCCTCATAGATCCAAATGCTCCAGCAGAAGATCCCTGGTATCATGTTGGGGATACTATGAACATAGAACTCAATGGAACAAACATCCCTATCACTATCCGCGGATGGGAAATAAAAAATGGAAATTCATATCTATACTATGAACTCCCAAACAGCAACGCCCTTCTGGAAAAAACACTCCAACAACCCGATCTCCCATCAGATGCCACCATCGGAGATACGTCCGAACAAAACCGATATACAATTTCATTCTAGTCTCAAATAGTTTTCTATCACTCATCTCCTTCAGAGACTTCATCGTCCCGAAGTTCTATTGTCCTATCCTTCTTTCCCAAAATCTCGTGCGTCCGCACATACCTCGCACCTGAATCCACCGCAATACGCTCCACCACTCGATTCGCCTCAGGGCTAAATCGCCCTTTCCCTAGCGCCTCAAAATCCTTCTCTGACATCTCCCACTTTTCAAACCACCTTTCCATCGTTCCACCTCTCAATCTCTCAATCTCATCTATAAACCGCTTACGACTCGACCCAATCATCACTGAAAAGTTTTCCACATAAACAGGAAATTCAAGCAACTGCCAGTTGAGCGCCATCGTCTTCCCAAAACCAATTCCAGGATCTAAAACAATACTATCAGAGTTAATTCCTGCAGATATCATCTGATCTCTTTTTTTGCACAATTCATCCACAACTTGATTGATTGAGTCAATTTTTTGTTCATGAGCATCCTCTATCGTTTCACCCGGAAAATGATTCACAATAAAGAGAGGATCACTTGTATTCGCTCCTCTTGGGTCAAGGGGAGCTGTACGAAGGACTGAGGGGATTTGCCCACACATCTCCGCCCCAACCTCCATCATCCCCGGGTCCTGAAATCCACTCACATCATTGATAATCCGTCCTCCCATTTCCATAAATTTACGAGCCGTCTGATGATTCTTAGTATCAAGAGAAATTTTACTAAAATCTAGCAATTGATTATCAAACGGTTCTGTTGATCTGTTACTCTGTTGTTTAATGCCCTCTAGGATTTCCTTCACTCGGCTCCATTCTTTTTCCCAACCAAAGTCCTCCGCCCCAGGTCTGGTACTCTGCCCTCCCACATCCACAAAATCAGCACCAGCCCCAAACAAATCATTCATCGCCTCAATCGCCTTATCAACAAAGACCTTTTCCGTTGACGCTCCACCTTGATAAAGGGGAGCTGCCGATAGGCTGAGGGGATTATTATTTTCTGCTTCATTCTCTTCCACCTCACCTACAAACCGTCCGCCATCAGAAAAACTATCAGGAGTAACATTTAAAATTCCAAAATACTGAACCATTAATTTGAAGATAAACAATCAATAACTATCTTTAGCATACAATGAAATAAAAGGATTGGAAAATATTACTAAATTCTCCCTCATTATTTCCTACTAACTAAAAATCTCATGCTCGCCCCTATCATCGTTCTCGAAGGCCTCGACGCCTGCGGAAAATCAACTCAAACTGAGATACTCATAGAAAATCTGAACAAAAAAAATGTTCAAGTAGCATGGAAAAGATTCCCTGGATATGAAGTCACCCCAGCCGGTCGAAGAATCGCCGCATATCTACGAGGTGAATTTGGAAATTTTCATGACATGGATCCAAAAATGATTGCCGCACTCTATGCCGCTGACAGACTCCAACAATCCGACGAAGTAGAACAAATGCGTCAAAACAATGACGTCGTAATATTTGACCGAGGGGTAACCTCAAACCTGATCTACACTCCTGCTAGATCGACCGACCCAGCCATCCAAAAAGAACTCGAAAACTACGTAGAAAAACTAGAATACGACGTTTTTGGATTCCCAAAGGAGAGCCTAGTCCTGTTCCTTGATGCGAGTTTTGAAGCTAGATCCAAAATACATGCAGCCAAAGGTCGAACCGCCGATCTACACGAAGCCGATGAAACCTATCTTAAACAAGTTCGAGAAGTAGCACTCACTCGATGTGAAACCGATTTTCGATGGCAACGAGTCAGTGTCGACCGAAATGGAGAACTCATGAGACGAGAAGAAATCGCTACAGAAATATTGAATCTCGTTCTTGAGAAATTACAAAAAAAATAAGAATCAAGATAAATCATTAGCCATAAACCAAATGACAAACACTCAAATCATCTCCGGAAAAGACATCGCCACCCATCTACTCGAAACAAAACTCGTACCACGAGTAAATACACTCAAAGAAAAAGGAATCACCCCAAAACTTGTGGTAATACTTGTCGGAGATCATCCCGCCTCCGCCAGCTACGTCCGACAAAAAGAAAAGTTTGCCGACAAATGTGGAATCATCGCAGAAACATGGAGATATGAAGCCGAAGTAACCGAAAAAAAAATACTAGAAGAAATAGAGAGAATAAATAAAGATAAAGAAATACACGGTGTCATCGTCCAACTCCCCCTCCCCGATCACATCTCTATCCAAAAAGTACTCAACACCATCCATCCATCAAAAGATGTCGATGGATTCACCCCCAATAACATCGGAGAACTTTTCCTAGGAGAACCAACCTTGCAGTGTTGCACCCCAAAAGGAATCATAACTATGATAAAAGAATCAGGACACGAACTCTCCGGAAAAAACGTCACCGTGATAGGACGATCTAACATAGTAGGAAAACCAGTAGCAATGCTAGCCCTCAACGAAAGCGCTACGGTCACAATTTGCCATTCTCGAACAAAAAATTTGAACGAACATTTAGAGAAATCTGATATAATCATCGTCGCTGTCGGAATCCCAGAATTTCTCAAAGGAGATCAAATCCCAGCAGGAGCGGTCGTAATAGACGTAGGAATTCATCGAAAAGACGACGGAAAACTTTGTGGAGATGTAGAGTTTGAGTCTGCGGTAGAAGTAGCTGGAGCCATCTCTCCGGTTCCTGGAGGGGTTGGACCCATGACCGTTTATTCACTTATTGAAAATACAATTGAGAGTGCTGAGAGAAATTAAAAATCACTACAACGAACACAGTCTCCCCTCCTAGGGAGATTTAAAGGCGGGGGTATCAAATACAAATTCCAAAGATCCCTCAAGACTAACTCAAACAGAGAGTTCGGGAATAGATTTCTATATTTTTCACATTCCTCAAACACAGAGACATGCCAGCGACAATACATCTGCTGCAATCATCCATTCTTATTCATCATTCATATTTTTGATATTCACCCCTTCACCTCCGTGTGATACTTCGAAAAATCTATATCGAGACGTTCTCCACAGTTTTTACAATGACTCGCATCAAAATCATGTCGAGGATAGTTACACTTCACACACACATGATATCGCTTCCCAAAGAAGTGATCCATAAACATCTTCGTCACAATCGCCGTCAATATAGCAATAAGCGCCAATCCCATAACCATAACCACTCCAGCCAACGCTCGACCGGCAAGAGTAACCGGAACCGCATCTCCATAACCAACGGTAGTCATAGTCACAATAGCCCACCAAAACGCATCAGGAATCGACGCAATGTCTTCATTTACCAAATGCTCAAGATAGTACATCCCTGTAGAGCTAAAGAGCAATACCATCACAAATAAAACCCAAAAAATACGAAACTCATTTTTATAATTTCGAAACGTATGAAGAAATCCGTGTAAAAATTCAGAGTACCGAATAATTTTAAGAAGTTGGAAAATTTTTAAAATCCTAAAACCACGCAGTACCGCCAAACTAGAAAATGCAAAGTAAAAAGAAACCAACACTAACAGATCAACAAGACCAAGTGGTGAAAATAAAAACTTCAACTTATTAGGAGACAAACTAAGCCGACCAATATACTCAATCGTAAAAACTACCGCCAAAAATATATCAAATATATAAAAATAATGTGCATAATCAGTAGCCCAAACCATGGTCTGAAACACAAAAACAAGCATTGAAAGAACAATCAATCCAACCAATCCATATCCCGCTAGTTTCCCCGTTCGAGAATCATGATGTTCTAGTAAATCCACTGCCACTCGACGCCATTTTGTATGAGAAACCATTATAATATTCGAGAAACTAGAACAATAATAATCTGAAAAGGTAAATCTTTCAATCTTTCCAGCCTTGTTACCATCATCACATTATAGCACAAATAAAGCCTTTACTCAATTGACTTTCCCCCCAAAAAAAGCAAAATCTCGAAGAAGAAACGACGCAAACAATCAGCAATAAAAAATTGATACCTAATAAATCCCAAAAACCTATGCTCCAAATCTCCAACCTTCACGCCCAACTAGAAGAACAAAAAATACTAAACGGAATCAATCTAACCGTAAATCCAGGAGAGATTCATGTCATTCTTGGTCCAAATGGATCAGGAAAATCAACACTCGGACGAGTTATTCTCGGAGACGATAAATACCAAGTTCCAGAAGGAGAAATCAAATTCAACGGATCAGATTTCACAGATCTTGAACCATCCGAACGAGCTCAAGCAGGATATTTCCTTTCATTCCAATCCCCGCCTGAAATCGATGGTGTAAGTGTCAGAGAATTTCTTTTCGCTGCCAAAAAAGCAAGCGACCCAGCGTTTTCTTCCAGCTATAAATTCAAAAAAGGACTCAAAGAAACCTTCACCGATCTAAGACTCCCTGAAGATTTCACCGAACGAGAAACCAATCTTGGATTCTCGGGAGGAGAACGAAAAAAAGCAGAAGTCGCGGCTATGCTTACCCTAGACCCACAACTTGCCTTTCTTGATGAGATCGACTCAGGAGTAGATATCGACACTATTAGAGAAATAGGATCCCAACTTCGAACATTTACTGAAGATAAAACTAAATCCCTCATCATCGTCTCACACTCTGACAAATTGCTACAAGAAATCACACCAACACACGTCCACGTCTTCCTAGACGGAAAAGTCATAGAGACGGGAGGACACGAACTCGTAGAAAAAATCCAAGCAGAAGGATTTGATGGATACAAACCAAAAGTCAAAGGATTTGAAGTTATTTAGTGGCAATTGACAAGAAGATCAAAAAGCAATATAAAATAAAACTATGAAACGCAGATCTTCATTTTCAACAATAGCAGCAGGATTAATGAGCCCTTTTGTAAAACTCGGAACCCTTACACTCTCACAATCCGATTTAGAAGCAGGAAGTCCAAACCCAGAAGCCGCGAGCCAAACACTCGAAGAATATGCCGCGAGTATATCAAATCGAATCGACGCCGTAATACACAATGAAGATGTATTCACACAACAAACACAAGCCCGAGAGCTTATCACCGAATACTACCAAACCGTCGGAAACCTAAGAGGAATTGAATCAAGCAGAGCCAACACCGTCCGAGCCGAAGTTAATAAAATCATCAAAGATAACACTAACACTCAACAAATAGAAGGGCGAAATGTTACAGACATTAATGTCAGTCAATTACTAAAAGACTTCAAAGCACACTGTAATAACATCGCTGGAATCGAAACCATAGTAACTGGAACACTCCGAGGTCATGGTACATTCCCACATCGAAACGTTGCATTTGAACCAGAAAAACTAACCGGACAAACAGAAATTAAAAAAATATTCACACGACCTGGAGGCGATTGGGTTGCAGAAGACAATCAAGGAAATTTTATTGCCGATACACCTGTCCGAGCCGAATATCTAAACAATATCACAGCGGGAGTTGATCGTATCGAAACACATGGGGTTTCAGGAATAATCGCTATAGACAAATCAGGAAAAGCTCATGCCATATCTCCCTCGCTTGGATTACTACTCTACCAAGAATCAAACACCCCCGTCAAAATAGAAAAAGGAGATCAAATAAAATGGGTAGCAGGTATAACTTTTATCCAAATAAATGGAAAATTGAACATAGCAAAAACAAAAGAAGACAGGCCTACTAGCGCAATTGATCAAAAAAGATTGAATCAACAAATAAATGAAGCTGGCAAGATACAAAAGATTGAAACAAACTCAAACATGCTCTTGGTTTTGTATGAAGGAAAAATAAAACCAAAAGCTTTTTCTCTACTCGATAACGCATTCACAGAACTTCCAGACCAAGGAATACCAGAAAAAATAATAGACACCGTTTCAGGAGGAACGACGGATATAGGAGTTATTGTTGAACATGGAGGAAGAAAACGTCTAAATTTGATTAGAAATCAAGGAAGAAACATCCAAACAAACACAAAAATAGGACAAGAAATGCGAGACGCCACAAATTTCACATCAACAGGATCATTACCTATTGGTACAGATAAAACTGGAAAAATAGTTTTACCAAGAGAAGCCGCTGACTTTGGAGTTATGACAAGCCCTGAAGGGAAATTAATTCTCACGCCAAAAAAAGAAAAAGAATTAGGCATAATTTCAGGACAATTAGATGGACAAGCACTCGTGCGAATACAAGTCCTAACTGAAAGACACGAAACACGAGGACCAGAAACCGTAACCGCACTGTTCTTCGATACAAAAAACATGCAAGTTTCAAACTAATAAACAATATTAAGAAAGAACAAACTAATTTGATAGTTTTCAAATTAAAACTAGATTTTTAGTATCATTTTATACTATCAGATGAACCCAGATCCTACTGTCGATTTTACATCAATTACTCAGGATGATCTCGATCACGCCGACAGCCAAGATTATACTGAGAAATATCCAAAAGGACTCTCAGAAAAACTCATTAGACAAATCTCTGAAGAAAAAAATGAACCTCAATGGGTATTAGATATAAGACTTAAAGGTTTTGAAATATTTCAACAAAAATCAACGCCCACCTGGGGACCAGATCTTTCTGACTTAGACCTAAATGAAATTCGATACTTTGCCTCACCAAACAGTGAAAAAAATCAAAAATCATGGGACGATGTAGATCCTGAGATCAAACGAACCTTCGAACGACTCAAGATTCCAGAAGCAGAAAAAGCAGTCCTTGCAGGAGTTGGAGCACAATACGACAGTGAAACCGTCTACCACAATATAAAAGACGAATGGGCTGAACAAGGTGTAATATTTGAAGATTTCGATGTCGCCATCGAAAAATACCCAGAAATAGTAAAAAAGTATTTCACCAAATGTGTTCCTATTAACGATCATAAATTTGCCGCCCTCCACTATGCAATATTTTCTGGAGGAACATTTCTCTATGTTCCAAAAGGCGTAAAAATAACACAGCCCCTTCAAGCCTATTTCAGAATGAATGCCAAAAATGGAGGACAATTTGAGCACACACTCATCATCATCGAAGATGGAGCCAACGCCGAATATATAGAAGGTTGCTCAGCTCCAAAATTCGGAACCAATTCACTGCATGCTGGAGGCGTAGAAATCTTCGTCGGCAAAAACGCACGAGCACGATACTCATCGGTAGAAAATTGGTCCGCTGACACCTACAACCTCAACACAAAACGATCCCTCGTCAAAGAAGGAGGAAAAATAGAATGGGTCGGAGGAAACCTTGGGTCAGGAACTACCATGCTCTATCCCTGCTCAGTACTCATCGGCGACAACGCTAGAGCCGATCATCTCGGAGTGGCATTCGCCAACAAAGATCAAAACCAAGATACCGGAGCCAAAATCATCATCAACGGAAAAAACTGTCGAGCCTCAGTCGTCTCAAAATCTCTCTCAAAAGGAGGAGGAATCTCAACTTACCGAGGACTCCTAGACGTCAAAAAAACGGCAGAAAACGCAATCATCACCGTAGAATGTGACGCCCTCATGCTCGATGAGATATCCGTATCAGACACAATCCCTGTCATCAATGTCGAAAACGATTCTGCACAGATAAACCACGAAGCCAGTGCAGGAAAAATTTCAGACGAAGTCCTGCTCTATTTTGAATCACGAGGAATAGACGAAGAAGCGGCCAAAGCCATGATCGTAAATGGATTTCTCGATGAAGTCGTCAAAACACTTCCACTCGAATATGCCGGAGAGCTCAATAGACTCATTGAACTAGAAATGGAAGGAAGCATCGGGTAACTAAACTTGGAAGCAACAGTCCAAACATATGATTCTTCAAAAAAAACGACATGAAAAACAAACTACTACAAGATACAATAATCATAATCATTCTTTGCGCTTTTCTACTTTGGGGCGCATTCAACTACAGTCACGATAGCGACGCCACTATTGAAAAAATATTCATTGGATTTTTCTACACCGCGATCTTTTTCTTTTTTATCCAAGACCTCCCAGAGAAATTAAGACAACAAAAATACAAAAAAATAATCAGCAAAGAACTTTATTATACATTATCAGTTGTCCGAAACCTCACAAAAAGTCTAAACCTCACACAAGACAACATAGGCCAGAGAGCTCATGAGTTAATCCATAATTCTCCCGAAAAAATAACCGTACATGATGTACATCGAAGCGAAACGTACTCACGTGCACACAAACTCGAAACACTCGACTATCAATCTGCAGGCGGTTATCTCTCTTATTCACAAAAAAAGATCAAACAAGTAAAACGAAGACTCGAAAAATTCACCTTCGTCGTAGACACAAAACTACTTGATTTGATTATCGAAATAGAAAAATTCCAACTCAGTTGGATAAGTGAAATACTAAAAGATCAGGTAAATCCAGCCATCTATCCCGATGACATCATTCCTGATCTGCAAATTATACTAGATCTAGAAAAACACCTAGGTTTTTACCTCAAACACAATAGAATCAAAGAATAAGAACGATAAAAATAGCCGAAAGGCGCCCACTACCTCTCAATCTTTCAACCACTCTCCTTCTCTCACCCTCACCAAAATGCACTTCTCCTCTCCCTCTGGAACTCAAACCATCCAAATTCAAGAAAACGAAAACCGAACAATAACACTTGAAGATTTCGAACCTGGATCTCGGGAATTTCATCTAACGATAGAAATGTGTGGAGAAAATGCAAAATGTGAAATCATCGGACGAGCACAATCTAAAGGATCAGACCGAAAAATTTGGAAAGTCGAACAAGTATATCAAGGACACAATCAAACTGGCCACATACAACTACGTGGAACAGCCGAAGACCAAGCCTTTCTTGAGTTTGACGGAGGCGCAATACTCGCGGAAGCCTCTACTCAGTCAGACGCTGAGGTAACCGAAAAAATAATACTCTTCGACCAAGCAAAAGGACGAGCACTCCCAATATTAACCGTAAAAACAGATAACGTAAAAACAGCAGGACACGGCGCTTCAATTGCCCCAATAAACTCTGAACTTCTACTCTATCTTCAATCTCGAGGAATAGAAAAAAAAGAAGCTGAAACACTTATAAAAAAAGGATTCCTCGATCTAGTAGAAAACCCTGACAGCAGTAATCGAAAATAAACTCTTCCAAACCTTCTCACTCTTTTCTCTCCATCTAATAAAATGAAAGGATTCATCACAGGACTCAAAGCAAGCCTCAAAAAAAAACGTGGAAAGATAAAAACAGCCAAAAAAGCTATTTCTATCGATGGATTTAAAAACGAATACGTAAACGACAAAACTATAAAACGTAGCAAACTCCCCTCTGTCGAAACTGCAAAGGCAATCAAATATGAAGCCAAGACAATGCGAAAGAAAAAAATAAATTAACTATTTTTCTTCATCACTTCAGCGAAACGTTTCTCATCTAGAGTCTCATATGAAGGATCAATATCAGAATCAGGATTATCATCCTTTTTTTCAGGGCCAAATTTAGGACCTAACTCATTTCGTCGCGCTTCATCACGCCTCATATAATCAAGATCAGAAGATGGAACTTCTTCACTTTCTTTAACAACGGACTCATAGCTTCTTCCCTGATGTCTCTGTTCATCATCTTCCTCTAGATAATTTTTTGATTCCATAATTCAAAATATATTATTAACTCACAACAGTATATACCAAAAAGAGTTTTCCCTCAAACCATTACTCCTTATATAGCAATAGATCATATTTTTTTTCATCGAACTCTATCTTCAACCAAATAGAAAAATGCTAGATTCCACCCATAATCTTCTCCATAAAATCATCCATTCCATAAAACCCTGGATCTTGTTTCACCAACCATTCAGCAGCCTTAACCGTCCCCAATCCATATCCATCTCTATTACGAGCAGAATGTGATACTTTTATAACATCGGCACTACTATCAAAACCAATCACGTGCTCAAAATTCACATCTCCACCCCGAGTCGAACTAAAATGAATTTCATTCGATTCAATTTTTCGATCTAGTTTTTCCTCTATTACCGAATCCTTTCGAAAAATATTTTTGATCAATATGTCTTCTAACGTTTTCGCTGTCCCTGATGGACTATCGACCTTGTGCCGATGATGAATCTCAGTTCCCCAGACATCATATTCGTCCGCTTGATTTATCAGCTTCGCTCCCGCCTCTACCAATCTAAAATATAAATACACTCCAACAGAAAAATTAGACGACCAAATCACTCTATTTCCTGAATTCTCGACAAGAGTCTTCACTTCCTCCATCTGTTCATACCATCCCGTGGTCACAATCACTATATTCTGCCCTGCTTCACACAACCGACGCACATTATCCAGACAACTATCTGGAACGGTACACTCTATACTTACATCTGAATCCAAAGACAGCCCTCTATCTATTCCATCCGCATCACAGATCTCCGCCACTGATTGATGCCCACGCGCATTTGCAATCCGTTGGACTGTTTTCCCCATATTCCCGAGACCGACGTGAGCAATTTTCATTATCTAAAATTTATAAATTTCTTTATTTTATCTTTCTATCCTTCTACCTCTCTATCTTTCATCCCATACTCGCTCCGCAATACGTACCGCATTATACGCTGCACCTCTCAGCAACTGATCTCCACAGACAAAGAAGTCCAAACCAAAATCACCAAAAACATCATTTTTCCTAATCCGCCCAACCTCAACATCAAAAGCCTCTGAGGCCGTCAACGGCATTGGATAATGTTGCATATCAGGATCATCGACTACTTTGACCTCTGGAGTAGATTCTAGTAACTCACGGACCTCATCCACATCTACTGGGTGTTCTGTCTCAACCGTTACCGACTCTGCATGAGATCTAAATGTTGGAATCCGAACAGAAGTACAAGAAATTGCCAAATCAGGAATACCAAAAATTTTTCGAGTTTCCCAAACCATCTTCATTTCCTCTTTCGTATACCCATTATCCTGAAATGAATCAATGGCAGGAATGAGGTTAAAAGGAATTGGATGAGCAAATTTATTATTCAATACTTTATCCCCAGAAAGGTAATTTCGTGTTTCAGATTCAAGCTCCTCCATTGCCGCCTGACCACCTCCAGAAGTCGCTTGATACGTAGAAACAATTACTTTTTTCAATCCATATTTTTTATAAATTGGATACAACGGCATTGCTAAAATAGAAGTGGTACAATTTGGTGTCGCAATATATTTTGAATCCTTTACATGCTCAAAATTAATCTCTGGAATAACCAAGGGAACATCTTCTTTATACCTAAAGGCAGAAGATTTATCGATCACAATAGCACCTTCCTCCGTAAGAGCCGTTCCATATTCCTCAGTAAAACTACCACTCACAGAAAGAAATATAAGATCAAATCCTCGAACTATCTCCAAATCAAAAGCTTGAAATACTTTTTTACCATACGGAGTATCCACCTCTTTTCCCGCACTTCGAGGAGAAGTAAACAAAACTAAATTTTCTGGTTCTATCCGAAAATTTACATAATCAAGAGAACGAAGTAATTCCTTTCCTACAACCCCAGACGCACCAACGATAGCAATTGTTTTCATAGTATATCAGTTTACAAATTCCAAGAGTCAAAACTACCTCCTCCACAGTCATTATCTAACTATTCAACTAATTCTTTATGTATCTCCCCAATAGCTGAAGTAACATCACAATCCAACACCACCAATAGGAGACAAACCTCTGACGCTGTCTGAGAAATAACATTAAGCGAAATTTCTTGCTCTGCTAAAACTCTTGTAATACGATTTATAACTCCAGCATTATCCTTCGCCATTTCCGAAAAAACAAGAGAAAGAACCGAAGAGTCATTTTTATAAGCAACAGGTGCTAGAGACTCAAGCCCTAAGCGGAAATCAGTATTATCTAAATATTTTCGATCAAAACAGATCGTAATTTCTCCTTCACGACTCGTCACCACATCAATCGAATATCCATATTCATCAAACAAACAAAACAAATCAGCCATTACTCGAGTTCGATGTGCCGTAACCTGAGTATCAAAAAGATCCAACGAAACAACCGCCGTTTTCTTACTTGCAATAGAAAGAATTTCACGATCATAGGCCATACTTTTTTTCAAAATTCGAGTTCCATGAGCCGAACCATTAAATGTATTTTTAATCCAAACCTCTCCTGTATTATCTACCACTGGACGAATCGTTTTCGGATGAAGCACCTTAGCTCCAAAAAAACAAAGCTCTGTCACTTCTTGATAATTCAATTCCTTGAGAACTTCCGCTTTTTTTACTATACGAGGGTCCGCCGTCATAAATCCATCAACATCAGTCCAAATCTCTAACTGCTTACGCCCTAGACAAACCGTCAATATAGCTCCAGTAAAATCAGATGAGCCTCTCCCCATAGAGGAATAATCCCCAGCCTCCGTCATCCCAAAATAACCAGTCACAACTGGAATTATTTTATTTTCAAGTAAAGGATTTAAAGTTTTTAACGTTAATAATTTTGTAATATCCCAATCAATCTCATCCTCAAACCAACTCTGTCCTCTCGTTCGAATAAAAGTTGAATCTACTGATTTTGAATCTATTTGTTTTGAAACTAAGATAGAACTCAAAAGCCTAACTGACAATCGTTCTCCACAAGCAATAAGACTGGCCTTTTGAATATCAGAAAGTTCATGTCCTTGTAATATCAACCTTTCCAATACCTCAAAAATCTGATCGGACTCAAACACAAATAAATCCTTCACCCCAAATCCATCTGCCACACGTTCATGATTCGTACGAATAATTTCAAAAAGATCACGTGCTGCTTCAATATTATTTTCTGCTAAAAACACTTCAATCGCATGCAACTTATTAGTCACTTGACTCATAGCTGAACACACAACAACAGGAACCATTTTTTCATCTTTGGACTCTGCAATAATATTGACCACATGGGTAAGTGATTCAAAGGTTCCCATCGAAGTCCCACCAAATTTTAAAATTTTCATTTTTTCTGAGTTAGAGAGAGTGAGAAAGACTGAAGGGTTGAAAGTAATTAAATTATCTTTCCACCTCTCAACCTTTCGATCTTGCAACTTATATTCCTACAAAAAAACCACCCGATTGGTGGTCTATCTTCTAGATGAAATTTTCACAACATCACGAGACAACCACCTATTTGGTGATTTTAGTCATCGTGGTAATCATAGTGACAAATTTCATGTACAAGATAACGATAAGTATGATTATACATGAGTCAATTGTTTAATCTTATCAGCTGCAACCTGAACATTTTCTAATGCTGGCATTAGTGCAAATCGAACAAATTTTGTACTCGGATTAAAACCTTCATAATCAAGCTCCGTAATCCATTCTCCGGGAGTACAAACAATTCCAATTTCAGGAACCAATAACGATTTAGCAAATTCAACTCCAGTCATACCCGCTGGTGCTTTTTGCCAGACATAAAACGTCGCATCTGGAACACGAATCTCCAAACCAATAGATCTAAACGCATCCAAAAGAATCGTCTGTTTTTCTGCATATTCCTGATTCATTTCCTGAAAATGAATATCATCATCCAGAGCCACAATAGCGGCATCCTGAGCTGCATTGATAACTCCAGAGTCAACATTGAGTTTCACCTTCTTAAACAGACCAACTAACTCTGGATCTCCAGCCACAAATCCTACTCGATAGTTCGTCATATTATTACGCTTCGACAAACTATAGAACGTAATCACTCCCTCCTTCCCCACCTCCAACATAGAGTGCGGTTTATCCTTAAAATACATATCGATATAGCACCCTTCATCACAAGCAATGATCAGATTGTTCTTTCGGGCCCAAGTATAAAATCCTTTATACCATTCGAGCGAAGGCGAAGCTCCCGTTGGACTATTTGGATACTGGGTCCAGATCATAATGGCTTTATCCACGACCTCCTGTGGAATCGATTCATAATCTATAAGAAAATCATTTTCTTCCTTCAGTGAGACATAAAACGGATCTCCTCCACAAAATCGAACTCCATTTTTCATCGATGGATATCCAGGTGTTGGAATTATTACGGTATCTCCTGGGTTCACATGACAAAATGCATAATGAAACACAGCCTCCTTTGATCCATTTGTAATCGCAATTTCTGTATCACTATCCAGCGTCACTCCAAATCCTCGTTTCATATAATCACTCGCAGCCGTTCGAAACTCTGGCGTTCCAAAATTTGCTGGATATCCATAAGTCGTATTACCCGCCAATGAAGCTTGACCAGCCGCTACCACAAAATCTGGCGTCGGACTCGTTGGGTCCCCTACTCCAAAATCAATAGGAGTAATTCCCTGTTCTTTAAGATTCGCCACCAATTTATCAACTTCAGCAAATGGATAAGGCGGCGTATTTTTTAACGGATTCGCAATTGGGTAGTTAGTCATAGATATAGAATAAATAGTTAATAATTAAATTTAAAATTTGTTAGAATTTCTCAATTCTTCAATCCTTTATAATCGAGAGTCGCAAAATAATCATCCAAGGTTTCCGCTCGTCGAATCTGCTCAAAAGAACCATCAGATTTCATCAGAAATTCGGCTGATCGCAACTTAGCATTGTATTGAAATCCCATCGAATGACCATGAGCCCCTGCATCATGGATTACCAATAAATCTCCGATCTCAATCTCAGGGAGTTCTCGATCAATAGCAAACTTATCATTATTTTCACACAGCGAACCAGTAACATCATAAGTATGAGTCAATGATGCATTATCCTTCTCCATCACAGAAATATGATGATACGCTCCATACATTCCTGGACGCATAAGATTAGCCATTGAAGCATCAGTCCCAATATATTCTTTGTAGGTAGATTTTGTATGAATCGCCCGAGTCACCAAATACCCATGAGGGCCAGTCATACATCGTCCAAATTCTGTAAAAATACTCAAATCTGGATGACCAACTTCAATAACCTTTTTATTATAAATATCTTTTGTTTTTTGAGACAAAACCTCAATATCAACCTCTGAATCTGTCGGTAAATAAGGAATCCCAACCCCTCCTCCAAAATTAATAAACTCAAATACAATTCCAAGCTCTTGATGTACATGCATCATAGCATCAAATAACATTTCATACGTATCCAACAAACTTTCTATATGCAAATCATTACTCACCACCATCGTATGAATTCCGAATCGTTTGACCCCTTGCTCTTGAAGCTTCCGATATCCCGAAACTAATTGATCCAAAGTACATCCATATTTCACTTCCGCCGGATCTCCAATAAAATTAACGGCAGGCCCAGGCTTCAATGGTCCTGGATTATATCTACAACATCCAATCTCCGGAAGTCTTTCAAACTCTGAAACAAAATAATCAATATGACTCAAGTCATCAAAGTTAATAATGGCCCCAAGCTCAAGTGCTCGTTCAAAATCTTTTCTTGGGGTGTCATTGGAACTAAACATAATATTCTCTCCCACAGAACCAACCGCGCTAGACATTTCTAATTCCCCAATAGAACTACAGTCAAAACCCTGACCTTGAGATTTTAAAACCTCTAAAATATATGGATTCGGCAATGCCTTCACCGCATAAAAATTTCTATAGCCTATATTCCAAGAAAAAGCATTATTAAAACGTTCTGCCGTCTTAAGAATTCCATCCTCATCATAAATATACAACGGAGTTGGATGATTTTCTGCCAACGTTTCTATGTCCGATTTTGTAAATGGTATAGTTTTCATAGTAAAAATATTAATTAAAAGCCGTTAAAATTTCATCTTTTCCAAACTCACAATCCAGCCATTGCCCACTTACCTCTGCTCCAATTTTTTTATAAAATTCTATAGCTTTTGTATTCCAATCCAGAACCTGCCATCGCACACGTTTACAGTTTTCATTTCGAGCCACCTGAAACACTTCCCCCAATAACGCCGAACCGATTTTTTGCCCCCGAAACAAAGGATCAATATACAGGTCATCAAGATACAAGCTCTTTCCAACCCAGGTATAATACACAAAAAAATACACAGCCATCCCTACAACCTGACCATCTATTTCTGCTACCAAAAATTCAAAACACTCCTGTTCTTCCTGCATCTGTTCTAACGTATTAGTAACTTTCTCTGAAGATTTCTCAAAAGCCGCCAACTCTTTTACAAATTGTAACAAAGCAGGAAGATCCACCGTAGTACCTGATCTAATATTTATATTCATTCTTTGTAACTCTTAAAATTTAGCGCTTTCGATATTCATCCCACAATTCCCGCAACTTCACTCGGTTGATTCCTTCCATCGTCGTCATCGGAGATCGAAACACCTCCTCACACCAGCCCTCCATGGCCATCAACGTCTTAATTGGCTGAGGATTACTCTCAAGCTGCAACATCCCTTGAAAAAGAGGAGAGAGCTGATCTTGTATTTCACTTGCCCTATCATATTCATTATTTTGACACGACTCTAATAAACTCCGAACTTCCTTCGGTAAGATATTCGAAATTACGGAAACAACTCCATTCCCTCCTCTGAGAACATACTCCATCACTTGATCATCATCCCCTGCCAAAACAGAAAAATCATCTGGAGATTCTAAAATAAGCCTTTGTAGCTGCTCTGCATCTCCAGCACATTCTTTAACCCCCTGTATATTTTGATGTTGTGCGAGTTCTAGTTGTGTATCTGCCGTCATATTTATTCCACATCGTCCCGGAATATTATAGAGCAAGATCGGAATATCGACACTATCTGCCACGGCCGTAAAATGCTCGATTAATCCTTTTTGCGTTGGTTTATTATAATACGGAACAACCTGCAACAATCCATCAGCACCTGCTTCTTGAGCCTCTATAGAGTATCGAATTGCTTCACTCGTCGCATTTGATCCCGTTCCTGCGATCACCTGCGTCCGACCATCTACAATTTCAATCCCTTTTCTAAGTGCATCTAGATGCTCCTCTGGAGAAAGAGTTGAGGACTCCCCCGTTGTCCCAAGTAAAACAATCCCATCCACTTCACCATCAATCTGATGATTAACCATCCGTTCAAACGCATTCCAATCAACTTCCCCTGAAATGGTAAAAGGAGTTACCAGTGCCGTATATAAACCTGAAAAAAAATGTGACATACAATAAGTCTTAAAAACTAAACCCTTTGTATCTCACCACTGAAAACACTCAATTTTTTTACTAAAAAAGTTACAAAAACAAATAAAATGTTTCAAATAAAACAAAGATAATCTCTACAACAGATCATATTCTTTACGACCCACATTCCCTTCCTTGTTAAAGGAAGGGGCAGGGATGGATTTCTTGTGCTCAAAGAAAGGGAAATTATCTCCGCCCAAAACTACCGTGCAATGTCTCGAACGCCCGATGAATCTGATCATCTGATAGAAAAAATACGACTTCTGTACAGGTAGAAGCATATTCTATCAGGTTAATATTCTGCAATGTAAGTTTCTGAAACAACTGATAACTCATACCGGGAAAATCCAGATATTCTTCTCCAAATGCCACAGAGAGTGCCGACAACGAAAGATGCTCGAAAAAAGGTTCGTCCGTAACATTCTCCTTGATCATCTGAACCTGCTTCCGATCAGTCACGAGCGTAATCTGAGTATTTCCTTCAGACAAAACAAAATACCCTCGATCCTTATGAATCTGTTTGTAACATTCATGAATCTGATCATGAGTCTTCCCCGTCTTAGAAAAACTCAACGTCGCCAACCCAGACTGAACCGAGATATTATCAATTTCATACTTTTGTTGGATCACCGGCTGAGAACCCAATTGTTTCTGCAATCTCGATAACGCCATCACCAACGCTGCCACTTGGATTTCTTTTTGAAGACGAGTCTCTATGAGTGGTTTGATAAACTTCGCCGTCTGGGAGAGATTGAGCAACTGATGACTCAGTCCAAACCGAAGAAAACTCTCATCCGTCAAAATCTCTTCGAGAACATCTGATATTTTTAACATAGTGTTACAAACCTAACACACGCCAAACCTAAAATCTACTCAATTTCAATAATATCAAATGTAGCCGTTGCAAAAAAACGAGGCAAATTTTGAACCACCACAATACCAAAATCATCATCCTTCATATAGTCCCGTAAAAAAGCTTCAAAATCTTTTATCATTTCAGAACTAGTAGGAACTCTGTGATATCGTTCTTCTCCAAACAAAATCATACTCCCAGGCTCTGCCACATCACAGACCAACTCATCCGCCATTCTATCTAATTGCAGAGGATACTTTGGTCCGATAAAATAACCAGCCTTTTCACTCTCTATTCTATTAGGACGAAGATTTAAATCCGAAGCAGGAAATCGAGTCGAACTAACACTAGAAACCATTCTAACACTATTACTTCCAGAGGCCTTACCCTTACCATCCATATGAAACTCAGGTATAAGTGGATGCTCAAAAATAGGTTTAATTCGAAAACCATAGCGATCATAATTAATCTTCATATTCTCCGGCAAAACAGATTCAACCTCAAAACGAATAGATTCTTGTAAAGAAGCATATCTATCTTTAAAAAATTCTTTTATATCCTTCGTAACATCCCACAGACTTTTCCCCGAATCTACTTGTTCCAGAAATAACAAAATCATCTCTCGCTGAATCTCTAACACTTCAGTCAACGGATCTAATACAATCGGACATCGTTGAGGATACTTTTTTAGGATAGAAAAACCTTTTGTCTGAACCGTTTCAAATAATGCCATCACCAAATAAATACTCAAAAAAGAGATAAAGTAAAACAAGTAGCAATAAGAGCAAAGAAAAAGAACTCCTAAATCATACTTACTCCATACACATTCGCCCCCCCCACTATCTGATCCGCCGCACTCGCACGTACCTCCGCTGAAGTTCGATCAATTCCCGCTCCAGGAGTCTGGATCACATGACCATTTGGAGCTCGCTTTTCCGCCTCGATATTGACCAGATTATCCGTCCCCGCCAGACGCCCCAAAGGTGAATCTTTGAGCACAGGTTTCAACCCCACAGACAACTTCACGGTACCATCTTTATTTTCAAACTCCGCCACATACCGAAGTACTTTCTCTTCCGTTAGTGCCTTTTGACGCATGGTTTCCACAGAGCCATCCAACTCCGGTAAAGAATCCAAATAAGCCTTCACATCTTCCTGAAAATAATCATTACTCACCAACCCCGATAAATCCACATCTTCTTCACTCACATCAAAACCAGCCGTCCGCCCCAAAATCAAAAGCTTTCTCAAGACATCCAATCCATTGAGATCATCATGTGGATGCGGTTCGGTATATCCATTTTCATATGCGAGATTCACCGCCTCAGAAAGTTTTTTTCCTTCATCCAACTGACTACAGATAAATCCCATCGTTCCAGAGAACATTCCTTCTATTTTATAAATTTCTTCATTGATGTTCTGTGCCTGACGAAGCCATGAAATCGCCCCCCCCCCAGCCATAACCGTCGGACTGTAGTTATACAACGCAGGAAATCCTGCCAACTGTCGAAATTCCTCTGTAGTCGATAACGCCAACGGATTCTTATTTGCGGTAACAACCCTATTCCCATCCTTTAGCGCCTGCTCATGAACCCTAAGTATTCCCTCTCCCTTGAGAGCCGTAACATCGATAAAAATAACCGAACCATTCAAACCCGATTCATTAACCGCAGAAAATAGTACATCTACCATCTCTTCATCTCCATACGGATGCGTCACCGCCTCAGAAAATGCATCTCGATCATTCACCAGATCAATCGCACTTCCAATTCCCCCTTCGTCCAATATCAATCCTCTTGAGTTTACCAACCCTACTATTCGACTCGGATGCACATGACCTTGATCTGATCCATCTAGTTTCACAATATCTGTCACGGTCTGTTTTCCAACAGATCCAGTAGCTCCGAGTACGATAATATTTTCAAACGTCATAATTTTTTACTAAAAAGTATCCTAATATTTATAGAGAAACACAAAATGAAGGTCAAAACATTAAGGAATCATCACACGAAAGAATACCCATGTTCCATAAACTGCTGAGGAATATCAAAATCAGAATCATTTCTAAAATTAAATTCGATCAAATGAAAATCAAACTCCGAAGCATCCGTCCGAATCAAAAAAAATTGCTGAATATTAGTCCCAAATTGCCAATCCGGAAATTCAGAATCCGCATGCGTCATCGGAGTATAAAATGGATAAGAACACATAACCTTGCCAGGCTTCAACTCTCCCCATAACTCAGGAAAACCTACCGACATCAACCAATAATGATTTGACTCAATTAGTTCAATCTTAGAACAAGAAGCCATTTCCTTATCAAGAAAAGGAAAAACATCATCCACTATCTCTCTTTCCATCAAATCAGAAATTCTTCCTATTGCCATCTTAACATCCACTAATACAGAATTTTGAGAGAATATCAAAAATACAACCATTCCGTCTTTCTACTTTCACCAAAACACTACATTTTAAACATCTATTTTGCTCAAAAAACAGAGAAAAAACAATCATAAAAACAAAAAACAATACACAAAAAGACTAACATATTTTTTTCTACATTTTAAAGACAAATTATGTAAATTTGACACAAAAAAGACCACCCCCCTCAGGCAGCCTTATTCTCTTAGCCCTAAATTATGGCGCCATTTTTTCTTCATCCGTCGATTGTTTGCAAATTCCACGAGCCTTTTCTACCACCTCATCCAAAAAAACAACAACCTGACGGACATACGACTCTTTATGATTCAAACTAATATCATCAAGGGAATCCAACCCTTCTCCAGCCTTAAGCCCCAATAAAACATCCTCAATATCATTAGCAACTAAATATGTGGCTCTTACCAAATAATTCTTTAAAATAATCCATTGCCCTCTATTTTCAAAACAAAACTGTCGCTCTTCAACTCCCTCCCATAACGGAGTTAATATGGACTCATATCGAGCCCGAGTAGGACCTTTTAAAACTTGAACGTCCGGATGAATATCCTCTGATATTTTCATGGTATTTATAATTTAAAATCAAATAATTAATAGAGTGAAAATAAACAATTGTCAAAAAGACCACCCATTCAGGTGATCTTTCTTCTCTTTATCCAAACCAAATCTCCCTTGTAAAAGGGAGATTTAGAGGGATTTCCTTACACATCAATCACTCCAAGCTTGTATCTACCTTGTCGATCCTTCTCAATAATTTCAACGGGGACAATATCTCCCACCGAAACTACATCCGATGGAGCTCCAACTCGTTCTCCCCCATTGAGCTTAGACATTCCAGAAACATGAAGCAGCGCTTCGTTCCCAGGATGGTATTCAATAAAACATCCGAAATCTACCACATTCTTCACCACTCCGTTCAGGAATTTATCTCCAACAGAAGGTTCATAGAAAAGATCTCCGATCGCCGCTTTCGTAGACTTGATATTTTCAAGCTGTCCAGTGATCACCGTCGTCCCATCATCTTCTACAGAGATGTTTACTTCATGTGTAGCCTGAAGACCTTGGATCGTTTCTCCTCCTTTCCCAATCAATTTCTTGATTTGATCTTCTCGGATTTTAATCGTTTCGATCAACGGTGCGTATTCGTTCATCTCAGATCGAGACTCTGGAATAGTAGCCAACATGTTGTCTAAGATTGTATTCCGACCAATTTTCGCTTGTTTCATTGCTTCAGCTAGAAGACTTAGATCCAATCCTTTGATTTTGATATCAAGCTGAAGACAAGTGATTCGATCTCGATCCCCTGCAACTTTGAAATCCATATCTCCATCAAAATCCTCAAGCCCCTGGATATCCGTCAAGATTCGGTATTCACCATCATCCTGCATCAGAAGCCCCATCGCCACACCAGCAATAGGCGCTTTGAGTGGAACTCCACCATCCATAAGTGCAAGAGTCGAACCACAGACCGAAGCCATAGAACTCGAACCATTACATGCTAAAACTTCAGAAACCACACGCGTCATGTACGCATATCCTTCCTCTGCAGTAGGAACTACATATTTCAGCGCACGTTCTGCTAGAGCTCCATGACCGATTTCTCGTCGTCCTGGACCTCGTAGTGGTCGTGTTTCCCCTACTGAGTAAGGTGGAAAGTTATAGTGATGGATGTAACGTTGTCGGTATTCATCCCGAAACGCATCATCGTTGTACTGTTCATGATCTGGACCCGCGAGAGTCAAGACCGAAAGTACTTGTGTTTCTCCTCGTTGGAAAAGTCCAGAACCATGTAATCGATTATAAACCCCAGCCTCTGTATAGAGAGGTCGAACCACATCCACCGCTCGTCCATCCACTCGTTTTCCAGTAGAGAAAACTCCGTTTCTCATATTCTTAGCAAACGCTTTATCAAAAGCCTTCATCAAGTCACCAAGACTCAACTCTTCTGCCTCGATCTGTTCTGCATAGGTTTCTTTGATCTTTGTCTGCAACACTTTCATTTTTTTCTTCACTTCTTGTTTTGTTTCTCCTCGCACTCCATCGAGATCAGATTCTGAAACAACTTTATTCACCGCTTCTACTGCCGCAGCAAATTCATCACTTTCTCCTTCTATTTTGACTTCGATTGGTTCGATATCAAACGCAGAGAGAAACTCTGCCTGAGCCTGACACAATCGTTTTACTTCCGCATGAGCAAACTCAAGCGCTACCAACATTTCTTCATCTGTGATCAGGTCAGCCCCAGCTTCCACCATCATCACCGAATCTTCTGTCCCAGCAACAACTAGATCGAGTCCGTTATTTTCTGCTTGTTCAAACGTAGGCCAAAGAATTAATTCCCCTGACTCGTCTTTCCCAACATGTACCGCTGAAACAGAAGCCTCAAAAGGAAGTCCTGCCAATTGAATAGCAATACTTGCCGCTGTAATATTGAATGGAGAACAAAGATACTCCCCTTCTGTCTGAAGAAGCGTATTGATTACTTGGACTTCAGATCGAACTCCTTTTGGAAACATTGGACGAAGCGGACGATCCGTCACTCGACTCATCAAAATATCACGATCAGATCGACGACCTTCTCGTTTATTCACTTTATTATGTTTGATTCGTCCCATAGCATAGGTTCGAGGTTCAAACTCAATAACAAGAGGGAAAAAATTCATCCCAGGACGACCTTCTCCAACTCCAACCGTCGTAAGAATAACCATATCCTTAAAACGCATCGTCACCGCACCTTGTGCCTGACCTGCCAGCTTACCAGTTTCAAATACAATCGCTCCATCACCAGATGGAACCGAAAATGTTTTTACATCATGCATGAGCATCAATAGATTAAAAAAAATATATGTTTTTGCTCAGACACGGATGGGGGAATTTTCTCAAGCCTGAGTGGTCCCAGACTAAAGAAAACGCCCAGAATGTTCTGAGCGTTATAAACCTTAAGTTGTTTTTCGGAGACCGAGATCTGCCATGATTTTCTGATATCCTTTTGGATCATTCATCCGTAGGTATCTCAGCAAGGCTCGTCGTCGTCCCACCATCCCAATCAGACCACGTCGAGAATGTTTATCCTTTTTGTGAGTCTTAAGATGTTCTGTAAGATCCGTAATCTTTTGAGTAAGAATAGCGATCTGCACTTGTGGAGATCCTGTGTCTTTGTTGTGTTGCTGATTTCCAGCAATCACCTTTTTTTTGTCTTCCTTTTTCATAATACGAGTAGTTAAGTAAGTAGGTAATACATCCCGCGGAGTCAGAAATCTATCCAACGTAACGGGGAAAAGAAGTTTCAATCTGTAAAAAACAGATCAAAAAGATTCTAAAGAGAGACTACAAAAAGGCAAATTCGTTTAATTGACTTTAACTTGAAGCCCATGGTGAAATAAATAAATACACAAAAAACAATAATAAAATATATACATAAGGATGAAAAAATCAGTCACACATCACGCCCCAAGATTTGAGGACCTCAGTCAAGTAGGTGACAAGGAACTGGTAGCTAAACTAAATACACTAGCCGAACAAATCCCAAAGCGAGGAGCCCCTTTATATGAAAACACATTAAGAGGAAGAGTTCAAAACCTTCTAAAGGCAAAAGGAATACTAGGCCCAAAAGAAATCCAACCAGAACAAATTCAGGCGCTTGCCCTGATCTGCGCTACCGCGGAAACAGCAAAAAAAAATCCTATTGCTGAACATGATTCATATTTCTTTGAAAAAGCATGTGGTATTCGAGCAGAAGTAACAGAACTACTTTCTCACTATGATAATGAAGAGGAAGCTAATAACCAAATACACGCCTTCTCCAAACATCATACCCCTCCAAAAAAATAGTCTTACGCCTCTACCATTTTCCACAAAGCTCAATCTACGGAAGCATCTTTTTTATAATATCTGATCGAACCGCATAAGATTGATCTTTTTTACGATCCGAACCCATTATCATACCATAGACAACCCCCTTCTGATCAAACACCGGCATTCCCGAAACACCAGGATCCACCGAACCAGACAGCTGCAATAGATTCTTTTTCACTGAACCATGAATCTCAAAAGAAACATCCACCGCCTCCACTCTGTGAACCTCAAACCCAATTCCATCCCAACGATATAACTCCATTCCTATCTCTGGAAGCCTAGAACTAAGTCCCGCCGTTCTTTTCATCATATCCTTACTCACATCCTTTCCCATCAGAAATACAACATCACGAGCAAAATCACGTAATAAAATTTCATACCGACTCCCTTCAATCAAAATTCCTTCTTCATACACATGCTCCGGTAAAATAAAGGTATCCTTATAATAAAAAGAATTTCCAACCCTCTCCCCCTCTACGGAAAAAACTGAATATATCCCGGGAACAACCTCTAACGAAACAGATTTCAAACTATCGCATCCTAAAAACAAAACCCCCAAAAGAAATAAAAATACTTTCATCAAAACCATAAAAAAGAATTTTCAAAAGAATGCAACCATTGACGATTGATTAACATGCCATATAGTCATCGTATTACTAATTCATACAAACAAATGAAAAAAATATTTTTGCTTGCCTTCATACTTCTTCTTGCCGGATGCCAAAAAGCACCGTTTGAAGCAAAAACACTTGAAACAGATTATCTAACAATAGAACATCCAATCGAATGGAATGTCGCTACTCAAAATCAGCTCGCTGAAATTCCTCAGTTCGCACACGTAGTAGGAACTTACATCTTCACCCCAAAACAAGAAGAAAACTCAAAACCAATTCAATTCATCATCACCGTAGAACAAATTAAAGAAGGAAAATCTACAGCTGCATACCTAGATCAAACAAAAACGATCCTAGAAAACAACAGTGAAAAAGTAACCGTCATCGGCGAAGGAACTGGTTCCATCGGAGGAGAAAACGCTGTAACTCTGATGCACAAGAATGCAACACCAATCGGTGATTACCTTTGGGATCAAACATGGGTACAAGAAGGAAACAAACTCTATACTGTAAGTTTTAGTCGACCTGATGAAGAAACTTCTCAAGAGTTTCAAACAATCATAGATTATATGACACAATCAATTACACTAAAAGATACAATCGCAAAAATACGTGAAGTAGCTCCACCCACAGAAGCAGCAGTAGAAGGAGACGTTGCAGAAGAAGCCGTAGAAGCTGATGCAGTCGTAGAAGACACGGAAGAAGTAGAAACAACTGAGTAGTTCAAACCACTCAAACAAATAAAAAGACCTGCATATTGAAGGTCTTTTTATATATACAAACAAAAATAAGTGAACTTAAACCATACTAATTTAAGGAAAGAGACTCACCAGGAAAAACTAGATTAAAATCCGTAAACTAAAACTTCCGTATCTGTAATGTTGGGATAAACGCTTCTTCTACCAGTGTATCTGAAACGAGCACATATTTTTGCCCCTCCCATTCAGGATGAAGCTTGAGAAACTGTTCTCGTGCTCGTTCGATAGTAACATTCGGAGTTGAAGAGAAATCAATCCGAAACCCAGTCACCCCCCACACCAACTGCAACTTCCGTCGAACGACGGTATCATTAGTAAATGCAAAGATCGGAACACTCGGTCGAAACGCAGAAACAAGCTGAGCCGTTTCTCCACTACGAGTAACCACCACAATTGCCTTCACATCATCAAGATCATGAGGCATTCGAGCTGCAAGTTTTGCAAACTCATCCCGTTCTGAGCAAATCTCCAAATCTCGTAATTTCTTCTTTTTACCATAGTCCTTCTCTGTTTCACGTGCGATTTCATCCATAGTTTCAACAGATTTAAGAGGATACTCGCCTCCTGCTGTCTCTCCACTGAGCATCACACAATCAGCCCGCTGCCATACCGCATGAGAGATATCGGTTACCTCTGCTCGTGTTGGCATTGGATTTTCAATCATAGATTCCAGCATATGCGTCGCCACAATCACTGGTTTACGATACTGAGAACAGAGCGTGATCAACTCATACTGAACACGCGGAACCTGAGAAAAGGGAATCTCTGCCCCAAGATCACCTCTCGCCACCATAATTCCATCCGAAGCTTCTGTAATACTTCCAAGATGCTTGGTTGCCTCAAAACTTTCAATTTTTGAAATCACATCAATCTTCGCCTTCTTTTTCTCTAAATACGCTTTTACCTCTCTCACATCATCTGCCTGACGAACAAATGACAACGCAATAAAATCAACTCCCATCTCCACCCCAAACTCAATATCCGCCCAATCTTTTTCCGTAATAGCTTCAAGAGAAATTTCTTTTCCAGGAAGATTTAGATGCCTACGACTCGTAATTTCCCCTTCATCCAAAATTTCACACACCACATCCGTCTTCGTCTTCGATTTCACAATTAGATTGATAACTCCATTATCTACCAATATCTTTTCATCTACTTCTACATCACCTACAAAGGCATCATAACTTACTCCCAGCTTCCCAGTCACATCATACTCCCCCGCCTGGGTACTCAGGATCAGTTCCTCCCCTTTCTTGAGCATTATAGGATGTTTGAGATCTCCCGTTCGGATTTCTGGCCCTTTTGTATCTAGCAAAATCGCCAAACTCCATCCATTTTTCTTATTCAGACGTCGTATCCGCTTCATCACTTCTCCATGCCATTCGTGAGAACCATGAGAAAAATTAAGCCGAAAAACATTCACTCCAGCATTCGCCAGAGCCTCCAACGATTCATACGATTCACTCACCGGACCAATAGTAGCGACAATTTTAGTTTGTTTCATCTGAGAGATTTTAACTATCTAAAAAAAAAAAGAAAATCAGGAGGGATTTTTCCATAAAAAAACACCCCCTAATACTTAATACCTCACCCCCTCAGAACCTAACCATTCCCAATTCAACTCAACAAACAAAGTCTCCCTTGAGAAAGGGAGATTTAGAGGGATTTATTCATGAAAAATCCAACCCCAACCCTTCCTTTATCAAGAAAAGGAGCATTAAACACAAAAATAGAAATACCAGCTACTCCCCAAAAAAGTACTTCTACCTCCCTCTCTATACTTAATTCTTATCCTTATTCTCTACCAATCACTTCTTCGTACTGGCAATCCACTCCAACAAAACCAAAAACACCGCCAACAACGTCGCTTCCAGTATTCCCCAAAAGTTAAGCCATTCTAACAACATATACGTCGTAAAATAAACAGATAACAAAATACCTCTACGCATCGCTACCAAAAATTTACGACTTCCCAGTCTTTTCCCCCTAAATACCTCTGCCCCAAAAAAGAATACAAAAGTACACAACGACCCAACCCCCGTAAACAAAGCCAAGAAAAACGTCGTCCGAGCAATGCGAGACTGAACCCCAAACGGATCTAGATCCGTTACCGTTATCCATAGAATCCCAATACTTAGAAGTAACACCAACGTCGTAAAGAAAAAGTTTCGAAACATGATAACAGCATCTTAGCATCTTAAGATCGAAGTATCTAAGATTTTTTCACCCCAAACCATTAAATCAATCTTTCCCAAGACTATCCCAAATAAAACGAAACCAAGTCCTATAACTATCCGCCAATTGCTGATTTACCATTACAAATATACTTCCATCTTCTCCAAAATTCCCAATATTCATACTCTTAAACGTCACTACACGATCCCCAAAAACATCCATTACCCCAGGTGTTTCATACCCCTTAGGAAAAAACTTATGCTCTCCCACCTTTCCATATTCTGATTTTTTAAAAGTTTCCTTCACTCGAGGATCAAATATCGTCATTTGTTTTTTCTGCTTCCGCTTCATCTCTGCATTATATTGAGATAATAAGCTCTCCGTACCAGGAGTCGCCCAGTTAAACTTCGCCCCAAGGAAATAACTATCCTCTGCCACCATGATCATCTCACGGACATAGTTTTTATATCCTTCTATCCCTCTATAGATATACGCCGCCTCCTCCATCGGATCCTGGGTATAAAAATACTCTAACCCCGGTAATACCTTCTTAAAAGCCTTTTCTTTCTCTTTCAGCAGCTCCATACACTTCTTCGGATCCACGGCTCGATAGAGATTCTCCTTTTTTTGAAATATCTGAAACACCAACCCTTTCTCCACCAGCCGCATCAACGTATCATAGATACTTCTTCGATGGACATGTGATTCATACGCAATTTCAGTCACCGATGATTCCCCTAGACGTAACAAGGCCTCATATATTTTCGCCTCATTAGGAGACAATCCGATCTGTTCGAGTTCTTTTTCATACATATGGGGAAGTATATCACCATAGGGGGGTGTTGTCCACTCACATTTATAGATTAATTTGAGTTTATAAAATCATTTAAATCAACTTAAAAATGGCAAAGACACTCCACATCGCAACTGGCGGAACTATTGATTCTTATTGGGATCCAACAGCAGATACCGCAGTCCCTCGACAAGAAAGCATCATCCCACACTATCTTCACAACACAATCGGAGACACCGAAGTAATATCCGAAACAATATTTATGAAAGACAGCCGAGAAGTATCTATCCCCGACCAAAAACTCATCGCAGCAAAAGTTGCTGAAACTTCACGAAAATCAGTGTTAGTAACCACTGGAACCTTTCTTATGCCAGATTTTGGAAGAAATATCGAAGCCCATCCAATGGCAAACCAATTTGAAAGAATCGGGAGAAAAGTAGTACTTTCAGGAGCACTCAAACCGATGGAAGGATACATTCATTCTGACGGTGGATTCAACCTAGGTATGAGTTATGCCACACTCGAACACGCCACTGCCGGAAGCGTAACTATCTGTATGAATGGAGTAATAATTCCGGTTTCCAGAGTCCAAAAAGATCTCACCTCAGCTACTTTTGGAAGTTACAATGCCGAAGATAATTTAGTCTCGTTTTCAAAATTTGAACTCATAACAAC
>JABAZT010000008.1:30681-49204 GCA_018608565.1 Candidatus Altimarinota bacterium
CATAACAACAGGAGGATCCATAGATTTCACCTTTGATGATAAAGACGGACTCGCACCACAAGAAACATCAGGAATACCTGACTACCTCAGAAGAGACGTAAACCTCACAACTGAATTTAGTGCTATAAACCCAATGCTAAAAGATAGCAGAGAATTAACAAAACAAGATCATAAAATCCTAGTAGACATAGTAAACGACAGCGACACACAACACACGATAATTCCCGCTGGAATATTTAAAATAGCAGCAATCAGAGATTCCCTGAAAAAAGGAATTAAGGATAAAGACAAAGTAATTATCTTAACAGGATCCAAAAGGCCTCTATCTCTGAGCGATGATACAGATGCACCATTTAACCTTGGTTATAGCTTTGGAAAACTCGGCTTCCTAGAGCCAGGAGTATACGTAGCTCTCAATGGAAGACTTTTTTCAGATGAGACGCAGGATGAAATAGATGAATTCTTAAAATAAACATAAACATGCAAATACCACTTTCCCAACTATCAAACCATATATCCGTTGAAGTAAAAAACGATCAAGGTAAAAATATGAAAAAAAATTTAGAAACAATACTACGGTTTCTACAACAAATCACAAAAGATGAACTCAACCACAATCTAAAACCAGCACACAAAATACATCCTCAAACAGAATTCTACCTCAACCTCATCCCACCGCCAGAACAACATATGACAAGCTCTCTTGTAATAGAATTTGGCATAGCCGCTCAAACCATTCACACCGTAATACAAGGCCCAAGCGAATATACGACCGAATATCATAAGAACTCACTAGTAATCTACATCAAAAGCACAGCATCAGAGAGCAACGAAACAAAAATAACAATACAAATCCCATCTCAAATACATCTAAAATTACTCTGGCTCAGAAACCTACTTGAACTGGAGGACGTGACCAATATCTAAATCATACAATCATCCCCCAATACCAACTCCATACAACATCTCCCCACAAGAGGAATATAAACAAAGAAGGCATCAAGAAAGCCCCCATTGGAACTTTTACTTTTTTCCAGTCATCTGGATTTTTTCCTACTATTTTCAGATACCCCAACAAGAACATCGAAAACACCGTCCCAATCACATAGGCCCCAAACAAACTCAGCACCCCCAGCTTAAGCCCTAAACACAGTCCCATAAAAATCCCTAGATCAATATCACCCTGACCAACCCATCGACCCTTTGAACAATAATATTGCACAGCGTAGATCCCTCCACAAATAAGCCCTCCTAACAAATAAGGGATATATTCTCCCCCTGAAAAGGGGGAGCTAGAGGGGGTTTTAAAAAACATCCACACAACCGCCAATACTATCGCCGGAATACTAATTCTCCTATCCACCGTCATAAACCGTACATCATACCAGAACAAAACCAACAAAAAGAATACAACCCCAAACAACCACCAAAACAAAGGGCTCTCCCACTTCATTGTGAATAAAATCGAGAAACATATTGCAAAACTCAGCTCTGTAAGTGGATAGATTATTGATATTTTTTTTCCACAATTCTTGCACATACCACCCTGAACCAACCAACTAAAAACCGGTATCAGACTATACCAAAGCAATTGAGACCGACACTGTGGACAACGCGATCGTCCATTTACGATGCCACCCTCATCATGATACAACCGATGGATTAACATAGTCACAAAACTTCCCAATATCAGACCAAATCCGATAAAGAAAATCTGTAACACAAAAGGTTCTTGGAAAATATTCATATATAAAATCTTATCTTTCCCGAGCCAGCTGTACAATTTTCTACCGAGAGATCAAATTTTCAAAAAAAAAACAACCAAGTCTCCCTTGATAAGCTTAATTATAGGAACTACCAGAAAAGCTCTCCCCCTGGGAGATAAAGAAAAAATTAGAGAAATTTATAAAAAAATATAGATCAACATCTCTCCCTCTGGGATCTTTGAGACCTATCAAGCGCAGCGAGATATTAGTCGATTTGAATACCGTAGGAATCCAAAGAACTCTAAAGAGGATAGATTTAGAGGGATTCACTTCTCACGCCCCCATCCCCACAATCACCTTCTCCACCGCCAGCTCAAACTCCCCCGCATCATCTGTCGTCGTAAAAATTCCTCCCGTCTTCAACCTTCGATCAATAGCATACAACTGATCATACAGATCCTCTATCTGTTCTTTCGAAAACTGCCGTGTCAGACTCAACGTCTTCTGAACCACAAAAGGATGTAATTTTGTCGCGCCAGCAATACTCTTGGCATCCATCCCCTGATCCAAACCGTCACGCAACATCGCATGGATTCGGATTTCTCTCACAATCATCGCAAAGATTTGATGCACACTTTCCCCCATCTCCATCAGATCACTAAATATAGACAAAGATTTTTGAACATTTTTTTTACTCAACTCAGCCAGAAAATCCCAGATCACCGCACTTGGATTTGGTACCGTCAATTCCAATATCATAGCCTCCGTAATAGCTCCTCCCTCACTTGCCATCATTAGCTTCTTTATCTCCTGACTCAACGTCCAACAATTTTCCCCACAACGAGCCAATAATTTCTTCGCCATGGCTCGTGAGAGACCATCCCCTGAGGCTATAGCTTTATCGGTCAGAAGTGCATATTCCTTTTCTGCAAACTTGATCATCCACTCTATCAACTCATTTTCCTCCATAGGCTTAAACTCTTCAACCTTCGCATTCTTGAGAAGAAACTTCGAAAACTTCAATCGCTTATCCAGACTCCCCTGTATCACCATCACGGTGCAGTGTTCAGCCTGATCAGGCAAAACCTCAAAAAACTTACTTTTTTCCGCCTTTTCAAATTTCTCAGCATCCCAAAAACCCTCCGTAAAAATCAATCGCTTCGAACCAAACAGGTTTGGCGTCATCACCGCATTCTCCAGATCACTAAAAGCATGACTCTCATCATAAAACTCAACCTCCCCATCCTCAAACTTATTCCGAAACGCATCACGATAAAAATTTCGTCGCTGCACCAAGCGATAGTCATCCTCCCCCGTAAGCAATAGCAAGTTAGCAATCATATATTCACAAACATACTAGAGATACAAATCTTAGAATCAAACACAGAAAAAAATAGACAAATACAGAGATACGTGTTAAAATGATTTAATAGCTTTAAAAACTAAACCATGAAATTCATCCAAAAAACAAAAACAATACAAACTAAAATCATACATCTCAACCAAGGTCCAGCAAACACACCTCAAGCAATAAAAGACGAAATCGCAGCCCTGCCCCCAATAAAAATTCCAGAGGTTGAAGATTTAAAAGCAAAAGCCAGGGGATCTGAAAATCAACTAATAAAAAACATCCTCAGAGATAAACCTGTAGGAAATCTGAATTCAATCCTTGGGAACAAAAAACAACCATTCACAGGAATTGAGAATCTAACAAAAGAAGAAAAAAAAATCAGAAAAAACGAGCTAAAAAAACAAATTGAAAAAGCAAAAAACAGCCTTAAAAAACTTACAGACACAAAACCAGAAAGAGAAGAAAACCCAGAAAAAGAACTGCAAATTCAACTGCTAGATAATCAAATTCTAATATTAGAAGAGGAGCTTCGAATACTCAAAGCAACAGATAAAAAAGATGAACAGAAAAAATCATCAAAAGAACCTACAGAAAAAGCAAAAGATCTCTCAAAAAAAGATGACAATAAAGAAATTCCCCTCATAAACCTACAAGGAATGCCTGGCGCCCACAGGACTTCATCCAGACAATCCCCAGAAGAACGAAAAGCAAGCGGTAGAGATTACGCTATTGATTCAACAATCAAAGTTGCATTACTTGAAAACCGAAACATAGATCCAAAAGAACTATCTGATTCAGAAGCCCAACTAAAAACAAAACTAGAAGCCGCAAAGACAGACCCTGCAAATGTAAACCTAAGCTTCCGATATTTTGATCTAATTTGTACCAACATAAGACTTCTTGCATCAGGAGAAACACAGGAAGACCAATTTAAAGAAAATGAAAAATTAATAAGAGAATGGAATGAAAAATCAGAAGATCCAAACATCAAAGTATCTCATGGAATGCTTCACAACATAAAACTCCTAGTAACTGGAAAAATAAACCAAGAAGGTTTTAAAGAAAGAGTAAAAGAGACAGAAGAATATGAGAAAGAAAAAGCAAGAAGAGAGCCATACAATAAAGTGGAAAGACAAGTGTTAGAACAAAAAAGAAAAGAACTAATGGAAGACAAAATCCCTAAAAGAAAAAGTAGAAAAATCTTTACAGAAACGTTACCTAAAATATCTAAAATACAAGAAAAAAACTGGACAGAAGAAGTAGAAGCAGAACTAAAACCCATTATAGAAAAACTAAGAAAAGAACTAACCGAAGCTGATTACGATCTAGCAATAGAGAATTTCAAAATCATCTGTGAAGAAATAGTTAATCCGAGTTCAAACTCTACCGCAATAATCAATTTAATACGAAGACAAGTCCAACAGAAATAACAAACAACCACAGAAGCTTTAAAACATTTCTCAAAAGAGGAAATCAAAAGACACGAAAGACAACTCATCAGAGATGAAATTGGAAAACAACTCACTGAATCCACGAAAAATGGAGACAAACAACGAACCATCAATTTGGTAGAACTTGGAAGCGCACTCATGTATGCAGAAGACGAGATAAAAAAAGGGTCAACACTCGACGAAGCCCTTAAAAAATTAAACAAAGACTACGAAAATGACATCCCAGAACTATATAAAGAATGGCTAGAAACCAATAAATAAAAACACAAACCCAATTTCTTCAATTTTAAAAATCATCCCTACCGGATGATTTTTTTATAACAATTGAATCTTCTCTAGACCTCCAACAAAGTAACCTTACGCATTCCAACCCCCAGACCGTGTTCCATCTTGAGCACATACATCTTCCCAGAGAAAGATTTCCGAGCTACCTCGGAGATCTTTTCAGGCCATTCCACAAAACAAGATACATTCACATCATCCGAAATCTCCGTAAAACCTCTCGCAAAAAAATCATTCTCCTCCTCTAACCGATAAAAATCAAAATGAGCAAACCCCCTCTCAACCTCTCTATCTTTCAACCTCTCTTTCCCCTCATACTCATTCACTATCGCATACGTCGGACTACTCACATCCTCAGACACGCCAGCACATCCTAGTAACGTACGAACTAGATAGGTCTTCCCTACTCCCAGTCCGCCCTCTAGAAACACCACAAAATTTTCATCCTTCGACAAAAATTCATCATAAATCTTCTGCGCAACCCTATCAGTTGCCTGATGGTTTGCCAACGGCCGAACGAGAAGCTCCTTCATCCCAAACACCATAAACCATCAACCATCAACCATCAACCAAATCCAACTTTTCTTCCTCCTCCAATTCCTTACAATACTGATCGATCAGCAATACTAATTGCTTAAATAGTCTAATTAAATAGCTACCTCCCAATGAAAATCACCCACCACAGCAACAACACATTCCTCGTCGAAGACAAAAAAGTAAAAATTGTCTGCAATCCAGATGAAAATTTTGATCAAAATGTAGAATTTGCAACACTCTCAAACCCAGAAGGAGGTACGATCAAAGGAGAAACTAAAAAAATACTACACCTTCCTGGTGAATTTGAAATTTCAAAAATCCTTGTAAAAGGAATTTTCTCAAACAGCCGAAACAACGTAATCTTCAAAATAGTCGCTGACGACATAGCCATAGCACACCTGGGGAATATCACCGAACTTCCAACCTCTCAATGGTTTGAGAAACTTGGGGAAAATGTATCTTTGATCATGCTCAATGTTTCTGACGAATTTGATGCTAAAAAAGCAAAAGAACTCATAGAAAAAATAGATCCACGATATGCGCTTGTTACAGGAGACGCAGGACAATTTCCAAAGCTTGCAGAGATGGGAGCTCAAACTCCTGAAGATAAATCTGTAAACCTAACTCGAGCCAGTCTCGGAGAGGACCGAACAGATATTCTCCTTTTCAGCTAAACAAATAAAAATCAGAGAACAACAAAAATACATATCTAAAAGATATGTATTTTCCCCTGTTTATCTGAAAACACATGCATTCTATGAACAATAAAGAGAAGTATAAAAACATTAATCAGAGTCAAACCAACAAAGAACATCCTAAACCAGAAAACTTCTGGAATAATATCCTTATAAACCGCAATAAAGTGTAAATCCCCAACAATAAGAGCCGTTTCAACCAAAAGACCAA
This sequence comes from Candidatus Altimarinota bacterium, assembly GCA_018608565.1. Classification (GTDB taxonomy): domain Bacteria; phylum Patescibacteriota; class Gracilibacteria; order UBA4473; family UBA4473; genus JABAZT01. Next base: position 36,915 of record JABAZT010000008.1, read on the forward strand.
GCTGTACAGAATTTCTTGTAACATCTAATTTTTGATGTTTCATCCCATTGAGAGTATGAAAACCCATCAAAACAGATATTGCTGTCAAAAATAAGAAATCTATCCGCCAAGGCATCGAAACAATCCAAGGAGTATACCCTCCAAACTTAATGATAAGATCCAAAAATCCTTGAAACAATATATTGAGACACATTATATAAACCCAAATAATCACCGAGTTAGGAAATCGACGCAATTGACCATGATGAGTATCAAAACACGACTCAACATGATTTTTTAAGATAAAGAAGAAGGAAGCAATAGAAGTTTTTTTCATAATTAATTACAATCAGGAGTATCAACATCAGATGTAACAACCTCATTATTAAAAAGATTGGCCTTAACATAGTTGGGATCAACCTCAAATCTAAAAGCAGAACTATACACATCACCATCAATAAAATCCCCCGTCATCGAATCATATAAAACAACAGGTTTACCAGGCACATAAATCGACTCATCCGGGTAAAAAGTGCTCTTCACAGTCCCAAAGACAAGCACAACCCCAAAGGCCGAAAGAAGAACAAGATAGGTTTTTGTAAGTTTATCCATGAATAAAATTGATAAATTGAACAAATACTATTTTAACATAAAAAAGATAAAAAGAAAAGGCTTTTTGATAAAAAACATACAAACATTCCTAATAACAGAGATTTCTTGAAAAGAGGATGGATAAACGAAGTATACAAAAAAACATCTAGAGGATAATTTTGTCGTATCATGTATGCATTAGGAACCCTAAAAATCGTATAAACATTCTTAATAACAGAGATTTTTTGGGAAAAGGAAAACTAAACGAAGTATACAAAAAAAACATCCAGAGGATGATTTTGTCGTATCAAAGTTTAGTTTGACGTGGTGCCGCGAGATAGAATTGAACTATCGACACAAGGATTTTCAATCCTTTGCTCTACCACTGAGCTACCGCGGCGCATTTATAAAAAGCCAAAACATCCTAAGAAAAAAAATTTTTAAGACAAATAAAAAATAAGGTATAATGAAAAGGAATTACTTCTTCATACAAATACAAACATGCCAGCGAAAAAAAATACCACTAAGAAAACTACTGCCAAGACCACCAAAGCAGAGGACGAAAAAGTGAAGAAATCACCGGCCAAAAAAACAACTACAAAGGCCAAAACGACTCCTAAAAAAACTACTGCCAAAAAGACAACTTCAGCTAAAAAGACGACTACCAAGGCCAAAACTGAAACAAAGAAAGCAGCTACTAAAACTAAAACTGTTGCTAAAAAATCTACCGCCAAAGCAAAAGCTGGAACCAAAAAAGCTGCCACTAAAACTAAAACAGCTGCTAAAAAATCTACCGCTAAAGCAAAAGCTGGAACCAAGAAAGTAGCAAAGAAAACAACAGAAGGGACTAAAAAAGTAGCAAAAAAGACAGGAAAACTTGCTAAGAAAGGTATCACAAAAACTGGAAAAATAGCTAAAAAAGGACTTAAAGGTTCCAGTAAGCTAGTAAAGAAAGCAGGAAAAGGAACTACAAATGTGGTTAAGAAAACAGGAAAAGGAACAAAGAACATTTTCAAAAAAACAGGTGATAAAATTGGAAGCATCTTCAAAGGAAAAAAAGGAAAAGCGGTAAAGAAAACCGCTAAAAAAGTAGCAAAGAAAAAATAGACCACAGTAAAGAAACTTCTCTTTCAAAAAAATCCTCGATTAGATCGAGGATTTTTTTATACTCACAACAATGAAACAACTCTGTACTCAAATCGGAATAGAACTCTCGGCAGAACAAGAACAAAAATTTGAAAAACTATTAGAGTTATTCATCAAAACCAATAGCCAAATAAACCTCTCTGCCATCCGAGAACCTCAAGCAATAAAAGCAAAACACTTCATCGACTCAGTCCTCCCCGCAAAACTACTAAACACTCAAGACTATAAAAAAGTATTAGATCTTGGAGCTGGAGGCGGGTTTCCATGCCTACCACTATCCATTATATACCCGGAACTAAAGATACATGCTTTAGACTCTGTAGGGAAAAAAATGAAAGCCGTCCAAAACATGGCAGACGAACTAAACTTAAACCTAAAAACACACCACGGACGAATAGAAGATTTTGGACAAAACAAAACACACCGAGAACAATATGATCTTGTAACCGCCAGAGCTCTTGCTCCCTGGCCGGTATTACTCGAATACACCCTTCCCTTCGTCAAAATCGGAGGCACATTCCTCGCCTACCAAGGCCCAGCCATAGAAGACGACCTCATAACCTTCAAAAACCTAGAAAACAAACTAGGAGGAACCATTATCGATACACACAAGCTTAGCTATATATTTGAAGACGAAACCATTGAACGAATCTTTATAGAAATCAAAAAAACTAAGCCTACCTCAAAAAAATATCCCAGACTAAACGGAATTCCAAGACAAGAGCCACTCAGTTAAATCAAATAACTAATTCCATATCCCAAAACCAAAAACAAAATAGCAAAGACAACTTTCATCTTTTTAGAAGCAACTGACTCAAACATCTGACCTAAAAAATACACCATCCCCCCAAGAAACAACGTCACAAGAAGATAATACCACCACTCCGAAGCACTCGAAATACGAAAGAAATACATCCCTACTAAATTAAATAGCACCGCACACAATAAAAAAACAAACGACATCAGACAAATTCTACGATGAAAAGGAATATATTTCAAAAATAAAATCAAAAAATACACAAAAAAACAACAGAAGTAATTTTAAAGGATCATCTTTTATTTTTATATGGTGCGCGATATAGGATTCGAACCTATGACCTCCCGCAAGTCAAGCGGGCGCTCTAGCCAACTGAGCTAATCGCGCATAAGAAAGCCAGCAGATTAAATCCATCTAAATAAAAAATGCAACAAAACCATTTCTTATTTTTACCTCTCGACCGATTCATTCCACCACACTAAAAAACCAAATCACGGCTCAATTTATTCTTTAATTTTGAGCCTTCTTGCATTACTTTTCCCCACCCAATACAAAACTCTCCATATCGTACAAGCCGAACATTCGAAGCTTTTTTCTCAATCCGTATATCCAACCCCTGTAAATCATACCCTTCAAGCCAACGTATCTTCTGTTTTTCGTCTAACTCGATAAAACCTTTCGTCGCATACCGACCAAAACGAAGTACAAATTCAGTCGAAAAATTAGAATCCTTATCCATAATCTCAAATCCTACACGTTGGTACATGTTTTTTTGAACAAACTGAAAACAACCACGAGTCATTAACCATAATGATCCATCCTCTTTTGACACGATTTCCCATCGATCAAACAAATTTCTCTCAATTCCAAACTGTTTTTCAAACTTCACCAACACTTCCGCTCTTTGATTTTTCTTTACCAACTCAAGACTATGTCCTCGCAATGGAACACTTGATTTCTCTACACTACGATTTTTCAATCCCTCAACCTTCCGAATCTTAATCAAATAAAAACTTTCAGAATCCCAAAGATCACTCTTTAAATGAGGATACATTCTCCACGAGTTTTCCACAATTCGTGAATCAATTTTTACTTCATCCCATTCTTCAAGTCCTTTTCTGTAGGGAATAGCAGAGTTTTCCACATTTTCAATTTCAAGTTGATCTTTATATATATCTAGAAGATGCTGTACAACCATTTCATTCTCTTCTGGAGCAGAAGTACAAGTCGAATAAACCATCACACCCCCTGGACGTAACATCTCAAACGCAGCAACAATTAGTTTTTTCTGAAGCTTTGCCGCCTCATATATTTTTTGTTCCGACCACATAGATGAAAAAAACTTTGAATCTCGTCGACCAAACCCCTCACTACTACACGGAGCATCTAGTAAAATTTTATCAAACTCTTGATCAAAAAATTTATTCATAAAAGTTCCATCACTCTGGGTAACAACCGCATTACAAACCCCAAGACGATTGATATTAGCTACTAATTTTTTTGACCGACTACTACTCAATTCATTACACACCAATACTCCAGTATTATCCATCTTCTGACTCAAAAACGTAGACTTAGAACCAGGTGCTGCACACATATCCAATACCTTATCCCCCCCCTCAACTGCCAAAACTTCTACTGGCAACATCGAACTTAAGCTCTGCATATACATATCTCCGACAAAATGCTCCATAGTCTTCCCTAATACAACTTCGTCTCCCTCCGCTCTATCAATAAAATAAGCTCCATCAATAACTGTAGGCCTCAAATCCAAAACCTCTTTATCTTTCAATCTATCAGATCCTCTCACAACTTTTGGAAGAGGTTCTACACATCTTTCAAAAAACAATTCCCATTCTTCTTCTGGAAGAATTGACTTTATTCTATTTTGAAATTTAAGCGGAAATAAGTTCATTAAATAAGTGACTATCTAGTTTAATAGTAACACATAAAGTATAAGTATGGAATCAAACCTTTTCAGTACCGTCTACAAAATAGAAAAAGAGGTAGAAAAAGATATCATGCCAGACTATAACAAACTAATCATGCACGCATCCCTTAGAGGAATTGCATGTGGTATTTTATTAGGAATGTTACTTTGTATGACATTCTTTGCAGGCTAAAAAGTTGTGCGTCAGCTCAATCCATTCATCAATACTTAGATTTTCTGCTCGTCTATTACCATCAATAGATCCCAGTATTTCTTTTGCCGAAACTCCAAAAAACTTAGAAAGACTATTCGATAATTTCTTTCGTTTTTCACTAAACCCTCCATTCACAACCGTAAAAAAATCCATCTCTAATTCTGGATCAACCAATGGCTTATCCCTCGTAATCAAATGTATTACAGCACTATCAACCCTCGGTGCAGGATCAAAACAATCTCTTCCAACAAAAAACCCAAATCGAGGCTCCGCATATATTTCAACGGAAATAGAAAGAATTGAACGTTTTCCATTAAATGGATCGACCGTAATTTTATCCGCTACTTCTTTTTGAACCATCAGTATCATCTGATCTGGTTTATTTTTAGTCTTAGACAAAAATTTACGAAGAATCGGAGACGTAATGTTATAAGGAATATTGGCAATCACTGAGTAATTTTGTTGCTCAAAAATACTATCAATATCCTGACGAAGAATATCACCATGAATAAGCTCGAAATTATCTCTATGATCAAAATCCCGATGCAACAGCTCTACAGCCCGATCATCCATCTCCACCGCCACAAATCTATTCTTAGCTTTTTTGATCAACTGATTAGTCATAAACCCAAGACCAGGACCAATCTCTAACACATTTTGAGGAAAATCTTTAGTAAAATCCCCATCCTCAAGGGAATCCTCTGATGAAGTATATGCCAAACCTAATATTTGATCTCGAACCGCTGTTGAATTCAAAAAATTCTGCCCCAGAGATTTCTTCGCAAACCCGTTTTGTTTCTTATTTCTCATTATTACCAATTACTTATACTAATTTCTAAGACTAAATACTAATTCTAACCAACTTCTCACGACTCTGTCGTCCTCCCACAATTTCACAATCCCCTTTAAAATAAGAACGTAAAAACTTTTCAACCGCTTTATTTGCCTTTCCTTTTTCCGGCACCGCCTTTGCCCGAATTTTCACGGTTTTATCATCCCCCATCAATTCCACGAATTCCGTCTTACTAGCATTTGGAATAACCTTAATCCCAAAATACACAGTACCTTCTTCAGATAGCTTTCTTTTAATTCCATCCAAAAATTCATCCATACAAATATACTAATTATCTTGAACGCTTACTTTTTTATAATATTTTCAATCATTTTCTTAAAGACAGACGCGGGATATCCCCCAGTAACAAAAGTCTTATTATTGATAACAAAAGTAGGAGTTGCTGAAATACCTTTTTGCTTAGCTTTTTCTTTATACTGCTCCAATACCGCATGCTTATCTCCCAACGCAATACACTCCACAAACTGAGATTGATCTAATTCTAAATCCTGAGCCAAACCAGGAAGAATTCGTTCATCAAATTCGCCCTTTAAATTAAACAAAGCATCATGAAACAATTTCCATTTTCCTTGATCTCTAGCACATTCGGCGGCAAGCATAGCCCCTCTAGATCCTTCATATACAAGCAACGGAATCGACTCAATCACAATTTGATCACCATAGACTTCTTTCAAATCCCTCAAAGCCCCCTGCATACGCTGACAATGTGGACAACTATAATCAAAATATTCCGTTAGCCTGATAGACACTTCATCAGCTTCCTTTTTTGAAACAAGATCAGACTTTCCTTCGACCTCCACCATATCTTTATTTTGGATATCTCCAGACTCCAAACCAGTATCATCAACACCATCTCCACATCCAATAAGAAATAGACACAAAACCCAAAAACATAATTTCTTCATATTTTCGTTATAAATAAATTAACAAACCAATCAAGTGCTCTCTAGCCATCATCTTCCATAAAACAATCTATTCCTTATTCTTTATTACAATCAAAACACCTGTGCACACCATCACAAGACTCAACCATTGACCAACTGAAAGTCCCATCAGCCAAACTTCTGAATACGCCTTCAATGGCTCTAAAAAAATACGAATAGCCCCATAACCAATCAAAAACAAACCCAACCCCTTTTTTCTAAAAAAGCCGAAAAAATGATAAAACAGTATCAATAAAACCAAAAATACTAGAAAGTGCCCCAAAGATTCATACAAGACAACTGGATGACGTAACACTTCATCTATATGAGGGAAAACAACCCCTTGATCTAAATAAGTCGGAACCCCAACCAACTCACCATTCATAAAATTAGCAATCCGACCAAATCCCAAAGTTAAGACCAACGGTAAGACCAAACTATCCATAAACAGAAAGAGGTGTTCATACCATCTTTCACGTTCCTTTCTCCAAAAGAAAAACAGAGCTACCCCAACAGAACCAATCAATCCGCCCTGTATGGCCATTCCTCCATGCCAAATTCTAAAAACTTCAAATGGGTCTGCGACTAAAGCCGAAAGATTGAAAAACAAAAAATGCCCCAATCGTCCACCAACAATTCCACCTAAAAAGACCCAAAACAATATGTTTTCATATTCTTTATTCGTAATATCATAGTTATTATCCAAAAATATATTACGATCGCCTTCTTTCTTATAAGTTATTAAATACTGATACAACTTCCATCCCCAAAAAGTGGCTAAATAAAATCCAGCTACATACACAATCCCATACCATCGAACCTCAAGTCCAAAAAGATTGAAAGCCACCGGATCAAGATTCCAAATATATTTCATTGCTCTCTAGTATACAAAATACCAACTCCCAAAATATGTTTTCTTACTCAACCTTAAACAACTCAAAATGCTTCATTCCAAAAGAAGCCAAAATACCGTGAAGCACGAAAAAACTGGTCGCACGATTCCAACGATTGGCTTCTAGATTATATAATCCCTGTAATTCTACTAACTTTCCGTCGATAAATTCGAGATCCTGAACAATCTTAGAAAATCGAGATTCAGCCTTCAATTTACCTTCTTCCTCAAGCTTCAAAAAATAAGAATATAAAATCTGAGACAATCTCCGCTCCAACTTTAGACGTGCTGTAGGATTGTGCTTCAATGAAGCATTACGACAATCCTGCCTAATTTGTAATAATTCCTCCAACGCCTCAGCTTCAAAAACATCCTCTCTCTTCGCAAAAGTCCAAACCAAGGGAATAAGCATCTGACGCTTCGTCAGAAAAAACAAAATAAAAATCCATAACTTCCTAATATTTTTGTGACGAGCTCTTAATTTCAAATAAAATAAAACCGTTCCACAAATCAAAATCGTGAACATAAAAACCCAAAACTGAAAATACACGAGCCAATCCCAAAAAGTTCCAGTCTGCAAAAAAATATAACCTAAAAAAGTAGGTTTCCCAGAGGCTGATTCAAGCAAAGGACTAAAAAAACTACTCATCTACGATTAATCGAATTATCCAATACTGACATATCACTCAAAATAGAGAAAGGCATTCCCGACTCAGAACACAAAGCTCCAAAATAAGTATCAATTTCACCCTGCATTCGACGAGAAGAAAAATCTTGTGACAATAAAAGAGAAATAATTGAAGAATTCATTCGTTGTGATATTAGCAATCATATGATACTTTCGATTCGATGAACATACAAGCCAATCCCCTCGACGGTCTAAATCTAGTAGAAAATTATGATCAATTGCTCGCTTCATACGCCCAAAAAAACAAACAATCATTTGGAAGAATACACCCTGAAAATGAAGATCCCGACAGACTTCCCTTTCAGAGAGATAGAGACCGCGTGATACACAGCCGAGCCTTCCGACGACTCAAAGGAAAAATGCAGGTTGTAGCCCCACAAAAAGGCGATCATTACCGAAACAGACTCACCCACACCCTAGAGGTAAGTCAAATATCTAGAGATATAGCAAGAAACCTGAAACTCAACGAAGATCTCTGTGAAACCATAGCCCTTGCTCATGACTTAGGACATACTCCATTTGGGCATGCAGGAGAAACCGCTCTAAATCAAAAAATGAAAGGATTCGGAAAAACATTTGAGCACAACCTTCAAAGCCTACGAATTGTTGAAAACCTCGAAAACAGATATTCCGATTTTCCCGGGCTCAACCTCAGCTACGAAGTTCTCACAGGGCTTCAAAAACACACCAAAGGATTTATCCTTCCAGACAAAACAACCGTAAACTGGCAAAGCCTAGAGGCACAGCTCGTAGACATATGTGATGAAATGGCCTACATCAGTGCAGATCTAGAAGACGCATTTAGAGGAGAATATATAACCTGGAAAGACTTAGAAGAAAACGAACTCTGTACCCAAGTCATACAACAGATATCAAAATCTGAAAACGGTTTTAACTTTACACAACCAAACCTCTCTCCATCCAAACTCAACCACCAACTTCTTCATGTATTAATACAAACCTTAATCCAAGATTCACAAAAAAATATTAAAAATTTCCCCCCTCTCACTCCCAAAACACCAAAAAGAAATTCGAATATCCCCTATCTTCAGTCAGAAAATAGACTCATCGAATTTAACCAAGAAAACGAAAAGAAATTCCTAGATCTAAAAACATTTCTCTACAAAAACTTCTACGAACTACCAGAAATTCAATCACACACGAACCAAGGACAAAAAGTAATTTCAAATATCTTTGACCATTTACTCCTCAATCCAGACAAAATACCCACAGACTTTCAAACTAATGAACCTCTAGAAAACAGAATCTGTGATTATATTGCAGGAATGACCGATCAATTTGCAACACAATTCCTCTAGACGTGAAATCTAGATTAAGAATATAGAGCGAAACATGTTATTTTAAAAAAATAAGTATTAAAAAGATAAACATGAAATTAGACCAATCAGTACAAACATTCGATCATTTTGAAATATGGGAAGAAGCGAGCCGAATAAAGTCCGAACAAACATCCACACAAGAAATAAATCAAAAAGTCGCAGAAACTATAATTAAAAAATTTCTTGTAAATTTTCATCAACTTCCCTCCAAAAAACGATGGGAAATATATGCTACAGGAGGATATAGACATGGAACCGAAGATATCGCTCCCCACCAACAAACTCAAGATGACGTACTCCGACACCTACAACTAACTCCTAACTCAAAGGTGGCAGAAATTTCAGGAGGAACTGGACCGCTGCTAAGAGCCGCACTACAATCCAATATCCCTTTTGAAGAATGGGTAATCACCGACGTGAGACCAATGCTTGAAATGGCAAGAGCAAGAACCGATCTAATTAGAAACGCATCTGCCTGTAGCCTCGACCTAAATAGCCCGGTCCCAGAAAACTTTCCAAAGGGATTCACAAAATGGAGCAGTCAAAACGCAATAGAGTTCCTCGAAAATCAACTTGAAAGCCTAAAAAGAATCAAACAAATCTGTGCCCCAGAAGCGACCGGAGTTATAACCACACCAAAAGAAGGAACCACAAGCCAAATTGACACCTTTCGAAATCATCTAAAATACTATGACTTAGATTATGATGATGCATTTTGGAATCAAATGCATGAACAAATGAACGCTCTTTGGAGTGAAATATTTGATAAAAATGGAATAAAACCAGAAAAAATTCCAAACAATAAAAATGCCAAGAAGTACATAGAAGGATACATACAAATATTTACCAGAGTATTAGACACTGTAGACTTAATGCCAATCATAGAAATAGGCAAAAAAGATGAAATCTGGGAACATCTTTGCATAACCATGCTGGCAAATGCATTTCCTCCTGGAAGAGTAATAATACCCCCAAGAGACAAACTCTACAAAAAGATTGAATCAGCCGGATTAAGAATACAAAAGATAACTAATACCAATGGTGGATTTTCAGATTTAATACAAGTGAAATCTGTCTAAATAACAACTAACGGCTACCAGTTGTCATTGAGCTATGAAGCGTGCGGATTCCTCCCTCTTCTTCATCCGAAGACACAAATTCAGCTTCTTCTTCAATCCTAGACGAAGAAGGGTCAGCCTCACTCGACAAAGTTTCAAGCTCCATCACAAAACCAATGTTAGTGGTCTCTGTTTCATTAGGTACTTGAGTCTGAAGTTTTGGTGAAGATTTATGAGCCATAATATAGTGATTAAAATTGACTTTAGATTGGATATTATATAATAACAATGAAAATAGGTCAAATGAAATTAGATTTAGAAAAAAATATTGAAACAAGCAACCTAAGATTAATCGAGTTGCTCGAATCTAATACCCTTGAGGAATCATCCAAAACTTCTATTTCTAAAATACTAGAAAGTGAGGAAGAAAATGAACGAAATAAACAGCTAGATACTATACTTAAAGAAGATGATTCATCTATTCGTCTACAGTTACAAAAAAAATACCTCTCCTGGACAAATCAAAATCCATCCAAAGCAAAGCAAGCTGCACTCAAATTAAGTGCGGCGATAGAATGGTATACACTCCCAAGCCAAAACACACATAAGCTAGTCTTAATAGAAGAAGCGTTATCTGACCTAGGGCAAGAGTCAGATGGAAATGAGGATTTTATAAAAGCTACACTTTTGATAAGCAAGTTCAATATAGCAATTGAAGAAAAACACGATTTCACAAAAGGAATTGAGCTCTGTGAGCAAATTCTTTCCATAGCAAAAAATATAAAAGACCCCTCAGAACAAAATGAAATAAAACAAATAGGACTAATTAATAAAGCAATCTGTCTGAAAGAAATGGGAAGGCACGACGAAGCTTTCGCAATATTTAACAACCAGAATAATACCGAAAACACAACGAAATGGAATCTATTACAGCTATTAATGCTTATAAATATTCATTTTCCTAAACAATCATCAATAGAACAAATTCTAGAATGGCAAAAAACAAATAATCTCTCCTTAAATGAAGCCGAACCTCAAAAACTAAAAATATTAGTAAGAGATCTACAAAAGAAACACCTAGTAACTATTACTGATCCAGATTTATTTGAACAAAAAAAAGAAGAATACATCAAAGAATGGCTGAATGATCTAAAGAAACAATCAAAAGAATATCGACAATTAATAGCGGAAATAACAATACAAGAAGCAAGAATAACAGCTTTGGGTGATCAATGCGCCGCAAAAATAAAAGTCGAACAAGCAATTGATACACTTGATGAATTAGGGGTTGGATTTCATGGTGATTTTCATAGATTCACGGATTTATTTGATCCATACTTTGAAGAACTAATAGCAGAGAATAAACCAAAATTTGAAAAAAACGTAATACAAGCAGCACGAAAACTAGAATCAATACTAGAAACAACACTCGAAGAATATCCAAATCTAAGCACACAATTACAAAACCTTCCAAAAACAGTACATGATTCATCCGCAAAACCCCAGGTTGATCAAATCGTGAATTTACCAAAAAACGAAGGATCAACACCGCAACTCCCCCCCATATATCACACCATTTTCAAAGTACTAAGAAAACTATTCGATCCAAATAATAGATTTGAAACTAAAACCAAAGGATATGACTATCTCGAACTACTTCGAAAAGTAATCCGAAAAGAAAGCCAAATAGAACGAAGAATAACGATGGAAGAACTAGAAAATAAAATAGTAAATAGAAAAGATGAATACAACTCAATATCCGAATGGGAAACACTACTCGAAGAGAAATTTGGCCCCCCATTAAAGGTTCGAATATTTGATCTCAAACGTGGAAATACAATAGAGACAGAACACGACACCAGAAAAGACGCAAAACCAAACGCACCAAAACTAAGAAAAAAATTTGATGAACTAAGAAA
>JABAZT010000025.1:0-30391 GCA_018608565.1 Candidatus Altimarinota bacterium
ATTTACTAGGAGACGAGAAATTTCAGATGGAAAAAATACATATTCCAGCCCGTTGGGAAAAAGTACCTCAGTCAATAAGTGAAAAAAAAGGAATAAACAATCAGGTAGTGCTGGAAGGGGCACACTCAGAAACAAGGTTTAATTACATTATTCCTAAGATAAAAAAAACGACTGGAAAAAAGATTGGAATAATAGCCTTGAAGGAAACTACAAGCCCAGACATATTAAAACCATTACTCGCTGAATTTGATGAAGTTATTTTTTCTAACGTACAAAATTCAATAAAGCCACTCCATTCAGCACAAATATTATGTGAATATCATAAACAAGGAGCGGTTATATCAGATCCGATTAAAGCTCTCGGGAAAGCCGATTCTCTGGGTGAAAAAACTATCGTTATTGGTTCGCTCTACCTCTGTGGTTCTGTACGAGAGCATTTCTATCCAGCGAGAGAAATCGAATCACAACAAACAGAATATCCTAGTGTTTAAAGAGCATCAAGCACTTGGTTTACCATACTATCTGCTACTTTGTTCTTTTCACGTCGAACATGATCAAAATGAACTATTTCAAAATCTTCTTCCAGGGCTTTAGCCCTTTCAAATAAAGGCTTGAGATTTATATGTTTAACCTTCCAATTTCCTTTCATCTGTTCGATCGAAAGCTTACTATCCATTCGAACCCAAAGTTCAGTAATTCCTTTTTCTAGAGATTGCTTCAGTCCTTCAACAAGACTCGTATATTCAGCAAAATTATTCGTTTGAATACCCGTGGAAAGACCATCTTTTTTAATGATTTTCCCAGATTCATCATATATGACCCATCCAGCAGCACTAGGGCCAGGATTGCCTCGAGAGCCACCATCACAGTAGAGTATTCCTTTCATTATAATACTTCATCTAAATATTCTACCAGTCCTTCAAGTTCAACCATGTCAGTATGACCATCCGTTCGTCGAACTACTTCTACTTTATTTTCAGCCAGAGATTTCTCACTTACGACAACTCTGTATGGTACTCCTATTAATTCTGCATCACCAAATTTTTGTCCTGGCCCAACCTTTTTATCTCGTCGATTATCATATAGAACCTCAAATCCAGAGATTTCTAATGCCTTTTCTAGTACTTCAGCTTTTTCATACACTGAATTATCTTTTCCTATAGGGGCGAGGTAGACATCAAATGGAGCTACGTTTTCAGGCCAGATAAGACCTTTATCATCATTAAAAATCTCAGCCAAAATTCCCATAGTTCTACTAACACCAATACCATAACATCCCATGATTATATTTTTTCCATCAATTTTAAAATTAAACGGCTTAGAATATTTAGTTCCAAGTGGGAATATGTTCCCAACCTCTACCGCCTTCTTCGATTCATACACAGAACCAGTTTCTGGATTTGCATCCCCGATCTGTGCAATTTTTATATCATAAAAAGTTTCAGGTTCAGATAAGTCATCACCAAAATTAACATTGATAGAATGATAATCAGTCTCATTGGCACCACACTCAAAGTTTACTCGCCCCTGACAACTATCGTCCCAATAAATTGAAACTTCATCCGGTAGATTGAGTGGTCCAGCATATCCAATATCAGCTCCTGTGATTCGTTTGACTGTTTCTTCTGACGCCAATCGGAGTCGATCGCAACCAGCCACCTCCTTTAGTTTCAATTCATTTACATCTCGATCTCCACGTACAACCGCCGCAATTACAGCATTCTTTTCATTTTCAAATAAAATCGTTTTTGTAGTTTTTTCTACTGGAATATCAAAAAATGTAGCAAGCGCTTCCACTCCAATCAGGCCTTTCCCAATTACATCTTCTCTTTTAGCTTTAGCTTCATCTGGATTCGTCCATTCAGAAGCTTTTGAGGGCGCAACTTCATCATTGTACCAAGTGTCTGATTTTGGATCGTAGAGGAGCGTATCTTCTCCAATCTCACTCAATGTTTGAAATTCATGAGAATATTTACTGATATCTCCACCACTCGCTTCACAAAAATGAGTAATGTCTCCAATACCAAGACGAGCGTAGATGTTTTCGTAGGCCTTGGTCATTACTTTATAAAAAGCATCAAAATCTTCTTCACTCGTATGAAAACTATAAGCATCTTTCATGAGAAATTCTCGACCACGAAGAAGACCTGATTTGGCTCTTGGTTCATTTCGAAACTTTGTTTGGATTTGGTAGACACAAAGAGGAAAGTCTTTTGGTGACTGACAGTAGTGTGCTACCAGAGGCGTAACCATGTCTTCATGGGTAGGGGAGAGTGCGACTTCTCCACCACCTGCAGCAGGCACTTTATACAGAACATCCACCGTATCCCATCGACCGGTCTTTTTCCAATTTTCCTGAGGACTCAGCGCCGACATCAGGATCTCTATACATCCAGCTTCATCCATTTCCTCTCGCACTATATCAGCAATATTCTGTAGGACTCGAAGTCCAAGAGGAAGAAATGTATAAACTCCTGCCATTTCTTTGTGAACAAATCCTCCACGGATAAGTAGGTCTGCATTTTTAGCCGTTTCGTCTGCCGGAGACTCCTTAGAAGTCTTGAGAAAAAGATGTGTATATTTCATTGATTGAGAGTTTAATTATTTAGAAGGAATTAAAAAATTAAATTTGAATGAAAGATATAAATAAACTAAAGTGGAGGGAAATAAAGAATAGAGAAATTAGTTCATAATATTGTATTTTTAAACATGTCTTCACCATCAAAAATAAAAAAAGAATTAGATCATGTTTTTGGAAATGGTCATTCAAGGGCAGAGCAGAAAATAGAACTAAAAAGAATCATTCCTGACTGGGTAGATTCAGGAATTGAAACTATAACAGGAGATCATGCGACCATAAGCCCAGAACAAAATGAAGCTACTGGATGGGAAGTTCAAGCAAGAATAACACTCACTGAAAATAAGGTTTCTTGTGTGTTCAATAGAATGGGGGAAGTAGTTAGCGATGAAGGGGTTTTTCTAAAAAAAGAAGAATTTATTGAAAATAAGTCAATGGATCCCGAGGCGCTAGTGAAAAGAGAAATTAGTCAGAATATCGAGGAACAATCAAAAGATGGACTAAAAAGAGCTATAATGAAATGGATAGAGTTGGGGAACGAGGATGGAGTAGTGGCGCTTGAATTAGGAAGTATTCATAGAACCACGGATTTGATAGGGGGTGGGGGAATAGTAATAAGTATTAGGGATGCCAAACGAAAACAAATTGCTGAATTTGATCTAGCGGGTGTTCTATTGGGCGAGATCCGTTTTGATAAAGAATCAGCAAAAGATATTGAACCAGAAAAAAAAAGACCTAAAGAAATAAAAACTAGTAGGGACAAGAAAGGTGGTAATGAAGAGGCCAAGCCTTGTGAACAGGAAGAAAATTTTCCAAAATATGGTTATTTAGAGAAAAGTAAGTTTATATTTAAGCGACGTCCAGTGAATGATTTGATTGGATTATTAATACAAAAAAATATTCAAGCCCCAGGGAAGTTGGGGCAGTTAATTGAGATCTATAAGTGTCTAAACTATACCCCTGACTATTCATCACTATATGATGAATTTTCCTTTAATCCAGAGGAGGTAACAAACTTTGATAAGCAAATAATAAGACTCGCAAAAGGAAAAAAATCAGAAGTTGTAGTTACGTCAAAAACTAGAAAAAAAAGAAATAAGCCCCAGACTCAGGCTGTAGAATATAATGGTCAGGTGTTTACAGAGAGGCAAATCAGATCTAATGCGGTTTTTACGGCGGCAGATTTTAAAAAAGTATCAGATATTGATGCAACGAACATTGATCAGCTACTTCGGCAGTTTAGAGATACAACCAAAGAGAAGGCAAAAAAAGTGATAGAGCTGTATCAGAATCTAGATTTTATTCCTCGCATGGAAGAGGTAATGGTCTATACAGAACTTGCAAGACCAACAGTTTGCAAGGTAGAAGCCGTTATTAGTGGGGTTGGTTCAGGAAATAATGCTAAAATAAAGACAGTTTTGTTTGATAGTTCTAGTGATGAAGAATCTGGAGTTGAGAATGAGCTTCCGTTGGAAGGGAAGATTAAAAATCTAGAACCGGTTCCAGTTTTTTCTTCGAGAAAAACTGATGGTCGATCCAAATTTCATTCAGGTTATTGGCCTCAAGTCCTAGAAAAGAAAATAGCTTTATTTTCAGGAAAAACACATAAACTACTAAAAATATATAAGCAATTGAATGATGTTCCTGATATAGATGAAATTGCTGAATATCTTAATGTTTCTGTCCAAACAATTCGCTCATGGGAGGCTGAAATAGTGAATCGTCTAGAGTTTGTGGAAGTTAAGCTCGCTGGGGCCAATATATCTGGAGAGTATTCTGCATCTAATATGAATCCAGCACTTTCAATTTATTTGCGGCAAGCAAAGCATGATATATTAACAAGACAAGAAGAGGTTGAGTTAGCGGAAATAATGAAGCCTAGACGGGATTGGGAAACAGCAAAAAGAATAACTGATAATGGACCTGGGGGAGGGAAGTCCAGTGAGACAGAAATAGAATGGGCAAAAAGGTATCTAGAGAAACAGAAAAAAGAGGTTTTAAAAACGACAGAATATAATGAGGCTAGAAAGAAGTTGATAAGTCACAACTTGAAGCTCGTTGTTAAGATTGCATATGATTATTCAAGTTATGGAGTAGATATTATGGATTTGGTGGGAGAAGGGAATATTGGATTGATGAAAGCAGTTGAGCGGTTTAATCCCGAGAAGGGAGGAAAGTTATCGACATATGCAGCTTGGTGGATCAAGCAGTCAATAAAACGAGCACTTGCAAATCAAGGAAAAACTATTCGATTACCAGTTCATATGATAGAAAAAATATCGAAGATGAGAAGAATCGAATCATTACTTTCAGAGGAGTTAGGAAGAGATCCATCAAATGAGGAATTGGCAGAAGAATTAGGAATCAATAGAGCTAAGTTAGCGCATATGAAAAGGATGGCACTAAATCCCAAGTCATTTGACGCACCAGTGGGAGAGGATGCTACAGAGTTGGGTGAGTTGATAGGGGATTCTAGAGCAAATATGTCAGATGTGGAGCTTGAAAAAAAAGATCTTCTGGAAAAATTAGATGATTTGTTGGAGGTGCTAGATAAAAGGGAACGACAAATAATAGATGCAAGATTTGGCCTGGGGGGCATAAAGCCTAAAACATTAGAAGAAGTCGGTCTTGATTTTGGAATTACGAGAGAGAGAGTGAGGCAGCTCCAAAACATTGCATTAAAAAAACTAAAAAGAGCATTGAGTGAAATGGAAAATACTGATAAAAATAAGATGATGCAGGTTTTAGGGGAATTAGTATAGAATTTGATTATACCTAATTATTTGTAGAAGAAGACTGACACCTTTGTTTTAGGGGGTAGTATGTCTACTTCACCTTAATAAATTCTTTCTTTCTGGCATCCTCCTCCGTCTCAAAACACCTTTCGGGCTTTGTAATTCTTTTATACCATGGGGAAAGGGGGGTGTGATACTTCTTGATAGGATTCTTTTTGGTGCCAGAGATATTTCCCTTGATTCGACATTTTTCACTATATATAACTTCTTTTTCTTCTTTCTTATCGTTGAACGTATGTTCCATTAGTTTTTTCGCACAAAAGCTCCAAGCTCCTTTTGGAGAAGCATAAACCAAAGCCTGAATTGTCTCGAATTTGTCTTTGTACTTTAGATTTAATCCTTCCCAATGTGATTTTCCATAGCCATGCTTGATCAAATACTCATTGATAAATAGCTCTTCTCCATCGTCATAAGCTAGATATCCATACCGCAGTAGATTTCGGCGTTTATCAAAGTCCTCATAATCAGCCCTCCAGATAATTTGCTTTCCCAATACTAGGTTAGATAAAAATTCTTTGGATTCATTTGAAAAACAGGATTCAAGGTCAAATACTTTACTATTAGTTGCTCCAAGTTCTTTCTTTTTGATTTCTGGTAGCTTGATTCCCAACAACTTAATAATGACTCCATTTTCAAGCTCAACTAAATTTCCAGACAATACTTTTATTACTCTTCCCACCGCAACGGGGGCCAGGAAACCTTCATGCCTATGTTTAAAATACATTCTCTGCCGAATCGATCGAACCACTCTATTTGCAATATCCTGGCCACATCCATTCCAAATTCCAAGATTTTCCTCTTGGGCTTGTTTTTCCGAAATTCGAAATATACCCTTATAATAAGAACTTAAGCTAGATTCATCAATTCGTCCCATCCCATGAGATAATATGTATTGGGAAAGATTCCCCAGAGTCTTATGTTTTACAATTACAAGTGAGGTTTCCTCAGTTTTCTTTACCTGAACCGTTTCATTCACCCAAGTATTTCGAAGGCTTCGTAATATAGGGCGGCGGAAGCAGGCATCTTTAGTAGAAAAAGAAGCCTGATCTATTCCAACAGGATACATCACTCCAATCTCATCCCCAAAAAACAAGCTTCCATCCTCAAGAATCCCAGAAAGCTTAGTAGTTTCCCATGAATTACTGGCATTAGCTGTACAGAAGAAAAAACAAGAAATCAAAATCATTACAAAACGAGGAATCATAAAAGAGGAATTAAATGAGTTTCGGTTGTTTTTGTTTGTTTTTTTATTACAGTCGGCGAGCTTAAAACAAGTTCACATTTGTGAATTACGAACTCTTATATATCAAATATTAATCTATTACCCCAAATTAAAATGGCCGCTCCATTCAAGAAAATTTCAGGTTCAAAGGTAGAATTCAATATTACTATTGAATCAAAAGACCTTCAGTCAGCACAGAAAAAAATCGTTGATGATTATCGAAAGCATGTATCCGTTCCAGGATTTAGAAAAGGACAAGCTCCTGATAAAATGGTTGTTGCACGTGTTGGACTAGAGACTATTTCTCAGGAGTCTATGAATCAGGCACTAAATAAAGTCTATCAAGGGTTTTTGCAAGAACACAAGATCGATGTAATCAGCCAGCCAGAGCTTGATTTTTCAAAAAAAGAAGAAATGCCTATGACTGTAGGAATAAAAGTAGAAGTCTATCCTGATGTGGCAATAGGGGACTACAAAAAAATAAAAATGAAGCAACCAAAGGTCGAAATAAAAGACGCAGAAGTGGATGATGTTATTGAAACAGTCTTAGCACAAATGCAATCTGGGACAAAGGTTGATCGAAAAGCAAAGGATAAAGACCTAATAGAAGCTGATTTTGAAGGAAAGAATGAAAAAGGAGAGGTACTTCCAAGTACAAAACTAGAAAAAACAAAATTTAGAATTGGTTTAGGGCATTATCTTTCAGATCTTGAAAAAGCATTTGTAGGGATGAAGGCCGGCGAATCAAAGGACAAAGTTCCAGTAAAGTTCCCCAAAGACTATCATTCAGCAGATTTTGCAGGAAAAACGATACATTTCAATATTCATCTTTATGAGGTAAATGAGATAAAAGCCAGTGAGATAACAGAAGAACAGATTGAGTCAGTTATGGGGAAGAAGCAGAAGCCAGAAGATTTTAGGAAAGAAGTAAAAGAAAATATTGAAAATAATAAGAAGAAAGAGGCACAGCAAGCAGAAACTGATAGCTATACTAAGGAAATTGGAAAAATCACAAAAGGGGACTTACCTGAGAGTTGGATTAAAAAGGAAATTCATATGCAATTCCAGCGGATGGCGCAGAATCCACAGTACCAACAAGATCCAGCAGCATTTCTAAAATCACTAGGAAAAGATGAGGAAGCGCTTAAAAAAGAGTTTGAGGTTCAAGGGGAAGAGAATTTGAGAATATTCCTTGGTTTGAAAGAAGTTATAACTCAAGAAAAAATTGAATTAGACAAGGATGAGCTTTTGCGGGCTGCCGAACAGGCAAAGAACGGAAAAGATGAAGAAAATATTGAGTTTGAAAGAATCTGCCTTAATATTAAGATTGATAAGTACCTCTCTAGTCTTTTTGCCTAAAAATGAAGAAAATATACTATACAAGTGGAACAGTTCTTGGAGTTATTGGATTAATTCTTGCATTCGAAAATATTTGGTTTCGAGTGCCAGTTCTTTTGTTGTTTTATCAATATACAGGAAGTTTATTTGTACCCCTGATTCTAACTTTTTCTCTTGGAATGTTGACTGGTTGGTGTTTTGCTATGGCAAAGCATTCGGAGGGGGACAAGGGAGTTGTTGAGTACGATGATCTCTAGTAGTAAATAAAAATAACCCTGAAATTAAAAATCCTGAAAACAATCTTCAGGATTTTTTTTATGATTCTAGTTTGGTCTAAGAATCAATCTCTTGAGTATTAGGGGTTCTTGAGGTAAAATATTGAGCTAGTAATACCTACGGAGGTCTTAGTTTCTTGGGCTTTGTATATATTGATTGCTATTTCGAGGATATTACAATGTAATTACAGAGTAAATACAAAAAATCAGGGCTGCGTTGTAATTATTTTTTTACAAATTCGATCAAAGTGAAGCATTGTGATCACATTTATTATACAGTAGAACTTAAATTATGAATACATGATGCATTTATATGAACAAAAAAACATGATAACAACGGCCTATTCAGAGTTTTGAACAAAAAAGTTTGACAATGAGAACCAAAATGAATAAGTTTTGTGTACTATCTACGATTTAAATAGATTTTTCAGATGATCTTAAAGAAAATGTTTGGTTCTGGCGCAAGGGTAAAGCTACTTCAACAATTCTTGAACAATCAAGATCAAGAATTCTTTATAAGAGAACTAACACGTATATTAGATGAGCAGATAAACTCACTCAGAAGAGAGCTTGAGAATCTTGAAAACATAGGACTCCTCAAATCAAGAGAGAGGAATAGAAAGAAGTACTATCAAATAAATCACCACTTCCTTCTTCTTCCCGAGCTAACTTCTATTATACGGAAAACAAATGAGTCTAATCAGACACTCCTTAAGAAATTAAGTAAACTTGGAAATATAGATGTCCTCATTTTAACAGGTGCATTTATTGGAAGAGAAGATGAAGATGTCGATCTCTTCATCGTTGGAGATGTTAAAGAAGAGGA
Organism: Candidatus Altimarinota bacterium; assembly: GCA_018608565.1. GTDB lineage: Bacteria > Patescibacteriota > Gracilibacteria > UBA4473 > UBA4473 > JABAZT01. The sequence continues at coordinate 9,035 of JABAZT010000025.1, forward strand.
TCTAGAGGCATTTCTAAACGAAAATTTCCCAGAACAAATAATTCGTCATGGAAACATGACAAAAGAAGATTTCCTTTATCGGATAACCCTAAGGGATAAATTTGTACAAAAGCTATTCTCCAAGACTCAAAATATACTCCTGAAAAACAAGCTAAAAAAAGACACTGAGCCCCTAATAACTCAGTAAATAAAAGAAATAAACAAAAAGTACTTGCAATGGATCATTTGATTCATACAATCGGTCAGCTTTAACTAAGTAACGTTACAAATATGTCAGACAAGATTATTCAAGAATTCGGTGCACAATATGCTAAAGACGAAGTTCCAGTTATAAAACCTGGATACCTTGTCAAAATACATCAAAAAATTAAAGAGGGAAACAAAGAACGGATCCAAATATTTCAAGGAACTGTTATAAAGGTAAATCCTGGACACGATGTAAATTCAACATTTACCGTTAGAAAAATATCTGACGGAATCGGAATTGAAAAAACATATCCTGTTCATTCTCCAAATATTACACAAATAGAAGTACTAAGAGCTCATAAAGTTCGAAGAGCAAAACTAAAATATCTTAGAAACCTTTCTGGGAAATCACTTCGAATGAAGGAAATCCCTCTAAATCTAAAATTTTGGAAAAAACCAGTAGTAGAAGCAGTAAAAACAGCCAAAGAAGAAAAAACGGCAGAGAAAGTAGAGGAAGCTGCAGCATAAAAAAATGAAAGTTAAAAGCCAAGACTAAAGATCACCAACATTCGGTGGTCTTTTTTGTATTGAGAAAAAACCATAAAAATGGTACAATATCTTGATATGGATAGGAATACATTGGTCTTAGCGATAAAAGAAAGAATCTTTGCATCAAAGCTTCTTACCACCCGTGAAAAATGGGCTCTATGGGCTGAAGTAAAAAAAGACGAGTATTCAGACCAAGAACTAAAACAAACTCTGCATACGCTCAGTCAGGAAGATCTATGGATAGCCGAAGCTGCAAGTACAGCAAAACAACAGTATCTCACAGAACTAAACGCCTGGCATGAACAACTAGACCAAATAATACATCATGAAATTCCACAGAAGTTAAAAGCAGAAGAAAACAGTGATCACCAAAAAGACGAGGAAGAAGCTGAGCTACTTCTTGAGCAACTTGAGTTATGAATATTAATAATCCAGGTCACGGCAACGAGGAAGTTTCTTCTCCTGAATTATCAGAGAAAGAAAACATTGCACGTTCAGATAAAAAAATAAAAGCAAAAATAGAAATAGCCACGGCTAATGGAATTAAAATTAAGGATAAACCTGAGCCAAATATTGAATATAGAAAACAAGAACAAGCAAGAGATCAAATGCTAACAGCGCTTGGACTATCCTATTCATTAGAATCAATAAATGATCCAGAACCTGGAGACAAAGAATTTGAATCCATACGACAAGCATTTGAAAGCACAACACCCGAATTCTCCGAGGAACAAAATTATGCTACGAGAGTGGATTCTAACGATTTCAATCGTGGTCCAAATAGTGATATAAACCAATACGTATAATGATAGTTCAAGACATGGCTCTCGAAAACGTACTGATCAACTGGGATAATATAGAGCTCAGTGTTGAAAAGCGTCTAAACAAGCTTCGAGACTATATTCTAGAATCAGCAGGACTTCATGAATCCATAGATCATTATAAGCAGGAAGGGAAAATGCTCCACCGATACGTGGCAGGTTTTATAAACCGATATTTCATGCTTCTCAAAGATGCATCTTTTTTATTACTTGATCCATTACATATCCTCGACGTAATTTGGGCATTTATAAAGAATGCATTCAAAAACCCACTCCAAACCGTAAAAAATATATGGGGTGTATGGACAGGATTATATCGTCTTGGAGCCTTTGGACTAGGGATGGTAACTGCCGATGCACTACTGGCAGCTATTATTGCAGGGATAGGCGTGCTTTTTCGAGGAGGGCAAGTCATAGAAGCTTTTGCCGAAGCTGGATCAGCTATGACTACAAGAGCCACAAATATGACGACATCACTTCCAAGAAAATTACTAAATATTGGAAAGGGAATTGGCATAGGTATTGAAAACATAGATCAAGTCTTCACGGTAATTGCACATGAGCCACAAACAATAATTGCTACGTTTCAAGAAGAATTACGAGAAAACACGCAATTCAATTCACTTCGAAAATACAAGAAATATACAACCAAGTTAAGGAAAAGAGATACATTGACCTAACTTGAGAACCTAGACATCATCCTTCGCTCCTAAATAGGTTGTATACAAGTAGTTGGTCTGCGCAGGGAACTCTGCCGCAAGAGTATCAATTTGATTTGTTATAGGCTTTATATCAGATGATTTTCGTTGATCACGAATTTGATCAAAAGTTTTTCCTGTAAGTCGCGCAATCTCATTATCAGAAAATCCTAGTATTTTGGCCATTTTAAGGTCATCAGACTCAAGATTACTTTCCAGTGTATTCAGTTTTTTCGCATGATTTGTAATTCGTTCAATTTGCTGGAGAAACCAACGATCAATCTTTGTGAGTTGAAAGATTTCTTCTACAGAAAAATAATCCTCAAACAAAGCGGCTCCAACCGCAAAAATTCTGCGTGGAGAAGCAATCGTAAGATTAGACTCCACATCTTCCTTATTCTTAAATTCAAGAGGGGAGTCCAAAATCCCTTCACTTCCAATTGCCAGCATTCGAATAGCCTTCTGAATCACTTCAGGAAAATTTCTTCCAAGTGCCATTACTTCCCCTACCGATTTCATCTCGGTAGCAATTTGATGCGAAACTTTTCTAAATTTCTGCAAATCCCATCGCGGTATCTTTAGTGCTACATAGTCCAATGCAGGTTCAAAGAATGCCGTTGTTACTTTTGTAATAGCATTTGGGATCTCTGCTAGTGTTTTCCCTAGCATAATATCAGCAGCAACAGCGGCAAGAGGGTATCCAGTAGCTTTTGAGGCAAGTGCCGAACTTCGACTTAGACGAGCATTCACCTCAATAACTCGATACTCTTCCGGTCTATTTGGATCTAGTGCATACTGAATATTACATTCTCCGACAATACCAAGATGACGAATCGTCTTAATCGCCACAGAACGTAACATTTGGTATTCATTGTTTGAGAGAGTTACTGATGGACTAATCACAATAGATTCTCCCGTATGAATCCCTAATGGATCAAAATTCTCCATATTCACAACCGTAATACAATTATCATCTCCATCACGAACCACCTCATATTCTATTTCTTTCCACCCTCTTAGATCTTCTTCAACCAAGACTTGTTCACTAAAAGCAAAAGCTTCCTGTACCTGCGCTTCAAAATCTTCTTCTCGTTCACAAAAACCAGACCCTTTTCCTCCAAGTGCAAACCCGGCTCGCATAATCAGTGGAAAGCCGATTTTTTTTGCTGCAGCTTTGGCTTCATCCATAGTTCGAGCCGCAATAGAGCGAGGGACAAGCGTTCCTATTTCATTACATTTTTGGACAAATATCTCTCTGTCTTCGGTAGATTGGATAACTGAAACAGGAGTTCCAAGAACGGTAACACCATGATCAGCCAAAAAACCTGAAGCTTCTAACTCTAGACCACAGTTCAACGCCGTCTGTCCTCCAAAACTAAGTGCCAAAGCATCTGGTTTTTCTTTTTTTATAATTCGTTCTACAAATTCAGGTAAAACCGGAATATAGTAGACTTGATCAGCCGTAACTTCTTTTGGACTAAAAGCATCCGGATCAGTCTGAATCGTCGCAATATTAGGATTGATCAATATGACTTCATGACCTGCCGCCTTAAACGTCTTGATCGCCTGACTTCCGCTGTAGTCAAACTCTCCAGCTTGTCCTATTTGCAATGCACCAGAACCGAGGAGGAGAATTTTCATAACTGATCAATAAATCTATCAAATAAATACTGTGCATCTTCTGGACCGCAGCAAGCTTCTGGGTGAAACTGAACAGCCGAAACAGGTTTTGTTTTATGTTTTATACCTTCACACGTTTGATCATTAAGATTTGAAAACCAAACCTCAAATCCATCAGGCAGAGAATTTCCATCTACTTCAAATCCATGATTTTGAGAAGTAACAATACATTTTTTTGTTTCAAGTTCCTGACATGGCTGGTTTACCCCACGATGTCCATAGGCCATCTTTTGAGTTTTCCCTCCAGCCCCAAGTGCCAATATCTGATTTCCCAAACAAATTCCGAAAATCGGTAGGTCCTTAGTAAGCGCTGTTTTCATTATCTCGATCGTTTCATGACATTGCTCGGGATCACCAGGGCCATTGGAGAAAAATACTCCATCATATTCATATTCAAGTTCAAAAGGATCTTGATCAAATGGACATCGAACAATACGAAGCCCTCGTGAAAGGAAATTTCTCAAAATTCCATTCTTGGCTCCACAATCAATAAAAGCAATCGTCTTTATGTCATCGTTATCCTGAGTTTGCGAAGGATCTCTTTCAGAATTACTTACTGGCTCCAGGACTGTTACCGCTTTTGGGCTTACCTCTGGAACATATCGTCCAGCCAACGGATCTGTATAATCACCAAGAGGGGACTGAGACAACGATCCCATAATACAACCATGTTCACGAAGCGCTTGAGTCAATCTTCGAGTGTCTACATTTTTGAGTGCAGGAATTTCATTATCCTTGAGCCACTGCTCAAAAGACTTAAACGCCTCACAGTGAGAAAACTCTTCTGAAAGCTCAGTTAGAACAACTCCCTTAACCCAAATTTGTTCAGATTCAAAAACTCGATCTACCGCTTTAGCAAATTCCTTGGTATCAAAAACTCCATAGTTCCCAATCAAAGGAAAGGTAAAACAAACAATCTGACCATAATAACTTGGATCAGTCAGGGTTTCGAGGTATCCCGTCATGCCCGTCGTAAAGACGACCTCCCCCAGACATTCACCATCAAAACCAAAACTCTCTCCCTCAAAAACTTCTCCAGAACTAAGATGTAGTGAATTCATTCCAAGACAATATATAGAAAAATAATCTCCTGAAAAGAGAATTTTTATAAATCATCAAAACTATTACCAAGATAACAAGTTCATCAGCGCGAGTATCTTTAATTTAGTTCTCAATTAAATCTTCTCTATAAGTTGGTGATAAGACTAAGCCGCCATCGTATCTGCTGGTGGCAAATATTCACCTCTTTCTAATCGAGCTTTAATATCCGCAGTTACAGAAGCCGGATCTTCAGCTATTTTTTTAGGAAAAACCAGCGCAAAATAGGTTCCACCTTTTCCTCCAAGTCCCTGACCAATAACGGCAATTCCATCTGTCGAATTTACAAGACGTTCCATAGCCCAAAGACCAGAACCACTATGACCATGAAGACCAGATAGAGAGCTAATTTTTGTAAGATTCGCTAAATCTTCTCCCTTCATCTGTCCAAAATAAAACGGAGAGTCTTCCCACTTCTCTATTTCTTCAGCTAATCCAGGAGGGCAAGCTCCACTCTCTTTAAGGTGGTCAATCCCACGAGCACTAACAATCGCATTAAGTTTTGATTTTAGACTTGTAAAATCCAACCCAGGACCATTATCATGTAGATGAATAATGTGAGCATCTGGAGTTTCTACATAATCCGCTACAATTTCTAAGGGATCCTCACCTAGATGATTTCTCCATCGAGGTCCCTCATCCTTCATGACCTGCCATTTAAGCATATCTCTAAATGGATCATTTTCTGTTCTTCCTGCAGCCCGCATCTTTTCAATATTTCGATCTAGACTGATTCCATCACCAACGGCATCTATAAATTTTTTACAGAGAGCCTCTTGTAGAAAAATAAGAGGATTCTTAACAAGATTATAAATCACTGTAGAGAGTGCGCCTGCATGACCATGCATCATTAGATCAGCTGGAACATTATTTTTAAAAACTACTTTATCACGCAGTGCCGTCTCTCCATCCCAAGCCAAAGAATGATCGCCACCTCCATCTGCCGCAAAATTACGAAAAAAATTACTTTCAAATGCCATCTCAATTGATCGTCCCGCACAAAAATCTGTCGGTTCAAGACAATCAGGATCTAAATTGAGAGCCACTCCCTGAAAAATTTGAGCCGTTAATTCTTGAGAATCAGCAACCGCATCAATCCATCTTCTTTTAATTTCTGGTGAAGCTGATAGAACTTTTCCGACAGAATAGCTCCAGTTATGAATTGCCACTTGACCATAATCATGAGTAGAAAACACAAAATGAGGTCTCCAGAAATCTTGAATTTCCGCGGGCAAATCATCTCCCATAAATCCTGAATCTGTCTCAGCCATAACACTTTTTTGTCCTTCAGCTCGAAAAGTAGGGAAAACACTTTCTCCTGCTTGTAACTTTTTTAAAAGATCTACAGATTCCGTACGACGATTTGTTGCACATTCAGAAAACAATTCTGAATTAAATAGCAAAGTACGGACGAACGCTTCACGAACTTCTTCATGACGTTCTTCTAGCGACTCTGGAATTCCTTCAGGCATATTATTTAACCGATTAAGTCATAATTACAAGTAAGTTAATTAACTCGCAGTAATTGTCAAGGTATCGATTTTTTACAAAAGTTAAAATTAGGAATCTATGATTTCTAGTATTTTCAGACGTTCATCAACATCAATCTCCATATTCACACCGCCTGGAGCTTCTACTGGATCAGCATTATTAAGGATCGTCGCGTTATGAACTATACGAATTTGGTCAGACCGAAATCCATGCATTATGAGCTGACATTTTACCACAAAAACACAAAGATCACGCCACGCCCCACCAAGATAAATTATTCCTTCAAAACTACTTGAATCAGGAAATCCATCATGAGTCCAAGGGTTAATATCCTTAACTTCTTCTAACTCAAACACTCGACCCTTATATTGATCTTTCCAAAACCCAAGCATAGAAATTGAATCTTGTCTTTCTTTTTGTGTAGAAACAGGGCTTTTTAGATTATGACGAAATAAAAACTCATCATTTACAATTGTATCCTCATGAACTATTACAAAAACGTCCTTATCACTGAGCTCAATTGATTCAGGACCGTTTTCATCTACCATAATAATTTTATTCCTTAACAATCTTCCACTTCACCTCTTTTTGAAGTTTTCCTCCATTCACCATAAAACCACTCGCTTTCACATGCCCACCACCACCAAACTGTTCTGCTAAGGCCTTCATATCCATATCCTCCCTACGCGTTCGTAGCGAAGCTTTTACATTCCCTTTTTCATCCTCCGAGAGGATAACGCTATATTTGGCTTCCGGCATTGAGTTTATGATATCTATCACTCCCGCCAAATCCTCACGAGTACATCCCAACGATTCGTAGTCTTCTTTCTCCACCCCCACAATAGCCGCTCCATCCTCAGTTATATGAAGATTATCCAGAACCTTACCCCAGAGCTTGAGGGTTTTATATTCATAGTTTCGAAAGAGATTTTTAGTTATTACTCCGACATTTCCTCCTTTTTTCATAAGATCAGAAGCAACTCTATAGGTTTCAGGACTAGTATTCTGATGCATGAAACTTCCTGTATCACCATATATTCCAGCCAAAAGACACGTCGCAATCGCAGGCGTAATCTTTATCTCAAGTTCATTGAGCAGATGATAAATAATCTGTGTCGTTGATGCTTGCTCTGTCAGCACAAAATTTACATCTCCATAATTTGTATTAGTAGGATGGTGATCAATATTTATCTTTTTAACCTCATCAGATAATATTTTTGGCTTTCCATCCTGAAATTTCAACATTTTTGGGTGACCACAATCTAGAATAAAATAAGTATCATAGTCATTTTCATCAAAATCTTGAACCACCAGCTCACTTCCAGGTAAAAACTCCATTCGCTCAGGAACCGTATCAAAACATCCCGCGGTGATATTTACTCCTATACTCTTTAGTGCATGGGTAATCCCCAAAACACTCCCAAGAGCATCTGGGTCAGGGTTTGCATGACATAGCGCCATGATTTTCGTAGAGCCATTGAGCGCTTTTTTTATATTCTCGACTTCGGCTTGAGGTAAAATGACGGGTGAATTCATGTATATTTATTCAAAGCTATGTTTTATAATAAAACTTTAGTAGGCAAATGTCAAACATTTATACAACCATTTGACCAAGTAATATATCTCTTTTATATAAAGAAAACAAAAACACTATGAAAAATTTCAAAATACAGGCAACAGATAAACAAGCTCGAGCAGGAATACTCAAAACAAGAAGAGGGGATATACAAACGCCAGTTTTTATGCCCCCAGCAACTCGCGGAGCCATAAAAGCCGCTATTAGCCCCGAAGACCTAACACAAACCGGTACACAAATCTGCCTCGGAAACACCTATCATCTCTATCTACGTCCAGGAGAGAAAATTATCAGCCAACACGGCGGACTACATAACTTTATGAAGTGGGACAAACCAATCCTGACTGATAGTGGGGGATTTCAGGTATTTTCAATCAAATCAAAAAAAATAACCGATGATGGTGTTTTCTTTCGTTCCCATATAGATGGAAGTGAATTTTTTATAAATGCAGAAAAATCTATGCAAATACAGCACGATCTTGGTTCAGACATACTGATGGCATGGGATGAATGCCCACCAAATGTTCCAAACTGGCACAAAATCAAAAAAGCCGTAGATCGAACAACCCAATGGGGAAAAGAATCTCTTGAGTATCATTTTTCAAAATTTGATCAAAAACTAGCCCCAGACAAAAGACCTCAACTTTTTGGAATTATTCAGGGAGGGTGTTTTGACGACCTTCGGCAACAATCACTTCAAGAACTTACGGCCCTTCCATTTGATGGATATGCACTTGGAGGACTTGCCGTCGGAGAAGCTCCAAAACAAATGTATGAAGTCGTAGGAAGAATGGCACCACAGATGCCAGAACAAAAACCGCGCTACCTTATGGGTGTCGGAACTCCCACTGATTTACTCGAAAACATAGAACGAGGAATTGATATGTTTGATTGTGTACTTCCAATGAGAAATGCTCGACATGGGACGGCCTATACATGGGACGGTCCTGTCCGAATACAAAATGCAAAATATAAAACAGATGAAAATGTATTGGAAAAAGAACTAGAAGATTACGTAAATAAAGAAAAACAATATTCTCGAGCCTACCTTCATCATCTATTTAGAGTCGGGGAGGATTTAGGAAAAAGACTGTTAACGATGCACAATATAGCTTTTTATCAGGACTTAATGTCCAAGGCTCGTACGGAAATAGAAAGAGGAAACTACAGTCAGTGGAAAACAGACGTCTTAGAACGATTTGAAAAAAAATGAACGTAACAACAACCGATGGATCAAATACCGTCAAGCAATTTTGCTTCCTTGTATCTATCTTTACCTCTAGAATCCTTTTAACCCCAAAATATACCCTAAAAACAAAGATAAAAAATGCCTTTTTCCAGGCAGAATCGAATGTATCTCGCACTCGTGCAGAAATACATAAGTATGAGCTTAATAATAACATTATTAGGCCCATCCTTGGGCGTCTTTGCTCAAAGCCCAAACAACACCAGAGTTTCTCCGATAATAAAATCGATTCCTCTTGTAGCTGTTTTAGTTGAAGAGACACTCAGCAATGACAACAAGCTCAGCTCTGCCATAAATCAGTATGAAAAAGATGTACAAAAAACACTCAACGCACAAACCGTTCGAATAGATATTCCTAGCGATGCATCCCCAAAAGACATACAAGAAGGACTCGCCCATCTGTATCACAGTGGATTAAATCTTGACGCCCTCACAAAATTAGAAGGAGTAGTACTCATTGGAGAAGTTCCGATCCCTGTTGTAGAAAAAAACGGAAACTTCTGGCCCAGCATCTTTCCTTATACGGATCTAGAAAACTCAACCTATGTCTGGGATACAGAGATTGATAAATTTTCGCATCAAGAAAACTCAAAAAATGAAGAAGCCGAAATCTGGCATGGAGTCATCCGTTCAGGAAAAGCCACAGTTTCTGAAAAAAAAGAAGATTTAATAAAATACTTCGAAAAAAATCACAAAGTTCATACAGGAGAAATTCGTTTTGATAAACGAATATTTTTCATGGACCCAGAAACACAAAGCAAGGTCATTCCAAGAGAATATGAAAATCGTTACAATCAATGGATAAAATACGGAGAAGATATTTTTTATAGTCGATGGTCAAAACACCTTATAAAAAAACTTTTTGATAATGGGCAAGATCTTGGACTACCAGATCTCAGTCAAGATCCTATATATAAGACCGTCTATGATGACATTAAAAAGTTTGAAAATACGCGACTCTCCGAAAAACAACTCAACAGTCTCCCTGACACTTATGCCAAACACATTACTGATGGAAAAACCAATCGATATCTCACTCCATATGGAAGTTGGCTAAGGCAGATATATGACAAGGTTGGACAATCTGGACGATGGGAGCATGGTGAAATTGACTCTACTATCACACTCATTACTAGAAAAGATGAAGCCTCATTCTTAATTTTAAAATCATTCAACGACGCCCTTGAAAAAATATTTTTAGAAGAAATAAAAAATAATGCGATCCCCGGAAACATAGAAGTCTCTACGCACGATCAATACGAAATCCCCACAGAACATCTAATAGTATCTGGTCCTAAAAATATCAAAAGACCTCTCTACTGGAACGGAGTACTAAGAGCGAATATGACGGTTGATGATTGTTCTACTTTTAGAGGATCACCAAGAACAACGCAATTCCCTCTGGCACAACAAGTAGATTCACTCCAGTTCATGTCTACTGGATCTATAAATCCAGAATCAGGAGAAGCACTCTGTTCAACCGAAAATTCTTCAAAAGTAGCTAAACTATTAGATCCATATGAAGGATGTTGTAGGAGTAATGTTCTTTATACCAATAACAAGTTTGACTATCAATACTGCCTCAAAACTTCTACCTGGGATATAAAACCAATTGAAAACTATGAAACAGCAGAACGAACAAGACTAAAAAACAACGGATCTCAAGATATAATAAACATATCAGTACGTACTGGACAAACTAGTGATGGCACTCCAATTTTAGCAAACGAAATCTATGTAGCTGAACACAAAGGAACTACAAAAAAAATATATGATGCGCTTCTATTAGGAACCACAGAAAAAGAAGGACCTATCGGCGCTCAAGGTTGTGGACCAATATTAGAAGGAAACCAGTATGGAACTCATACATTCAATTCTTTCTCACTACACGTCGAACCAACCCAAAAAACACTAAACCAACAAATAGCCAGTGAATACGCTCCAGCAATACCCATTGATGATCCTCGTGGATTTTCATTGTATGATTCTGATGGAAAATTCCACAGACTTAACTTTTTTAATATTTTCGATTACCGTGAGCCAGATGAGGATCTAAATTCTTTTTCTACAAAAGTACGAAAAGGAATTCAAGAAAAGATATCAGCACTAAATGATATTGCAGGATCAAGTCCAACCGCCTCAAGAATAACAAGAAATATACAAAACGAATTATTCAATCAAATCAGCTTAGAAAAACTACACAGTGCCACCAGTTGGCTTGATAAATCACTAAACCAAAAAAATACAATTGCGTTTGAAAGCGCATTAGATCCAGAGCGACTAAAGGAAATCTTTTTTTATGACCCCACAACACAAGGATATGAGATAATCCATATAACCACACAAAACAACCCACTCACACAAAAAGACCAAAACAGTAATGATACTGAACGAATAGAATTAGATTTCGAAAAAAGAGATCCTAAATTTGATCGTCAGTTCGCAGATCAAAAAGCTGAAACAGAAGGGTTTAGCTATAAAGCTGACACATTTATCCCAGGAATTGCCAATAACCCTCAGATGAAATCTGTATATGGGGCTGGAAATCCTTGTAATGGGGGAAAACGAGCTCAGCAGATAAAATGCGGAATGAATCAGCTACTTTCAAAATTGAAAGAGCAAAAAGAAAAATATGGAGATCCTGAAGACGCAGCTCCATCAAAAATAAATGGGGATCTATCACTACAATTTGTTCAAGAAGATATAAAAGGATTTTCTGGAGATGAAAATTTACTCTCGCTTAATGTCGAAGTCGTAAACGCACAAGATCAAATAGTAGAAGATCAAAACTTCATTCCTGTTGAGCTCAAATTCTCAGACCCTGCCTGGAAAAATTTCTTTGAAGTATTACCAAAACAAACCAGTCATATAACTGGAGGAAGAGCTTCTTTCTTTTTAAAACAAATCAAAACAACTGGATCTAGACAAATGACACTTCAAGCAGTCACAAGAAACAGAGAAATTAAAAATTCGGAAAAGATTCCGGTTGTAGTGAGTCAATACAAGTTTAAACCCGAAACAAAAAATACTATTACTCAAGCTGGTAATTCAGAGGCAATTACGATATCTATGTCGATTAGAAATAGTAAAAAAGACATTATCAAAAATTTCAACGGAAAGCTAATGTCTGTAGAATTAGGAGAAACCGCAAAAGGTCGAATATATAACATCACCAAAACACAGGATGGAATTTTTAGATTTTCATACAAACCCGGAGACGTCGCTGGGACAGAATACATTGTCATCTCAGACCCTCAATTAACGGTAGCACCATACTACCTCCCCATATCAGTTGTCTCTCAACCACCAATTGCAACGACTCTCGTGACATCATCAAACTACATTACAGGTTTTGACCCAATTCTACTTTCTTTTGGTTTACAAGATGAACACAAAAACAAAGTATTATTTGAATCACACGACATAGAGTGGAAACTCACAAATCTACAAGTTTTAGACCCGGAACGTACAGATGAAGCTCCAGATAAAAAGGGGATTCAACAATATAATGAAAAAGGAAATGCTAATATATCAGTTGTACCAATCGATCCAAACAAAAAAGCTACAGTTCAGGTATATTCCAGTCTATTTCCAAAAGAAGGTCGATCTATATCTATTGAGCCAATAACAAGGCCAAACCTATCCTACGAAATTTCCAAAACACAGACAATTGCAGGAGATCAATCTTCCGTCAAAATATTACTTAAATCATTCAACAATCAAGAAGCGCTTACTCAAAATAACACTCAGGCCTTTGTATCACAATCACCAATCAAATTTGCTAGTTTCCCTGCAGAAATAAAGTTCGAAAAAGGAGTCGCATATTTTGAATTCTTTCCAAAAGTAATAGCTGGAGACTTTAAACTAAACATGAGTGCCACTGGATTTAATGATATTCAAATACCATTTAGTATTAAACCAGACAATCCCAAAAAAGTAGAAATAAAACCAACAAAAACCTCTTACGATCGAGAAAACCAAACAAGTGCTAAACTAGAAATATCAATACAAGATCAGTATCAAAACCAAGTAAAAGAAGATGCATCAGTCACAATAGAGGTATCAAATGAAACAAAAGAATTCGTAAACTTTGAAAAACAAACGATAGACATAAAAAACGGGAAAGGATTTATTGACATACCTCTTACTCAAAAAAGTGGAATCGTATATGTAACCGCCAACAGTGATAATCTTATCGGCGATACTACAAAATTTGAAATAACAAATCAATATACACTAGATAGTCTAGAAACAGTAACACCAAACGGACTACTTGGAATTATTGATCAAGACATAGGAGCACTAGACCGTGCCAATAGTCTACCATTTAGATTATTGTCCGAAGGAAAGTTACAAGCAGTAGGGACACATCTGAGTCCAAGAAAAGCCAGGAAAAGGTATGGAAATATTGGAACTACTGGAAAAATATCAAAACAGCTAGGAGCAGAATTCATCTTCCAAAAGTATCCTTCCGTGTTAATTTCTAAAAATGAGACTCCGCTCGCCGTCAGTCGAATTATGATAAACAAACCCAATATAAAAATAGGATCACCAACGACCGATCCAGGAATTTATATAACTCCATCAAATAATAATACTGATTTTCTAGATTTTAAATCGGGTGTTTTATCATACAAAAAACAAAACTTACTGAGTTTCAACAAGCAAGGCGCTCCCATAATTATACACAAAGGCATCCTATTAAAATCAACTAATAATCTCTTAAACTGGAGTATATTTTTTGATAATAAGAACATAGGGACACTCCAATACTTTGACACAGAGATATTCACAAATGCGGTTGACACTTTTTCAAACAACACCGACACAACAACCATAGAGGTAAAAGCAACCTCCCCACTAGTAAAAATAGAGAACTCACATACTGAAATAAATACCAATCAAAAACAAGGTCTTTCGATTGTACACCCGTTCTTATACGAATCATCAACCAAGAAACCAAGAAAAGAAAATGAAATTTGGGAAGGGGAATGGAAGCCGGGATTACTCATTGCCGGAGGAAACACTATTGGAAAATCATTTCAATCAGGGGCCTCTGACGACGTTCTTGTACTAGGAGATCCAACATTGTCTGTCGACATGCACGAAACATTCCAACCCAATAAATCACTCGGAGAATCTCTCTGGAAATCAGATGGTGGAATTATCAAAAAAATATTTTCATTCGACGCAAATAATGACGGAAAAAAAGATCTAATAACCTATATTGATAATCAGTTAAATGTACTCTACCAAGACAGAGATGGAGGAATGAAATTTCGTGATATGGGGCCCGTTCTAGAATTTGATAAAGAATTAAAAGATCTACAAGTCATACAAAACGAAACCAGTAATACCTTTATGGCAATAGATAATGATGGGGGAATAAAACAATATTTCATCAAAAATGGACAAATAGAAACCCTAGACATAGAGCTCAACATTATACATGAGATTGAAAAAATAACTCCTGCAAAATTAAATAATGACGAATACGCAGACTTTATAATTCTGACAAATAGAAATGAACTCTACACAGTATATGGAGGGCGAGAATCATTTTCAACACCAGAACTACTCCATAATTTTTCTCCTGAATTTGCAGGAACAAACGAGACCTGGAACTCTCAAAATAATGACGAATACATATTCTTAAGTGCAATCCTGGCAAGTTATGACGGAATAGAAAATCACCCCAAAGCCCATGAAAACATTACATTCCCAGGTTTAAAATCTGACACACTCTCTAGTAATCAATTTACCTCTTTAATTAACCTCGAAGGATTACAAGCAGCAGAGTTCTCAATTCTTCCCTTGGGAAATAAATCCAATGTTCAGGAAGGAGATAAAATAGAAGCCAAACTTACACTTACCACCTCTGAAACTAGATCAAATACGCACCTGATTTTACCACGAGATGATCGTTTTGCCTTCATAACAAAATCACTTTCTTGTAATAACTGCACCCCCAAGATAAAAATAAAAACGGCTGAAAATGATGAAAAGGTAATGCTTGATATCGGAAACATAGGAAGCGGAGAAAAAATAACTATAACTTGGCAGTATAAAGTAAACTCAATTCCTCCTATTAAATTTTATGTAGGAGATTTTGAAAAAGGAAAAGATGATCTAGATGATATCAAAATTCCATGGCATGACGGGCTATCACCATCAGTCTACAAATTCATTTCTTCTGAAAAGAAAGGTGAAAACCAAACATTTGGAGCCTTGATAAAAGAATCTCCAACCTCAATCCCAAAAACAGCCGATTTGCTATCATCACATATCCAAACAATAACTCAAAACACAGATGATCCAGATGTAGCTATAGCTGAATACTGGAATCAAAAACTTAATTCAGATTATGATAATGATGGAATTCCAAATAGTCATGATCTATATCCTGATATTTCAGTACAAGACAATAAAGTAGTAATACAAAAAAAAGAAGAACGAGTCTATAGCACTCCATCACTACCTATATCTTGTAAACCTAAAAATAAAAAACCAAATAATCAAGATCCATACATACTACATTTCCCAACAAATCAATCCTGGGATTATCGAACTGGATCATTTCCTACCGATATGTCACAACGAAAAACATACGTAGTTGATCTCTATCAAGCAGAAGAGCTCAAAGCTACATTCTCACAAATTGAGGTAAAAAAAATATGTGAATTTAATGCAGGAACAGTTGAAAATGGGAAAGCAGGGGAAGGGCTATCTCAATACGCACTCCCAACTACTGGAAATCAAATAGCACCACTTATTATATCCCAACCAGGACTACGAATAGAAATGATTAAACGAATGGATAAAGCCGTAGAAATAGGATGTGATGCAGTGCTTCCAACAAAAATACAATCAAACCTATACTCTCAATCCGAATTACTCAAATATCTAGAAATACTCGGAAATGAAAGCCACAAAAGAGGATTAGGGATTGGTCTAAAAAACATTCCTCAAGCCGCAAGTACAATTTCTGATTTATATGATTTCGCCGTCATAGAAAACTGTAATATAAATCGAAACTGTGGAATATACGACACCTTTGTACAGAAAAATAAAGCCGTTTATGCTATAGAATACCAAGGCGGCTGTCCTGTCGCACGACCAGGATTTTCTTACATAACTGGAACAAGATCACTACAAAACAAAACAAATCATTGTTCTGGAAATGAAAATGATAATGCTGGGAATCAATATATACATGCAAACTGTAATCCAAACGGGTTTGTAAAACCAGAAAAATATCAACCGCTTACGACCAATAATACTCAAACAGGAAACCAGCAACAATCTGGAAGTGCTTCTGGATCACAACCACAAAACAACTCAGGACAACAAGGAAATAATAGCGGAGGACAAAATCAGGGAAATCAATCCAACAATCAGGGCGGACAAAACGGAGGGCTTCCAGAAAATCCAAAACAGATGCAAGAAGCACTTCCAGAATCACTTGATCAGATGCAAGAAGGATTTCAAAATGATATCTGTTCTCCAGAAAGTGGGGCCGGGGGATGCGGTTTTGGAGAAGACGATCCTATATTCACAGACAGCATGCCTGGACTAATAGGATACAAGGATTTATTACATACAGTTCCTACCGCAGATGGAACTCCACCAGCCGGACCAGTTCCTCAGAAAAAAACTATTGCAGACGAAGGTGGAATCGGACCAGAGAAGGGAGGAGGAGGAAAGACACTATCAAAAGGAAAACCATTTTTTGCAATCCCAACCAGTGTTGAGTGTGATCCTAAAACAGATGGTCCACGGTGTATACGTGGAGGAAGCGGTAAAAATAAACTTGTAGGGGGAAATCCTGAAAACGTAGTAGCGCCAACCGTGTTAGGACCAGAAAACAGACTCCCAACAGTTAGAGATGGGGATTATTTCAAACCAAGTCATTGGCTCGCAACAATGAAAAGTAAAAAAGACGGTGGGCAAGCTGGTTCTGATCAAAAACAAACTGGTTCTGAAAAAGGAAAATATTCATCTGATGATGAAATCAATGAAGGTCCTATCGATGAACAAGATAAACTCGAACAAGATGCTTATTTCAAATATCCGTATTGGTCAAAATACCGTCGCTACATAGAGGAAATGCCAAATTCAGGAAAAGTATTTATGGCACATTGTTTTGGAGATATGGAGGAAATTGCAACTGAACCAGGGATTCCATTAACAAAACAAGGAAATCAAGGGGCGGCAGGAACTGAAACGACTCCAGATGTAGCCGATGGAGAAGAAGAAACACCAGAACAAGAAAAGGGACAGGAAGAAGAACCAGACGAGAATCAAAATCAACAATCACAGGAACCTCAGAACGAACAACAACAACCATCCAATAATCAACAACAAAATAACCAGCAGCCAGGGCAAAATTCTCAACCAAATAATCAAAATAAAACGCCTCAAAAAGGAAGCTCTAATCCACAACCAAACAATCAACCACTAAACCAAAATTATATATTTAAAGATCAGTGTGTACTGCAAGAGGGAATTCCAAGTATCAACGGATGTACCAATAATCAAACTAATATTGGAACTATTGGATACCAACGAGTATCTGGTAATCAGATTCTCGCATACGAAATCCCATATCCTTGTTGTAAAACAGAACGAAAGCCCTCAACCTACAGCATAATACCCCACGGAGCCAAAACTCCAGATGGAATGAGCTATCAGGATTGTCTCGATATAAGTGGAATTCCTCGCCCTAATACTTGCTCAGATGGAGAAGTCCCTGGAGGAAAAATATCAACCAGAACACTCCAAGGGGGATTATATCAATATAACCAACCACAGGAGTGCTGTGTAAAAGCACTCGGAACAATGAAATTTGAAAAACCTAAAACCTTATTTTCTCAACTCTTAGAAAAAACTAAAAAATTCAAATTAGATCTTTCACCTCAAGTAGAAGCTCAATGTGGAGTTACTGGATGTTGGACACTCAATAATCAAAAATGGGACAATTACCTTGATTCACTACTACAGTCAGAATTAAGTAGTCAGGTCTATGGAACATCAAATACTGGTTCGTTAAATTCAGCTCAAAAATCTAATATTCAGCAACTCTCAGGTCAATTTAAAGAGCAACAAGGTCTAAGTGAAGTAAAACAAACTCAATCACAAAGTGTTAAACAATTTCTATCAGGAAACAATAACAGTCCTGTAACATCAAACGCATCTCAACCAACAAGATTCATAGATCAAACAAATTCCCAAACAAATAGTGGATCTACATCCTCTACTCAAAATCCAAAAAAATCACAACAAGCAACAGAATCCAATACCACCACAACTACAGATAAAGAAGAGCAAAAACCAGAAAGTAATGTCATAGAAAAGGGACAAAAACGAACCGAACATCAAAATGAAAACATGACTCTCAATCATCAACAAGTAACGGACAAACAACCAAACTGGATTCCAAACTGTATTGTTCAAGTAGTTCCAACATTTTTAGCGGACTCTCTCTGTGATGGAATGGCCGAAGACGGATTATTTAATGACGTAGTATCCAACGATCCACCAGCAGAATATCAACAAGCTCCAAAGGATGCTCAACCTGGAGGAAAAATGACTCAAGGCCAAGTAAAAAATAAAATACTTGATCGACTGAAAAAAGGAGGCGAACTCGAAGGAAAAGTTCCAAAAGACGGGGCTAAATATGGAATTACAAATGGGTCAAATGAACAATGGGCAAATTTTATGACAAACCTAGCCCAAAAAGAATCTAGCTTTGACAATGGAACGGTAGGAGATGTAGGTCGATTCAATGGAAATTCAAATGGATTATTCCAACTCTCCCCAGACGATGGTCCAAACTATAAATTTCAAGATGATCCTTACACAATATCACAATTACAAAATCCAGATGTAAATATAGATACTTCCGTCAAAATAATGAGTCACCTACTATCTCAACAAAATCAGATTTCATCAAGAGTCGTTGGCTATGATTCTGATGGGAATGCCCTATATCACGGGCTCGCTCGATACTGGGGGCCACTACAAACCGGAGGTTCTTTCTATAGTCCATCTCTATTTGGAGGGCCAAAATTCAAATCATCATTAATAGATACAAAAAAACTTCAAACACAATCACTTGGAAACTATGCTTCGAATCTTTGTAGTCCGTTATCCAATTCACAAGACGAAATCCTTATTTCTAAATTTAATAAAGCATCAAAATACTATCATTCTAGCGCAACACCAATTAAAAAAGTAATGATTGATGCCCTAACTTTTGGAGCTCAAAAAGGATATCAAACAACATTTATTTCAATGACACGGCCAATCCCATATCACAGAAGAGTTGCCTCTTCTATTAATTCTGATCATATGTATGGGTTAGCAGTTGATATAGACTATGGAGTAGGACAGGACAACAAAGAATACGAACTCCTGAGATACTTACAATCAAAATACAATGGGCCATGGTGGATAGATCATCATGACGGACATGTTCACGTCTCCTACAGACCAAATGGAACAAAAGCATGTGACCCTAGTACTGGATTTTGTAACGGAGGATACAATCTACCTATTTATAAAGATGATACAGACATGAATATACATCATCCAGATCTATATATATGCAGAGAAACAGTTGGGGCTGGAAATACTACAAATACAATATTCAATAATCCTCTTGGTGTGGAATTTGGATCTGGAAACAATACGGGGTTCAGTAATACCTCAAATACAACAAGCCAATTTAATAATCTGCTCAACACTGGACAGTCTATATCACAACTTTCTGGAAATCAGGGATTTGGACAACAAATAGGACAAATACAAAATGGCCTCAATCAAGGTGGTGCACTAACTCAGGCTCTACAGTCAGGCAACCAATCTAATGGTGGTGAGGGAGGAGGAGGGTTACTATCAAAATTATCATCACTCTTTAGTGGAGGACAATTACAAAAAATAACTCAAGCCCTTCAAGGCGGAGGAGGAGAATTATTATTTGGACTCATGAACAAATTAAACGGAGGGAACGGAGGTCAAGGAAATGGTATTTTCGGTGGACTACAAGAGCTAGCCTCAAACATAAGACCACAAGGGCCTGATTCGACCTCCAAAGCGCTTTCCATAAATCTTCGAAACATTGCTTCTGACCTACAAGGGAAAATTGATAGTAATGTAAGTCGACAATTTGGAGGAACACACTATCCAGATTCTTCTTCTGGAGGAAGTAGTTGTCCATTTTGTAGCGGAGAAAACACAAAACCAAAAATGAAGTTTTTAGTTAGTAGTGCTGGAGGGAAATCTTCAGAAAATGAAACAGAAAAAGAAGAAGACCCACAGTATCCAACTTATGGAACATTCTACAATCAAGTCGGTCCGCGTGTAGCATTCAACCCACACACCACCGATCTACCTCTCGATAGAAGGATTGTATATACTCCAAAAGGCGCTGATGCATCAAAACAGCAAACCTTTCCAGCCATACAAGCACAAAATACAAACACAGAGAAAACCCTTCTACAAAAAGCCATCGCCAGTTCAATATCTCTTCCCTCAGGACAAGGAAGTGCGAGTAGTGAGCTCTTTCCAGGAGGTGAAAACGGAGGCTATAGAGATTTTACACTATCAATGGCAGATGAAATCAAAGAGAATATGAATAAAGAAATAAACTACGGAGAATTAGTTTCGACAGCCGTAGCACACAATATCGGAGAAATAGAAAAACTAGCCCAAGCTGAAACCATGGTCGCCAACTCTTTTGGACAACTCACAAAAGTACTACAGGACTATACCCGAATGTGTCCAAAATGTGGTCCCCATGTAGATTCTGAATCACTCAATCCATTACTAAAAGAACGAATGTATCAGAAAGTTCTGGGACCACTTTCTCAAGAATCTCATGGTGTTATCCAAAAAACAGTAAATCCGCTAATAAATGGACTTAAGTCAATCCAAGAAAGTATTGGCAAAGGAAAATCATCTCAACCAAAAGAAATAGGAACAACTTCCGCTATACTTGGAAATACGATAAAC
>JABAZT010000025.1:30401-35962 GCA_018608565.1 Candidatus Altimarinota bacterium
GATCTCAATCAATCCATAAAAGGAGCAAAAAATCTACTAGGATGGCTCAAGAACAACGTAAATTTTCCTTCTCTTGGAAACGATCAAGGAGCCCAACAAAAACAAAATATAGATGGAAGAAATAGTCATCCTCAGCATGACCAAAAAAGACAAGAACAAGAACAAAAAACAGCTCAATTTTATGAAGAAAAAGCTCAAGCCGAAAGAAAAAAAGCAGAGTCTCAAGGTGAATCCGGTGGGAATACACCTCCTGGGGGAGAAAGTACAAGCACAAGCGCTTCAAAACCAAATTTCAACAGCTCACTCTCCGGGTTATCAAATTCAGCTGCAAGTCCCCAAAGTCCGAACGGAAACTTTGGTGCTGATCAATCATTAATGCCAAATGCTGGAGGCATAAATGCACCAGGACAACTAGCTAACATAGCTGAAGGAGTAAATATGCTATCACAACTTCCATCAACGTTTATGGGAGTACTCTGTATTCTTAGACTCCCAGGAGCCCTTATGCCAGAGTGGTTTGTAAAACCACATGTTGAAAATGTATCTAATCGATCATTTAATCCAGAAAAAGACATTCAGGATCCAAATATTCCGGCCACAAACGCAAGCACACCAGAAGAGTCAACCACCATAAAACTACCACCACCGTCAGCCTCTCTAGAAAAAAATACACAGAATATAGCGAGCATACAAAAAACACTAAAAGGAATCGTTCCCTCCAATAAATCTCATGAAGATCTAATTAATACAATCCTTTATACCCAGATAGAATCAGAAAACATCGAATTAGTAGGACTACTGGAAAATATACAGGCACATCGAAATAAATTTGAAACACAATGGGCTCAATACCATGCAGCACAAGAAAAAATAAATAACGAAATTCAATATATAGCCATGACCAAGCCAACCAATGAATTTTGGGCACATCCACTGGTTCAGGTTCATGTAAAAGGAGAATCACCATCTAAATTCTTAGCCTCTGGAACTAACATATCAATACCCCAAATACCAACAATTGAACCTATTGAAAAAGAACTTAATACCTTTAGAGAAAAAACAATTGCCTATGCCACAGAACTTGAAAAAAGTCTCAACGTCGAAGATAAAAACACCACAAGAGCTTACAGTAAAGGTATATATCTACATGAAGCCACAGCAGATGTATCTACCAGGCTAGTCCTACACGAACCTAGTGGAAATACCACAATTCATATTAGCGACCTGACCAATGATGGGACACCTGAAATACTCTATTCTATTGATCAAGAATTATTTATAAAATACTTAGATAAACCCGAACCTATAACACCAGAATACAAATCAATACAGATTTCATACCAAGATTTTCAAGCTTTATTTATAGGAGCCTACAACACCTCCTTCAGAAGCCATAAGCAAGATCTCAACATTAGTTTTGATAAGATCGAACCAGAAACCTATCTCGAGCTAACCCTTACCCCTCGGTTCGATGATATATACGCCATCACTTACGATCCAAAATTTAGAGGCGCAGACACTTGGCATCAGTACGGATATAGTGTGAAAGAATATCCTAATATTGGAGATATTCAGACTCCAAATGGAGTCATTACAAACGTAATTGGAAAACCAACTATAAAACAAGTTCAAAAAGTAGAAATAACCAAATATACAAAAGACGAATGTAACAATCCTGAAATCACAAAAACGACACTCAATAACAGAACAAAAATCACAAGTCGTGAACCAAGTACAAAACTACAAATCATCGCTCCAGAACTAAATACTCCACAAGAAGTAATCCTTAATCAACAAGAGCAAATTTGGCTTAGTGGAGGAACTAGTATCTGTGTCTACCAAGGGAATGCCTTTGTAGAAAAAAATACTACAGAAGTAAAAATACCTAACTCCGGCATGATACTTGCAGATGAATTCTCTATCCACACAGGCATAGGACAATCCGTTAACGTATCATTTTTTGATGGAACACAGATATACATAGCTCCAAATCAACGATATACATTTGAGACTATTCTCTCCGAGAGAAATACCCTAACATTAAACAAAATCCCAGTACAAAAAAATCACTACGGATTCTGGAGAAGTGTTAAAAACAATATTTCAAGTCATATAGAATCAAAAATATTCTTACCAACTAGTTCCCAATGAATCGTATCAATATTAGCATTATCCTCACTACACTCATCGTTCTAGCAACGGGAGGGATGCTGTGGACTCAAACGCTAACGGCACAAGAATCAGCAAAAGAAGAAATAGATTTTACGACATATATTGAAAAACAATTTTTTTCAATAGCGAAATATGAACTGATCGAATACGAGGAGGGCGCAGGACAAAAAGATGAACCAAAAAACAAAGACAAGGCCGGATTTGAAGTAAATCAAAATAAATTTAATGACCTTATGAAATGCGTCTTCACACTTGCAAAAGATGAAAGTGAATATTTCTTTGCCTCTATAGCCAAAAAGAAACTAGAAGAAATGGAAAACCTAAAACCACTCCCCGAATGGGAATGGCCAGAAGAAGTAAAGAAAAAAGATCCTCCAGAGGAGTGTGAACAATTTGAGGGAAAAGGAGAAGACGGAAATAGTAAAAAAGTAGAAGAACTAAAAGATATTATCGAAAAACAAAAAGAAAATGGATTTACAAGTATGTGTAAACAAAGAAATAATCCACTCGTAGCTGAACCATGGCATTACTGTAAAGTCAGCGAAATCGTACTCAATGAACTTTTCTCAAAAGAAGAAGTCGATTTATTTAGTAGTAATAAAACAGACAGTAACAAAGCTCCAAATGGAACTGAATTCTATGAAGTAACACAGACCTTCAAATTAGAAGGAGCTTCTGGTTCAAACAAAATAAAAGCTAAAGCAGAATGGGAATTCCTCTACGAAAATGAAGCAAAATGGACCAGAGAAGCAGTACTTCTTACTCTTCAACAATATCAAATAAATTTTAGAAATTACTTATACAAGACCAAATATACCTTTGATCTAGAATGGGCAAAAGGACTCTACTGTCGATACGAACTCATTAGTTGTTGGACCGAAGATGCAGCATTTGGTCCTTATGGAAGAGATCGAACAAAAGGAAGATTTTTTAATCCAAACAAACAACTAAACTCCTGTGAAGAAGGGGACGAACCAAAAAAGAAATGTAATGTCTCTGAATTCTGTAAATCACAATGATAAAAAATATATTCCCAATTCTTTCGATAATAACACTAGGCATAATACTAGTGCCAAATCATGCATCTGCCGACTATGAAAAAATAAGAACCTATCTCGACGAACGAAACTGGGAAATCACCCCAGATATAAATGAAAAAGATGAGGAGGAAATAAAGTTTATAGAAAAAATCAGTCAAGATAGAAAAGATTCAATATTTCACTGTTTTGGAATCAAAATGGACCCAGAAGAAGGCGAGCCAGGATATACAATTGATGATATGGAAAATTTATGGATCCGAACATTTGCAGACCGAGACGAAGGGAGAAGTGGAGGAGAGATAAAAAAAGAT
Organism: Candidatus Altimarinota bacterium; assembly: GCA_018608565.1. Lineage (GTDB taxonomy): Bacteria > Patescibacteriota > Gracilibacteria > UBA4473 > UBA4473 > JABAZT01. The sequence goes on from JABAZT010000025.1 coordinate 33,925, forward strand.
GAGCCTTTTGCCAGAAAATGTTGGGAAAAAAATGATGAGCTCTATCAACTACAACTGGAAATGGAAGTTTTTGGACCTATACATACTGATAAGATAAACGATAAACGTCCAGATAGTGATAAATTTGAAGAAAAAGAAGAACTCTATGAACTCTTTGATTTTTGGAATAAACCAAAAGGAGAGGGGATTCTTCAGACTCTTCACAATACCGATAAAGAAGAAGAGACAAAAGGTGAAATAAACGCGTATGTAGAAGATTTCACGTATTTCAAATACGAAGACGAAGGACAGGGCGACATATCCGATAAAAAACCAAGTGGAACCTATGAAGCTGGAAGACCAAAAGAAGATAATGCTAAAAACACAGAAGAAGCCGCCGAAACACAGCAAACACTCAGTCAAGTATATGACGATCCAGGAACCCTCAATGGAAATATCGGACTCTTAAGTGATACATTATTCTACCAACATACGGTAAACCAAAACAAACTACGATGTGCAGCAACAACGACTAAGATTTTTGACGCACAAGAACCACCACAAGCAGGAGAAGGGGATACCGTAGGAGATAGTCACTATCAAAAACAACTCATTCGATACAAAGCTCCAGGCGTTTCACAAAACAAATCGTTATTCACTTCTGACAAAAAAACCGAGTCTTACTACGCTGATTTTTTTGAATTTTTTGACACCGCACTCAAAAATTATTTTGAGACAGCTACTTGTGGACAAGTTATAAATCAACGGCTTGTTATAAATGAAGGCGAAGAAATTGCCGCTGGAATCATCGATAAAAACATAACTCAGCTACAGAGTACCTGCCGTAGAATCAGAGAAATACAATGGCAATACTGGATGGAAATAGAACAGTATGCGACAGAGTTTAATAGTCAGTTTTTAGAGTCTGAATTCATATATAATGCAGCCACAAGAGAAACCGAAAATCTCTTTTCATTTTCGATCATGGCACAGGAGATAGATACCACTCTCAAAGATATGCTAAAAAAAGATAGTCATCCACAGGTTAAAAAAGAGAATAAAGTGTTTTGGGCAAAAGGAAAAGAAGAAGCCAAAGACTTACTAGATAGATTTATGATCTCACCCGTTGCAAAAGCAAATGAAGATTCATGTACAAAATTTGAAAAATTTGAAGAAATACTTGAAAAAGCAAAAGAAGATGTTGAGGAAATGGACAGGATTTTACAAGAGGTTAAAAAAGAAAAAGCAAAGAGAGACGGAGTCAAAACAAATGAAGTAAAACTTGAAGAACGAAATTCCGATGAATTTATTTCACTCAGAAATGAAGAAACAATGCTCTATATACATGGACTAGTAGAACTAGAAACCCCACAGACATTTAAAGATAAGTACGAAGAATACTGGAATGAATATTCGAAGATGGACAAAAAATTTCATGCCATCAAGGCCGCAAGAGGAAATGAAAAACCCGAAGCAAATAAAATATTTAGTGATCATACACAAATATGGAGAGAACTCATCCCAATGATAATGTTAGAAGGTTATCCACTACATACCAAAGTAGAAGGGGAACTACTAACTCTCATTGATCAAGGAATGATTGAACATCGACAAATTTATTTTGACATAATGGAGACACAAGACGAAAAATGGCTTCAAAAATTAAGGAAAGAACTCAACTGGCGACATCTAAGAAAATGCGCTGATGAAGAGCAACTAGATGAAGAAAAATCAAGTAGTATTGAACAAGAAAAAGAAGAATTTACAAAATACCAAGATAAAGATAAATCTGATTTTCACTATAATGATAATGGGGAAGGACAGGTAGAAATGAATCTTAAAAAGTGTAGAGACAAAAGAATTCCTCCAACCGCTGGAATAAAATTTGCACGATTAAATCGATGTAGAGAATTTATTGAAGATGAATCCATAGAAAAATTTTTGGAAGAACAAGAAAAAACAAGAGATCAATGGGGCGAAATGTGGCCCAATATTTATTCCGAATTATACAAAGAGCCAAACGCCACATTCCATTATAGAACTACAACCCATGAAGAGG
>JABAZT010000025.1:35972-37170 GCA_018608565.1 Candidatus Altimarinota bacterium
GAAGAGGAGGAAAAAGAAAAACTACGAGCTAGAAAAAGAAAAAATGAAAGATTCATGGGCTGTATAACAGATGTAAATATACTTGGAAGTCAGCTTGAACATTCCCTCTGGAAAGAGTGGTATGGGGATGAAAATGAAAACTGGAACGGAGACGATCCAGGAATTCAATATGATTGTGATACAGAATCTGAACAAAAACATAAAGTAGGATGGAAAAATGCAACAAAACATATCAACGACACCCTTAGAAGCATGAAAGACATATGTGAAGATGGAGGAAAAAAATCACATAACATTGAACATGCTTGCCCTGATAGAATCAAAGAAATACAGTAATTTAAAACCATGAAGAAATACATACTCATCATTACGCTTCTACTTACCTCTCTTGTCTCTGCACAGTCACAAGAAGACATTACCCGTATTCAAGAATACAAAGAACGGGTAGAGGATATATATAAATGTAATTTCGAAATTCCAAATAAAGAACAATGCCAAGATTTTGAAGCACTTCAACAAGGAGAAAAAACATGGAAAGAAATATATATAGTAGAATACTGGAATAAAATGTACGAAGAATATCGAGATTGGCTCGAAACAATCTACTATGACAATAACTGCACCTGGCAAGATTTCATATTCCTCGTTCATAGTGAACAAAAAGAAACTCCCAAATGTGAACAACGAGAATCTATAGAAGGAATCGGACTAGAAAAGGAAAGACCATCAAAAATTAATCAATACCTAACTTGTGTAGATCTGGTTACCGAATCGATAAAAAAAATATGTCCCTTGTTTCTAATAGGAGATGCGTCAAATATTATAGAGGGGGAAGACCAAGTATTTGAACGAGCAGACATAGATGCCGATCAAGTAAAAAAACACGCAATAGCACTCACTAAAATAACCTATAAAGAGAAAGTACGTCGACGTGAAGTCACTGCTAATCTAGAAGAACTATATCATCGATCTGATCAACTCTGGCAAAAATTAAATTTGTTAGAATATCGATATATGCGAGAAATTTTTCAATTTGAGAAAGAACTCAATTGCTTTATACGATGCGTAGAGAGAGCACAAGCATTCTGGAATTGGCTTGAAAACAAAGTCTAATATATATTAAATTAAAAAGAGAAATATATAATTACTTTTTCTTTCGTTTGAGTGATCGACGTTGCTGTCGTGATAGGCCATCTCC
>JABAZT010000025.1:37180-48224 GCA_018608565.1 Candidatus Altimarinota bacterium
TCAATATTCGTCATCGCATCACTATAATCAGCCTCTTCAAAATCAACCGATCTACGAAAATCAACTCGAAGAAGATTTGAAAGAGACGTGACTCGAATAGAATGAAGTAAGGCTCCAAACATACGAAAGGCTTCTGATTTATACTCCATAATTGGATCTTTCTGTGCATACCCAGAAAGTGCAACTCGATCACGCAAGTGTGTCATTTCATCAATATGTTCTAACCATAATTCATCTATTGAACGTAAGATAACTTGTTTTGTTATTTCATTCACTTGATCAGACGGAAGACCTTTTTGTTTTTCTTCCCAAGCAGCAATCAAAAAATTTTCACAATGTTCTTGTACTTCATCTCTATGATGAAGAGCTTCGAGTACTTCAAGCGTAAAATTTGAAGATTCTGCGGAATAAATTTGATTCATTACTGAGTAAACATCCTCAATACTCCATCGTTGATCAGCTTCTGCCGTAGGACAGTTTAATTCTACTACATGTTCACACAGATCTTTTATAATACGTTCTACATCCTCTAGTATCTCATCAGAAGAAAGCATCATCCGTCGACGATTATATATTTTTTCTCGATGAATATTCATTACGTCATCATATTGAACCACATGTTTTCTCGCATCAAAATGAAATCCTTCTATTTTCTTCTGAGCATTTTCTACCGAACGTGAAATCATACGATTCTCAATTGACTCAGTTTCAGGGAGATTCATTCGCTCCATTACTCCGGCCATTCTGTCCCCACCAAACCGTCGCATAAGCTCATCAGTCATCGCCACATAAAACTGTGACATTCCTGGATCTCCTTGACGCCCAGCACGTCCTCTCAATTGATTATCTATTCGTCTAGATTCATGTCGTTCCGTCCCCAGAATAGCAAGTCCACCACGATCAGTCACTCCATCCCCAAGTTTAATATCAGTTCCCCTCCCTGCCATATTGGTAGCAATAGTAACCGCTCCTTTTTGACCAGCCTTAGACACAATCTCAGCTTCACGTTCATGATGCTTTGCATTCAATACTTCGTGATCAACACCATGTTGAGTCAACAAATGAGACAAAGCTTCTGATTTTTCAATACTAATAGTTCCAACAAGTACTGGTTGTCCTTTTTTGTTTAGTTTCTTTACCTCTTCTGCCAATGCCAAAAACTTCCCTCGTTCATGTTGAAATATCTTATCCGGTAAATCGGCTCGCTGAATATCCTTATTCGTAGGAATAACAATAGTATCAAGCCTATAAATCTTACCAAATTCTTCCGCCTCAGTTTCAGCCGTCCCAGTCATTCCACAAAGTTTTTCATACAAACGGAAATAATTTTGAAAAGTAACCGTCGCAAGCGTACGAGATTCTCTTTGAATCGTGACTGATTCCTTTGCCTCCAATGCTTGATGCAGTCCATCACTAAATCGACGCCCATCCATCATCCGTCCAGTAAATTCATCAATAATTACAATTTTCCCATCTTGTACCACATAATCAATATCTTTTTTCATTATAACCTCTGCCTTTAGTCCCTGTTCTATATGATGAACTTCATTAAATCCCGCTTCAGTAAATATATTCTCTACCCCAAGTAACGTTTCCATCTTTTTTACGCCATCTTCCGTCAAATGCACCGATTTGTGTTTTATATCAAGTGTATAATCCTCATCTTCTTTCAATTGAGGGATAAGACTCGAATAATGACTATATTTCTCCGTTGATTCAGCGGCTGGTGCTGAAATAATCAATGGAGTTCGAGCTTCATCAATAAGAATCGAATCCACCTCATCAACAATAGCAAAATAAAGAGGACGTTGAACCTGTGATTCGGCACTTTGTGCCATATTATCTCTCAAATAATCAAAACCAAACTCATTATTAGTCCCATACGTAATATCTGAACCATAAGCTTCTTTACGTTCTTTCGAAGATTTATCATTAATTACAACGCCCACAGAAAGACCACAAAATTCATACAATGGCTGCATCCATTCAGCATCTCGTTGCGCTAAATAATCATTAACCGTAACGACATGAACTCCTTTCCCCGTTAATGCATTCAATATAACCGGAAGTGTTGATACCAGTGTTTTTCCTTCTCCCGTACGCATTTCCGCAACTTTTCCTTGATGTAGAACCATTCCACCCACCAATTGCACATCATAGTGCACCATCGCCCAGGTTTCTGTTTTACCCCGAACATCATACGTATGACCTATGAGTCTTCGAGAAGCATTCTTAATCCCAGCAAATACTTCGCCTAAATACTCATCAACTAAGACAGGGGAGTTAGATAACTCTTGTTTCCAAATTTCAAATTTAGCTTTCAATTCATCATCAGAAAGTTTTTGAAATTCTTCTTCCCATTTATTAATCTGAGGCACTACCGCCTGCAATTTTTTTACTTGTTTTTCATTATAGGAACCAAATAATTTTTCAAACATATTTACAATATTAAAATCCTGCCGATTGTAGTGGAAAAGATACAGAGGGAAAGTCGAAAAACAAAAAAAGCACTCCTTTCGAAGTGCTTTATATAAGATATTTTAAACAAAACTATTTTCGTTTCTCAATCACACCATCAATAAGTCCATACTTACCATATTTAGTCGCTTCCTCAGCTGACATACAGTTATCTCGATCACAATCAGCTTCAACCTTTTTATAGTCAGCCCCTGTGTTATCTACAATCATATCATAAAGTGTTTTTTGCGTCTTAAGAATATGATCAGCTGCAATTTTAATATCACTAGCCTGCCCCTGTGTTCCACCAAGTGGCTGATGAATCATTATCTCAGAGTGGGGAAGTGCAAACCGCTTCTTTCGTTGTCCATTCATCAGAATCATAGCACCCATACTCGCAGCCATCCCAACACAGACGGTCGAAACCTCTGGTTTAATAAATTTCATCGTATCAATAATAGCCAATCCAGCAAAAACAGACCCCCCAGGACTATTTACATAAATAGTAATATCCTTCTTAGAGTCTTCAGATTCAAGAAAAAGCAACTGAGCAATCACAAGATTAGAAATAGTATCATCAATCTGCGTACCAATAAAAATAATCCGATCCTTGAGCAATCGAGAATAAATATCATACGAACGTTCTCCGTCATGTGTTTTCTGTACAACCGTAGGAACTAAATAGGACATAAAATTTAAGATAAATAAATAGAAGCTATTGAACAACAATATGTTCATCCAATTATAACCTAATTTCCATCTATTCTCAATGAATAAGACTTGAACTCTTATGCTTTTATACTTTTGTCCAACTCCTATTACTTGTTATTTCTTTTTAGAAAACGTTTGAGATAAAAACAATCCCAAAATTCCAAAAATCAACACAGCTAAAATTCCATAGAGAAAGTATGGTTTCGTTTTATTAGTAAGCTCAAATTTAGTTCCATCAGCCATATCACATTCATCCCCATAACCATCCTTATCTTTATCCTTTTGATCAATATTCTGACGCAATTTACAATTATCAACAAGATCACCTAAACCATCTCTATCAGTATCAATCTGATTATAATTTTTATTCTCTGGTGCATTATCACAATCATCACCAATTCCATCTAAATCTTGATCCAATTGTTTTTTATTCTCATTGAAAACACAATTATCAAGCTCGTTATCGATACCATCTTGATCAACATCTTCAATCAAAAGGGGATTAAGTGTCCTTTTCCCCAAAGATCCAATCCAATCTGCCGAAAAAGGGGAGTTTGAACGATCTGTATATCTAATAGATTTCAAATCAGGGTTCCCATATAAAAGACGATATTGTTCACCTTCTTGAGGTATAAATGACAATTCTACTTCTGGTGAAACAAAGAAATTAATATCCCAAATACTTATCTGAGGCCCCCAAAAATTAATTCGAAGATATTGAGCTGTAACAGGAGTGAAAAAATCAGTATTTTGAGATAATACATCCCTTGATTTAACAGGTTTCAATGAATCCAGAGTCAACCCTGCATCCACAGAAAAAGTTCTAATCGTTTGACGATCCGTAGGAGTGTGAAGTGAGATTCTATTCAAGGGAACTGGGCGAGAAAAATCAAACAATACCCATGCTGGATTTCGACCATCCACTTTTTTATCAAAACTATAAACAGTCAAAGGGTCATTATCCGACAAGAAAAGGGGATTTCCTTCTTTTTTCGAAGAAACTTCCTTAATTCGCACCAAATCTCCTAGATATTTTCCAGATTTACCAGTAAATGCACGGAAGGGAACTGGTTCATTTGCTTGATTTACAATCTGTACATTAGATAGATCAGGCTTTATAGATTGAACAAGTTGAGGAGGCAGTATAATCTTTGCCAATTCACCAATACTTCCATTTGGAACTTCAATTTTTTGCTCATATCCATAGTTTGATGGATCTGGTGCCGCAGCCCAAGCCGTTAACAATAAAGAATTAGCTAAAAGTAGCGTTAGAACGGAAGTTCGAATAAATACATTCATTTTTAAAATATCGTAACGTTATAATAATTTCAATTTAGGCTGCTGCCTCTAGCTTGGCTTTCTCTTGAGCCTCAATCATATTTTTGATAGCCATAACTTGAACTACAGCAGAGCGTTCATTCTCAGCCAATTTCATCCGTACAAATTTCAATTTTGTCTGAAGTTCAGGAATAAGTGTATATTCAAGAGCATTAACTCGTCTTCGAGTTTTTTCAAGTTCAATAGCGAGGTTTTCTGCCGTCTTTTCGATTTCGGCCAATTGAAGTAATAGTTCAAATACTTTTGTAAATTCCTTAAGGGCAAGATCTAGTTCACCCCTTGTCTGTAAAAATCCGTATTGACAAGGATTCCCAGAAACCTGCAGGTCAAATATAGGAATTCGAACCGACATTACATTCTTTGTTTTCACTTTAAGACTCAATTTTTGTCCTGGGTTTGAAAGCGTATTTTGAAGTACTCCTTTTGGCATTGCCACCTGTGCATCCAAAAAAGAAGCATTCGCCTTCTTAATAGCCATCTCAACCTCTCCTCTTAGCGCTTTGGCTTTATGAATAATCTTCAAAAACTCCTGCATCAGACCATCCTGCTTATCCTTAAGGAGCTTATGTCCTCTTTGTGCTGTCTTAACTTGCCCTTTAAGACTTAAGAGCGTCATACGCGTTGCCGTTACATTTTGAGACATAGATATGGTAATTACATCAAATTTCAAACAGATTCTAAGAAGAGCCTTTCGTTTGTCAAAACAGTATTCTTCTATTTTTTATTTATTAAAAAAGATTCTCAGAACACATATAGAAAAAACCAAAGCAGTCTGTACAAAAGGAAATCAAAACTACTTAACACAATATATCTTGTTTTAAGTTAAAGGTCTTTAGTAGAGGAAAAAGACACAATCACATAAAATACATTAAAGAACCTCTACTGTATTTAATTCTAATTCTTTTGGATACTGAGCATCTGAATTTGTATCATTTTTTTGTTCAGAGATTCTTTTCTCAAGAATACGAATTTTATCCCCAACATACTTAGCCTTCAGTTTTTCCCCACTATGTTCAGCAAAATTTAGTGCTTCTTTAGCAATATCCAAACCACTCTCATACTTTCCCTCTAAAGCGTATAAGGCAATCAACCAACAATCAGTATCCAACTGAAATAAATCATCATGAGGCATAATCGTCTTTGCTCTATGCAAGTAAGATTCAGCTTTTTCTAAGTACTCAGGATGTTTAGAGTCGTTTGTATCATGAACATTCATCGTGACGGTTAGATGATTGTCACTACGATATTGCTCTATATATGACATTCCCAAAAGATTAAACACCTCGGCTCGCTGTTCATCCGACAACTTATGTTCCAAAGAAGCCTGAAATTTTTCAATCGCTAATAAATTATTCTTTCTAAAATAGGATTTCCCCTCAGAAATAAGGATTTTAAAAGATTCTTGACCTTCCATTCCAACAAGTGTTTTATCAGCTTCATATCTCAAATACTCTAAATCATCCATCTCAAGCCGAATTTTTTTCCAAACCCAAAAAACAATACCAATTACAATCAGTAGAATAAACACAAACCATAGAACTATAAACAAAGGAGTCTTATAAAAACGCTCGGTCACAGGCGCCACCGTATTCAAAATACGTTGCTCTGAAACAGCCTCAATCTGTTTTCGCTGTATATCGTTATATGTACGAATCCTCTCTTCAAACGTAGAAGCAAATACTTCAGATTGAATACCTAAAACTAATAAAAAACAAACAATTAATCGAACAATCATAGTAAAAACGATTAGACCTAGTTTTTGTTTTTTTGTTTTTCTGTTTCTCTTTCTGATGAGGCAATCCGCTTAAGATAAAGCCTTCTAATTAACATCAAGTTCCTAACACCTAACACAATACTAGCTATAACCGCTAAGTAAAGCCATATTCTCATAGAAATAAAAGGAACTTCTGAAAAACGGCTTAAAATCAAAACACAACCAATCCCTCCAAATACATAAAATACCCACAATTTTTTCTTAATAGATTTCTTGAGATATTTGTTCTTTTCTGATTTCTTTTTCAAGACTTTAGCAATCACTAATAACAAAATAAAATATCCCAGAACAAAATATCCTAAAATAAAATCACCAAGAGGATTCCTATCAAAAAAATAAGACAAACGGGAAAGCTGAGTAATATCAAACATTATTTAGAAGACTTATAATACATTTTCAATTTATGCAATAAGATAAATAAAACAACTAAAACTAGTAACTCTATTACCTGACTAATACGGATCATCCCCAGTAAATACTGAGCCTCATCGGCTCGTAAAAAAGAAAAAACAAAGCTAATACACACAAGCCACCAAAGCGTTGTAAGAAATAAAACCCCAAATTGGTTTTCAAGTCGAGTTTTATGTTTTTTTACATATACATAAAGAAACATATGAAATATCAGCATATACAAGGTAACAGGGTGTACAGGACTAATAATTTCAACCCCAAATGTTTCATACCGAACCCCCCAAAATAAATCCGTTTCTTTTCCATAAACATGTCCTGTCAGAAAAGAAGCGATATCATATATAAAAAGCCCAAAAACAAGATTCAAAGAAATTAAATCAATCCAACGTAGAAAACTAAAATCTGTTTTCTTAAAATCAATCCACATCATTAGCAAAAAACCAAACAAACCACCAAGAACATGAATACCATGTTCCCAAAAGGCAAAAAATGAAACAACACCATATTTAATAAAAATATCTGGGTTAAGTACTAATGAAACACAACGCCCCACAAAAAATCCACACAATACCCACTTCCAAAAATGATGTGTAAAATAATCTATAGAGAAATTCGATTGTTGAAGCTGTTTATACCACCCCCATGCCACAACAAAAAAAATAACACCAAGAAATACACCAATCAACTCAATACTGAACAAACTAAATGAGACTTTTGAAAAATTCATCGGAACTGATTATCCCAATAGAGTTTTTTTTTGCAATCAAACCACCCTATAAAGTCCAGAGAAATAAAACCTGAGAATTCAAAGAGTACAAAATAAAAATAAGCCCAAACACCAAAATCTTAAAAAGAACCTCATGCAAAGAGCTCTTCCATTCTATTTCTAAATCAATTCCAAAAAAGAGCACAATCAAAAAAGAAAGACCCACAAAATACCAAAACAAGTAAGACGGCATCAACACCTCATATATCATCCCCCACCCAAGAAGTGAAGCTATAAATCCAGCCACAAAAATAATCAACGCAAGAATTAGAAAAAAAACAAAACTAAAATATATAGTCGTTCTTATAATCTTCCCAATCCCCCAGCTTCCTAGTTTTTTCTTGATTTCATCAGGAGAAAGACCCGCTATCTGAAGCTGAATTTCTCTAAATTTACGATTTATATTTTGTTTTACCTCCTTTGCATACCCATGTACATCAGATATTGCCAAATCATAATTAGCTTGTTCTGATTCATGAATCTCACTCTTCTCAAGAAACAAATCATCCGCCAGTAAAGTCTTAAATAATTTTTCAGAAAGATTCTTCAGATGATCTACCGCATTTGAGTACTTGATACGACTTAATAAGTCCAACTGTGACTCAATCTCTCTTCGTTTTACTGGATCAATAAACGCCTTATTTTTCTGAAGCAACGAATTCACTTCTGTAATAAGGTTCGTAATCTCTTCCTGTATTATTTTAGACTCCTCCTCCTTTGATTTGAGCGCATTAGTGATCAATGCTTGATTTTCATTCCTAAGCCTGTCTTTATTACTCAACTCTCGCTTGATATGCTTATTTTCATTCTTGAGCTGCTCCTCCATTTCCAAACTTATCCCAAGAGCTCTCGCCGAGTCTTTTTCTGCTTCGGAAAGTGTACTGTCAACCAACGAAGAAAGATCCAAATTATATTCTAGTCTTAGTTTCTTATAGGCTTCGTATAGATTTTCAGACTCTATAGTTCCGGTTACCGGCTTTCCTTCTAGATTTGTTCCAACAAAATCAAAAACCATTTGATTGGCATTTTGATGCACCACAGGATCAAAAACTACTACATCCAAAACAGCCATCTTGGCATTCGCAAGTTTCTCTCTCACGGCCACTTCATCAGTCCCCTCCATGGTTCCTGAGATTTGTTTGCCATCGACCGTAACAGCCTGAAAGAAAAATTTTTGCATATTATTTATGTCTGTTTTTTATATCAAAGCTCAAGCAATCAAGCATAAACCTAATATATTTCATTCAATTATAGCACGAAAATCCCTTATTTGCAAAGGGATAACCGCTCTTTTTAGATATAAATACATAACCCCTTTCTATAGAGAGGCCTGAATAAATCCATCAAACAAAGGATGAGGTCTAAATGGACGACTTAAAAACTCTGGATGATACTGACAACCGATCATAAAAGGATGATCTACGACTTCTACCACCTCTACCAGCTGACCATCTGGAGATTCTCCTGCGATTTTAAATCCAGAAGACTCAAACTGCTCTCTATAACTATTATTAAATTCATACCGATGACGATGTCGTTCCGATATTTCTGTTTTTCCATATAGCTTTGCTGATTTAGAATCCTTATCCAACACACAAGGATAGGCTCCAAGCCTCATAGTTCCTCCTTTTCGACGAATATCTCGTTGTTCTGGTATAAAGTGAATTACATGATTCTTAGATTTCCCAGTATCATCAAATTCTTCACTATCTGCATCTGTAATCCCCAACACATTTCGAGCATAATCAAGCGCCATAATCTGCGATCCAAGACAAAGACCTAGATAGGGCTTATTATTTTCTCTACAGTACTGGGCCACCTTTATTTTCCCTTCTATTCCTCGATTTCCAAACCCACCAGGAACTACAATCCCAGCAACCGTTTCAAGCTTTTTCAATTCTTTTGGATCTTCTGCTTCTATTTTTTCTGTATCGATCCATTCAATTCTAACCGCTCTATCGTGTTTATATCCTGCAAATTTTGCTGATTCTATAACGGACAAATAGGCATCGTCTAGTTCATTATATTTCCCCGCAAGCCCGATAACTAGTTCTTCTTTTTCACTTAGTATACTTTCTATTCCTGATTCCCACTCTGCCAGATCAAATTTCAAATCACCAAGCTCAAGTCTCTCAGCAATAAGATTCCCTAGGTTATACTTCTGAAATTTCAAAGGTATTTCATAGATAGACTTCACCGTCTCCGCAGGAAGCACGGCCTCTGTCGGCACATCACAAAAGAATCCAACCTTTTCTAGTAACTTCTCTGGAATCTCAACATCCGCTCTACAAAACATAATATCTGGATGAATTCCTGATCGACGAAGTTCTTTTACTGAAAGCTGCGTTGGCTTTGTTTTAAGCTCTTTCGACGCGGCTAAGTAAGGTAAAAGTGTCGTATGCTGACACAATACATTTTTATTTCCATGCTTGTTCCGCATTTCTCGGATCACCTCCAGAAAAGGCTCTCCTTCTATATCCCCTACCGTTCCACCAATTTCTACCACCAAAACGTCTAAGTCTAGATCCCTTGCCGCTTTTTCGACTTTTTGTTGAATTTTACCCGTAATATGCGGAACAATCTGAATCGTTCCTCCTAGATATCGCCCCTCTCGTTCTTCCTCAAGCACTTCACTATAGACCTTTCCTGTAGTAACGGTACAAAGAGTCGTAATTGGAACATCAATAAATCGTTCGTAATGACCAAGGTCAAGATCTGTCTCTCCCCCATCATCCAACACAAACACTTCTCCATGCTGAAAAGGAGACATAGTCCCAGGATCTACATTTAGATACGGATCGAGCTTCATTACAGAAACTTTAAGCCCTGCGGACTTCAAAATAGCCGCGGTAGAAGCAGCCACGATCCCCTTCCCCAAACTCGAGCATACACCGCCCGTTACGAATATGAATTTTGATTGTTTCATCACGGAAGTTAATTGTATCCCGCGTTTTGAGATTGGCAAAGATATTTCTAATAATTCACATTCTAGTCATTGCATTTTTTCACAAAATATATTAGACTAAATAAGTATGAAAAATTACAATAGAATCAAAAAACCACAAACACGTCCAAAAGGAAATGAAAAAGAGCGAAAAGAAACACAAGGTTATCAAAATCTTCAATCAAATACTAAACTTGATAAATATTCAGAAAAAGAACTTTCATTAATTGAGACATATCGAGCAAGACTTGCTGTAGACATTCCAGATGATTTAATACAAAGAAACTTCATTTTATGGAATAGAGGCGAAAATGGAAGCATAAGTATAAAAGTAGATGAAGATGTTTTTTATGACTTTTTTTCTTATCTAGATGCAGATGATCAAGATGATAAGCTTCAAACATATGAAGACATTATTGATACGGAAAATGATAATTTCAACAAAGAATTAAGAAATCTTCAAGCAAGTGAAGAAAAACAAAATATCGGAGAAGAAAAAAAACTAATAGAAATTCTAGAGGCTTATAATGTACTATTTCTAATAGAATTCGTTATATGCGAGGAAAGAGGCCGTTTTAGACTCGATATACAAAAAATAATAGAAACACGAAAAACACTGCCTGGAAAATGGAAAGAATACCGA
>JABAZT010000018.1:0-234 GCA_018608565.1 Candidatus Altimarinota bacterium
GAATATTATTGTTGCCTTGCCGGGGGCCACTATTCCTGATGATGAATCTAATTTGCCTATGGTGAATGGAATTTTTGTTGAAAACGCAGTAGAAGGATCTCAGACTTTTTCGACCTTTGATCGTCAATATGAACTGACAAATGCTAGTGGTGAAATTACTTTGTTTAATGAAACAAGTGATGAGAAATATTTGGTTCCATCTCGGCTTGTCACTCCTGAGGGATATGTCTTTCG
>JABAZT010000018.1:244-2611 GCA_018608565.1 Candidatus Altimarinota bacterium
TCGTTTTGCTGAGGATATTGTTATTCCGCCACGAGTAGGTGATGTGCCGGGGCAACTGGTGGTTCGTATTGTAGCTGATGAATATGATATCAAGGAACGTCCTGTTGGAGATAGGGGGAATGTTGATGCTGGGACAGAATTTGTTTTTCCTGCATTGAGAAAGGAATTGCAGGAGCTGTATTATGGAAAAGCTAATAGAGGACCTTTGGTTGGTGGTTCTACTTTGACTCGTTATTTTATGGGAGAGAATGATGTAGAGTTGGTGCAATCAAATTTTGAAGATAGTTTCCGAATACAGGCGAAAGATGCATTGGAAAAAGAGCTTCAGTCTAGATCCGAGAGAGAAGGAACTGAATATGTATTGATAGATCATCCTGATCTTTTGCCACATACGCTTCAAGATTTGGTCGTCCCTGAAAATCAAGTAGGAGAAGAAATACGAACATTTGAACTTGCTGGGAAGTTAAGCTTGAGTGGTTTGGTTTTTGATAGAGCTTCGGTGGTGGGGCTTCTGAGGGAAAAGTTGAAAGAAAACCAGGATCAACGAAAAAAACTGTTGGAGCTTGATATGACTTCGTTTGAATATCGAATTTTGAATATTGATTCCTTTATAGAGGATGGATGGGGGAAATTGTCTGTTTCGATAAAAGGGGTTGAAACCTTTAATGTTGATGCAGAAAATGCTTTTGCACAGGAATGGAAAGAATCTTTGAAGCGTGAGATATTTGGAAAATCTGTTCAAGAAGCTCGAGGAATACTTACAAATCATGCAGAAATTGATGAAGTGTTGAATATAAAAGTTTCTCCTTTTTGGATTGATTCGATTCCTCGTCTTGTGGATCAAATTGAATTTTTGGTTCGATAGAAGGACTTTTAGTTTTCCTTTTTGGTTCTGTTTTTTGTGCTGTTTGGCGGTTGACAAAGGAATGTTAGGAGGTAGTGTTTGGGGGAAGAATTTTTTAACCTTTTCTTGCCATAGCACGACCTAGACGAAAACGATTTCAAAAACCAGAACCTAGAATCCTTCATCGAATAAATGAAAAAATCCGAGCTAATGAGCTTCGGGTTGTTGATGCTGAAGGAGAGTTGGTCGGAGTTTTGTCTCGAGAGGCGGCTCTCGCGAAGGCAAAAGAACTAGAGGTTGATCTCGTAGAGATTGCTCCTAAGGCTGTTCCTCCTGTGGCTAAGTTGATTGAGTACGGGAAGATGCTCTATATTGTTAAAAAGAAAGAACACGCTGCTAAAAAAGCAGGAAAGAGTTTGGAACAAAAAGGAATACGGATTACGTTCCGTATGGGAGAGGGGGATCTAGAACGACAACGAAAACATACAGAGGAGTTTTTGACGAAAGGTCACTCAGTCAAAGTTCAGCTTGTGATGAAGGGGCGAGAAAATGCTCATAAGCATCTTGCCTATGAAAAAATGAAAGCATTTACAGTGAGTTTGTCTGAGTTTGGTAAACTTGAGGATCTGCCTCGAGGAAGTGGATATCAAATTATTGCTATAATGAAGCCGATTAAGGCGACTTAGGTTTGGAAAAATAATATTTGATGAGTGGACCGTGTAATACATCAATAATGTATTGAGAGTGATTAGTTATTTTCTTGACAACGTTTTAGACTTGGTTAACTTGTGCTGGCTAAATTTAAACTACTATGAAGCAAAAAACTCATAAGGGAACGGCAAAAAGAACTAAAATTACCGGTACAGGTAAGGTTATGTTGAACAAGGCTTGTAAGCGACATCTCTTGAGCTCAAAGAGTTCTAGACAGTTGAAGTCTTCTACTGGAGGAGTACATGCTCCAAAAGGTCACATGAAAGGATTGAGTCGTCTTTTGAACATTAGTAAAAAAACTTCTTAGGTTACACCATTACATTTAAAATTTTATATCATGGTACGAGTTACAAGCGGAACTACGGCAAAAGCACGACATAAGAAAGTACTGTCGGCTACGAAAGGATATCGTGGAAAACGAAAATCAGTTTTTAGGATTGCAAAGCAAGCCATGATGAAAGCTGGTCAGCACGCTTATAAAGGGCGAAAACAAAAGAAGCGAGATTTTCGTCGACTTTGGACTGCTCGTATTTCTGCTGCACTTCGAGAACGAGGACATCGATATAGTGAGATGAAGAACAAATGGCTTCATGCTCGAATGGGAGTTGATCGTAAGAATCTCTCTGAGATTGCTATGAATCACTCTGAAGTTTTTGATAAAATTGTAGAGGTTGGAGTGAAAGCGAAGAAAATTGAAGTATAGATTGAAGAATAAGTTTTAAGTATAAGAATAAGCATCTAAGGAATTAGGTGCTTTTTTATTGTTCTTGGCTTTTGATTTATTATAACATCAATGACTTATAGATGTCAAC
>JABAZT010000018.1:2621-8712 GCA_018608565.1 Candidatus Altimarinota bacterium
ATTTTTCTTCTGGTAATTTGAATAATTCTTCTAAATCATAGTCAAAATTTACGTCTTCTAGATCTGAGAGGGGATGGTCTGTGTTTGTTTTTAGTTCTTTTGGATCATGATTAGTTGGTAATATTTCGAGTAATACTGTGCTTATTATATATCGACTTCCATCTGCACTATTTCTGTGATCGTTTTCTACTTTTTCTTTTTCAAATAATGTTATTGCATTTTCTGAATCAAATCCTGTTCCACTTTCTTCGAAAGATTCTCTGATAGCTGCTTCTTTTGCAGATTCACCTGGATCTATAAAACCTCCTCCAGCGATTGCATATTGACCGGTTTCGGGATAGATTCCGAGTCTTACTTTGATTTTCCTATCAGGTGCTCTTCGAGCTCTTATTGCATCTACGGTTTCGTTTTCTCCTTCATATCTGAGTCCTGGGAATTCTTTGTTTAGACTTTTAGTCACTTGGAGGTGGTCTTTCATAATCTCATAGATAGTTCGCATGAGAGCTGCTTTTTTGGCTTTTTCTTGCTCTTTTGAGTTAAGATCCTGTTCGTAGTTATTTTGATCCCCATTTGGTCCAAATAATCCTCCCGAATGTTTAGCCGCACCAGTTACAGCGGTGTTATGGGTCATGCCTCGAAATGTTCCAAAGGTAGTCTTTTTTGTATTAACTCTTCTATTGATATTGTTACTTCTAATTTTTGTATTTCTTAATAAGAATCCTTCTTCATGTATGGTTCGAGCCGGTTGCATGATCGTATGTGTTAGGTTTGCCATGAGAATTGAAATTTCATGCTGACCTTCTATTTTATTTTTTGTACTACTTTCTATTCCAGTTTGTCCTTTTCTTGGAATTCCTGGACGTTCTTGGAGGAGTCTTTTTATTTTTTTATCGTATCGTTCATCTTTTTCGTTTGTTTCTTTACTTTCCCAGAATTGGTCCCAATCATCTGTAGTGAGTTCTAGATTTGCGTATTCGCCAGTTTTATCGGATCCTTCGAGTTGTTTTATGGCTATGTCTTGTGCTTGTCGTAGTCCAAGGTGTTTGAAGTTGTCTTTGAATGCGAGGAGTCTTTTCTCGGTATTTTCATCTGTTTGCATGGCATCAATTACCGTCTGCCCTAGAAAACGACTACAGCTTCGTCTTACTTTTTCAAAGGCGAAATTTTCTTTAGTTGCGAGTTCGGTTATGTCTGTAGATAGATCTTCTTGGATTGAAGCGACGGCTTGTTGTTGAAGGGATTTGAGTCCTGGATATACGGTAGTGGTGAGAAATTTACTGATGGCTTGATCATTCATTCCTAGTTTTTCTCGATAGATGGGGATGACTGCCACTGAAAACTCCTGAAAAGCTACCTGTACAAACTGTTCATATTGTTCGTTTATTTGTACTATTTTTTGTTTTTCTTCTAATTGATATGTTATGTCTTCAGACATATCTTTTTTCCCATTTTCTGATTTGTTTTGCCAGTTTTCGATAATATCAAGCCCATTTCCGATTACTTCTACTCCTAGTATTTCTAAATCTTTACTATCGATTTTACGTTCGATATTCATTACTTTTGTTGCGTATTCCTCTACTGCTATTAGGACTTTTTCTTCTGTATGTGCCTCTGGTCGTATCAGATCAATTGGTTCTTTTTCTACCATCTTTATTTTTTACTTATATTTTATTTTAACACATTACACTTTTCTTGTCTAAGATTTACTTTTTTTTTCTTATGATTAGAGTTTTGTAGATATGAAAACACCAGCCAATAAACGTTCTCGGGTTGTAACACAAGGGGATCATCGGGCTCCACAGCGGTCTATGCTGAGAGCGGTGGGGATGACGGATGAGGATTTTGATAAATCTTTGATTGGGATTGCGAGTGGATGGTCGGAGACGACGCCTTGTAATTCACATTTGAATACGATTGCTGAGTCTGTCAGAGTAGGAATTCTAGAAGGAGGAGGATTTCCTCAGACGTTTGGGTATCCGACGGCGAGTGATGGAATTGGGATGGGACATGAAGGAATGCGGTATTCTCTGACAAGTCGAGAGGTGATTGCTGATTGTCTGGAGTTGATGAGTGGAGGGAGTCGTTTTGATGGAATGGTGGGAGTTGGAGGGTGTGATAAAAATATGCCTGGATGTTTGATGGGAATGGCTCGAGCGAATATTCCTTCGATCTTTATCTATGGAGGAACGATCTTACCGGGACATCACAAGGGATGTGCGTTGGATATTGTTTCTGTGTTTGAGGCGGTTGGTCAGTTTCAGGCTGGAAAAATAACAAAGGAAGAGCTGGACATAGTAGAAAATGAATCGATCCCAACGGCTGGATCATGTGGTGGAATGTATACGGCGAATACAATGGCGAGTATGATAGAGGGAATGGGAATGAGTATTCCTGGATCGGCTTCGATCCCAGGAGTTAAGTCGGCGAAACAGATAGATGGAAGAAATGTTGGGAAGGCTATTGTAAATGCGGTGAAATTGGATCTAACTCCAAGAAAAATTATTACGATGAAGTCACTTGAGAATTCAATCGTGGTATCACTCTCTATGGGAGGATCGACGAATATGGTGTTGCATACGCTAGCTATTGCACATGAAGCGGGGATTGATTTTACGATTGATGATTTTAATAGAATTGGGAAGAAAGTTCCGCATGTGGCGGATTTGAAACCGTCTGGAAAATTTGTAATGGAGGATCTACATAATGCGGGTGGGATTCCAGCGTTGATGCGAGTGTTGCTGGCGGAAGGACTGCTTCACGGAGATTGTCTTACGGTTACAGGAAAGACGGTAGAAGAAAATCTAAAGGACGCGAAAAAATTGACGGAAGGTCAGGTGATCGTGAATTTTGATCGTCCGAAGAAAGATGATGCGCCGTTGAAAATATTGAAGGGAAACCTAGCCCCAGGAGGCGCGGTGATGAAGACTGGAGGATTGGCGGTGACAGATCATACAGGACCAGCTAAGGTATATGAGTCTGAGGAGGATTGTTTTCATGCTCTAGAGCGTCAGGAGATAGAAAAGGGAGATGTAGTCGTTATCCGAAATGAAGGGCCTAAGGGAGGTCCTGGGATGCGTGAGATGTTGGCAGTTACCGCGGCTCTGGTTGGTCAAGGCCTTGGGGCTGATGTGGCATTACTCACAGATGGTCGGTTTAGTGGTGGATCGCATGGATTTGTGATTGGGCATATTGCACCTGAGGCTTATGTAGGTGGTCCTATCGGTTTGGTGGAAAAAGGAGATATTATCAAGATTTCTGAAAAAGAATCTCTTATTGAGGTTCAAGTGAGTGATGAAGTGCTGGAGGAACGAAGAAAAAACTGGTTGGCTCCTAAACCGGATCGACGTTCGTGTGGTATTCTAGGTAAATTTCGAGATCAGGTTGGATCGGCAGAGTTTGGAGCAGTTACTTCAAAATTTCTTCCAGAAGAGAAATTGGATGAAAATGGAGAGATGATCAATGAGGAGCTGTAGAGTTGATTAGGATTTTACTATTTTTCTACACCTTTTAGATCCGCGATCTCTTTCTGGATAAAGTATGTCAAAATTATTCGTATTGTTACAACGGTAAGAAGTGCGGCTAAATCCATCCAGAATTTTTCTGGATTGTTGGCGTCGATGAGCATGGTGTCGATGATGTCTTTTCCTACCAGGAAATCGAGTCCTAGTATGATGTGAGAACCAACTTCGTACCGTATCTGTGCGAAGTTATCAGCACGTAGATGTAGAAGATAGTGATAAAAACCTCGGATGGCTCCTATGATAATTATCAATATTCCGACAATTCCTATCGTAAAGGAAGCGTAGTGAATGATCTCGAGAATATTTGATTCCATTACTATATTATAGCATGAAAATTATTTTAAGACAAAATATAGCGCTATGAGTGCTTTTGTTTGCTATGAGGTTTTTTACTTGAATATGGATTTTATAAATCCACTACAGGTAGATTCACAAGCTTCGATTGATTCAAATGGAATTTCGGCATCACATCCTGAAACTGACTTCTCGACACAGTTTTTACCGTTGTATTCAACTCCCGTAAATTCTGTATCACATTGTCCAATACGTGTAATGTTGGCTTTACAGTCTCCTGTAACATCAGGATCTACTTTACAGAATCCTTTGTATAGTATTTCAGCTCCATGTCGTGTGGCTTCACATTCGTTTAGATATCCGTTTTTATAGTCTCCTTTTCTCCCACAGACTGGATCTTGAGTTTCAGGACAAAATAGATTTTTTAAGGCTACAGTTTCTACGCATATTTTTTC
Organism: Candidatus Altimarinota bacterium; assembly: GCA_018608565.1. Classification (GTDB taxonomy): domain Bacteria; phylum Patescibacteriota; class Gracilibacteria; order UBA4473; family UBA4473; genus JABAZT01. The sequence continues at coordinate 6,892 of JABAZT010000018.1, forward strand.
ATCATTACATTCTAGTCCGCTTTTACATTTTTTTGTTTCACAGCTTTCTCCGAGTGTTGCAGTCTCAATTGTTTTAGATTGAACATTTATATCATCAGTGAATGTTGGCTTTTTTTCGTCGGCACAAGCGGTTAATGAAAATGCTATGAGTGCTAGTAGTAGTGTTTTTTTCATAAATGGGTTGATAAATCTTTGCTACGCTATTGTATTCTTTTTTTTTTGCAATATTTCATGCTTCAATTTTTTGTATTTTTGAGGTATAATGGTGAGAATTTATTATAATATTATGCAAAAACGAGATTGGTCTTGTCTAAACTGTGAACATGCTGATGAGTCTACTTATCCTGAGGTATTTGACTGTGTGATTATTGGGGCTGGTCCTTCGGGAATGACGGCTGCCATTTATGCGGCTCGAAGAAAACTGAAGACGCTTCTGATTTGTGGGGAAATTGGAGGTCAGCTTAATTGGTGTAGTGATATTGAAAATTGGACTGGCGTCGTAAAAGCTACTGGTCCTGAATTAGTACATCAGTTTCAGGCTCATATTAAAACTGTAGATGAGGATAATTCACATTTTGATCTTTGGGTAAGAGAAGGAGAGAAGGTTACGACGATTTCAGGAATGAAGGATGAAAAGAATAAAGGGTTTGAGGTTTGCACTGATGGAGATAGGTGTTATGAAACTCGGACAATTGTATGTACTGCTGGAAAACGTCCTCGAGTCTTGGGAATTCCAGGAGAACGGGTTGCTATGGAAGGGAATGGGCTGAGTTTTTCGGCGACAAGTGATGCCCCATTGTATAAAGGAAAAAAGATGGTGGTTATTGGGGGAGGGAATAGTGCATTGGATGTAAGTCTTCAGTTGGCAAAATATACTGATGATATTACTATTATGACCAATATTGATCATTTAATCGGAGAGGCCTGTCTTATCGAAAAAATTGAAATGAATCCATCTATTTCGGTTGTATATGAAGTCTCATCCAAAGAGATCATATTAGATTTAAATAATAAGGTTTCAGGTTTTAGATATGAAAAAGAGGGAGAAGAGTGTGTTATTGATTGTGAAGGTATTTTTGAAGAAATTGGTCAGGTTCCGGCTACGAGTTTTCTAGATGGAGTGGTAGAACTTAATGAATATCATGAAATTATAGTAGATCGCAACATGCATACTTCTGCAGAAGGTTTTTATGCGGCTGGGGACTGTACTGATGAAATCCATAAGCAAACGATTGTTGCGGCAGGGCAAGGAGCCGTTGCAGCATTAGAAGCTCATCGATATGTTCTATCAAATTAGAATTATTCGATAGTTTGTGTTAGTATAGAAATTATTATTTTAGTGTAGGTTTTTCCATCACTTTCTATTTCAAGTGTTCCGTTGTGTTGTTGTATAGTTTTTTCAGCAAGAGCTAGGCCAAGTCCCATTCCTAGAACTTCTGTATTAGCGCGTACGTATGGATCAGTTACTGATTTTTTTGTATTTAAATCAATGCCTATCCCTGTATTTTTGATACAAATAATAGTTTTATCTTCCGATTGGGTTAAATTTGCATCTATTTCAGATTTTTCTGGAGAATATTTGATTGCATTTTCATATAGAACTCTCAATGTTTCCTCTAGTTCGTTTATGTCGAATAAAAAAACTGGAGTATTGAGGCTATTTATATTGGAGGTAAAATTAAAGTTTTTTCCGTACTGTTCTTTGAACATTGAAAAAACTCTCTGAAACAATTGTTGTATATTATTTTCTTTTAGAATTAGATTCCCTGTTTTTACTTCAGAGTCTAATTTGTTTAATTTTTCTACTAGTAAAAACAAATG